>BNUD01000027.1 GCA_025997095.1 Betaproteobacteria bacterium | reverse complement strand
GATGACGATGATGGCGACCTGTTACAACCTGAAGCGGCTGGTCTATTTCGGGAAGGCAGGAATATTGGCCTTCTGATGCCCGAAATGGGCGAAATTGCCTAAATATTAGGCAATTTAAGGCAAAATCAAGGCAAAATCACTCAAAAAATAGAGCTTCATTCAAAATAATTGCGCCAAATTTCAGCACGGGTAGTTTTTTTGATCTGATTTGCTGAAAAACAAGGGTAATTCGAGGTGCCCCATTGGACAGATCAGCACAAGCAGCAGTCGCTACAGCGTTTGATCGATATTCGCGCACAAATGCCATATGGTGGATAACACTTCGCTCATCCACTCTATGCGCTGACTCACTCCGCTTGAACCCTTTTCTTGCGAGCGGAGTTTCGGCGACCATTTGAAGAGGGGAGAAAAACTCCTTTCCAAATACATTTGAGCGACATGCCTCTTGGCTTGTCGTTCATTTCCTGGTCGAGGGGTTAATCCCGCATGTAACAGGAAAGCACTTCCCGCAGATCGTCAGAAACCTTCGCCATCCGGGCGGCGCTGTCGTGCGCCTCGTGCAAATGGCTGACATTGCCTTCAATGCTGCTATGGATACGCGCCATGAAGGCGGCGATATTGTCCGTGGTCATGGCTTCTTCCGCCGCCGCCTTGGCGATCTGCTGTGACAGCACACTCATGTTGTCGCAACGCTCGGCGACCTGAACCAGCGCGGCGTCGGAATGGTCGAGCGCCTGATCGGTGCCACCGACCTGCTCGCGCGCCCGTTCCATCGCGGTCAGGGCTTCCTGGGTCACGCTCTGGATTTCCGTCACCGTCTGGGCGATTTCGTGTGTCTGGTTGCCTGCGCGTTCGGCAAGTTTGCGTACCTCATCCGCCACCACGGCAAAGCCCCGCCCTGCCTCACCCGCGCGCGCCGCTTCGATGGCGGCATTTAACGCCAGCAGATTGGTCTGCTCGGAAATTTCCCGTATTCCCTGGGAAACCTTGCCGATCTGGCGGATGGACTCGAACAGGTGCTGCATGGTTTCACCCGCCTGCCGCATGGTTTCCACCACCTGCCGCGAGGCATGGCGTCCGTCGGTCATGCGCGCCACCGTTTCCGACAGGGCAACACGGGATTCGGCGACAGCCGTATCGGTTTCGTGCGCGCCAAAAGCCACCTCGCGTGCGGCGGCGGAAAGCTCCTCCACATCTGCCGCGATATGGGCAAGCGAGGCGGTTTGCTGATCGGATTCTTCGTGAATGGCGCGCATCTGGATTTCCAGTTCACCGGAACTCTGCTTGACCCGCCCCGCCGATTCGGACAATTCGGAAAGCATGACTTTCTGGTGTGACTGCATGGCAATCATGGCGTGATAGAGATCGCCCAGCTCATCCCGACGATGCATGGAAATCGCATCCGTGAGATGCCCCTGGGCGATGTGATCCATGAAACGCCGCGCCTCTGCCACGCCCGCGCAGAGTTGCCCCTGCCAAACCAGCAACGGCACACTGACCATAACGCCCGACAGCCCCAACAGAGCAGTCGCCCGCCCTTCCACTCCCAATAGCGCCAGCAACGCGCTGATCACAAACAGCAAGAGCGCAAGCGCCGTCGCCCCCGTCAACTTGTTGTGCAGCCGGATGCCCGGTACTGGCGGCGGTGGCAATGCCTGCCCGCTGTCATTCAGGCGTTTGTAAAGCTGTTCCGCGTTCTGCACCTGCATCCGCGAAGGCGGCGTCCGCACCGACATATAACCCACCGTCTGGTCGTTTTGGCGCACCGGCACCACCAGCGCATTGACCCAGTAATGATCGCCATTTTTGCAACGGTTTTTGACAATCCCCGTCCACGGCAACCCCGCCTGAATGCTGTCCCACAAATTCTTGAACGCCTGCGGCGGCATATCCGGGTGACGAACAATGTTGTGATGACTCCCGATCAACTCGTCACGCCCAAAACCGCACATGCTGACGAAGGTATCGTTCGCATAGGTCATCACGCCGTTGAGATCCGTCTTGGAAACGATGTAATGCCCTTCCGGAAAGGGAACCTCGTGTTGCGTAACCGGGAAATTTTTTTTCATAAAAATGATGTATCTGTGGGGGGACGGCATCATATCAGATGGTAGGAACGGGTAACAGGTAACAGGTATCAGGTATCAGGTATCAGATGTCAGATGTCAGGTGACAGTAATCAGGGGAGGCTTTGCCTCCAGAAAATACTGACATCTGTCACCTGATCCCTGATGCCTGGATTGCCACGTCGCTACGCTCCTCGCTTTTGACGGCAAGCGTAGTTGAACCCAACACTAATCCGTCAATCTGGTCATCCGCACGGTATCTGGCAGGTTGCGCGCGATGAATCGCCAATGTCGGGTTGCGCCTGCGGCTTACCCAACCTACAGCTTGGGAGCGATGGCGAGGACGCCATCGCTCCCAGCGCGCAGGTGGGTAAGTGAAGTTGAACCCGACAGTTGTGAACACCTACGCGAAACGCCGTTCATCAATTTGCGGCGGTTGTTATTAATGCCTGCCTGTTCATCTGCCCCACGCGCCAAACAGTGTTCTGGAATTGAGTTCCACGCCATCCAGGTAATGCGCCAGCAAACGGCGAATCAGTTGTTTGGCTTCGCTTTTGGTCGTGGGATGGCGGTAGTCATCATGCGCCATGTCGAGCAGGGATTGACCGGTGAGCGCGAATGGCGCCGTATCCGCAGCGTCGATCAGCAACACCGCCCCGCGTTCGATTTCGTAGCGGTAGCGGGCGTCGGCAATGATCGGCTTGCCCTGATAATCCCTGTCCAGGGTCAGACCGTAGCCCAGTTCGGCGAGCAGGGCGCATTCAAAACTCCGCAGGTCGGCTTCCGCGACCTGTTCCTTCGCGGAATACCCCAAACGCAGAAGCATCCGCGCGTAATGTTCAAACAGCCGTGGATGGGCGTCCTCGCGCGGCAGCAGGCGCATCAGCAGTTCGTTGATGTAGTAACCGCAAAACAGCGGCAGACCGGTGAGCAGGGGTTGCCCGCCCTGCCATTCGGCCCTCATCAGGGTGAACACTTCGCCCTTGCCCGACCAGGAAAGTTCCAGTGGCTGAAACGCCATGATGAGACCGCGCAGCGCGGAATGCGGTCGGCGGGCGCCGCGCGCCAGCAACGCGATGCGACCAAAATCCTGACTGAAGGCTTCTACCAGCAGACTGGTTTCCCGATAGGGACGGGTGTGCAACACATAGGCAGGTTGGGCGTCGATTCTGCCGCGCGGCATATTTATTCGTAACCCAGACTTTTCAGAAGGCGCTCATCGTCTGCCCAGCCGGATTTCACCTTGACCCAGATTTCCAGATACACCTTGCCGTCGAACAGGCGTTCCATATCCTGACGCGCTTCGCTGGCGACCCGTTTCAGGGTGTCGCCGCCCTTGCCAATGACCATCGCCTTGTGGCTCTCCTTGTCGACCACAACTGCGGCATAGATGCGCCGCAGCTTGCCTGCCATTTCAAATTTTTCGATTTCCACCGTGATGGCGTAGGGCAACTCGTCGCCCAGAAGGCGAAAGAGTTTTTCACGAATGTACTCGGAAGCCAGAAAACGCTCATTTTTGTCGGTGAGTTCGTCTTCGGGAAAGAGCAGTTCTTCATGCGGCAGGTAGTCGCGGGCGGCTTTCAAGAGGTCGTCGGTTTGCTTGCCCTTGCTGGCGCTGACCGGCACCACGGCGGCAAAGTCGCGTTTTTGCGCGACCTGCGCCAGAAAAGGCAGAAGACCCGCCTTATCCTTGACCTGATCCGTTTTATTGACCACCAGAATCATCGGCGTCTCCGCCGGAATCAGGCGCAACACCGCTTCATCGCGGCTATCGAAGCGTCCGGCTTCGATGACGAAAAAAACCACATCGACATCGGAGAGCGTTTGCGTGACGCCCCGATTCATGGCGCGGTTCAGCGCGTTGGAGAAACGGGTCTGAAAACCGGGGGTATCGACAAAAACATATTGGGCATGGGGTCGGGTGAGGATGCCCATGATGCGGTGCCGTGTCGTCTGCGCCTTGCGTGACACAATGCTGATTTTCTCGCCTACCAGACGATTCAACAGCGTGGATTTGCCGACGTTGGGACGCCCGACGATGGCGATATAACCGGAAGCCATCTCTTTCATCAGGCGCCCTGCCCTTCCAATATCAACAGGGCATTCGCCGCCGCCGCCTGTTCAGCCAGCCTGCGACTGCTCCCCTTGCCTTCTTCCTGAATGCGTTGGCTGTCAATCTGACAGAGTACGCGAAACATCTGCTCGTGCGCCGCGCCGCTCGTGCCCAGCAAATGATAGTTGGGCAACGCCAGATGCCGCCCTTGCAACCATTCCTGCAAACGGGTCTTGGGGTCTTTCATGCTCTGACCGGGCGTGAGCGCGGCGACCTGCTCCGCGAACAGACGTTCGATCACCTCCGCCGTGGCTTCAAAACCGGAATCCAGATAAATCGCGCCGAAAATGGCTTCCAGCACGTCCGCCAGAATGGAAGGACGCTGCCGCCCGCCGCTTTTCATTTCCCCTTCACCCAGTCGCAGGTAATCACTCAAACCGAGATGGAGCGCCAACTGGTGCAGGGTATCCTGACGCACGAGGTTGGAACGCAGACGGGAAAGGTCGCCTTCGGGCAGGTCGGGAAAACGCCGGAAAAGAATGGCGGCGACGACGAAATCCAGCACGCCGTCGCCCAGAAATTCCAGACGCTCGTAATGCGGCACACCAAAACTCCGGTGCGTCAGCGCTGTTGTCAGGAGCGTTTTATTCCTGAAATCGTAGCCCAGCAAAGTTTCCAGCCGGGCGGTTTGTGCAGACATCAATTACTCAAACTCGTGTCATGCTCGAATTCCATCAAAAAGCTCACATTGGCGACCAGAGGAACCCGTTTTTCATACGCAAATTTGATCTGAACGCCTTGACCCACCTTGCGAATCGTAAGCTTTGGATCCACCTCAATGCCATCAATGTTCGCCTGTCTGTCATAGGCTTTACGCGCCTCATCAATGTTTTTGTATTCCCCCGTAAGGTGGGCAATGTTATCCACTGTTTTCTTGATGGTCATGTATTCCATATAAGATGGAAGAATGGTGAGGGAAATCAACCCCACCACGGCGACAATGATGGTCCAGAAAAGAAAGTCGCTCAACGCCAACCCTTTTTGCTTGTTCATGAAATTCTCCTTCCACTTAATTGAATGAACCGATCCGTTCGGGATCGGAAAAATTGAACCAGATGAAAAATGCTCTGCCGACGATGTTTTCCTCCGGCACAAAACCCCAGAAACGGCTGTCGCGGCTGTTGTCGCGGTTGTCGCCCATCATGAAGTAATGCCCGTCGGGTACCTGGCAAACGACGCCTTCCGTATTGTATTGGCAATTTTCCTTGAAGTCATGAAAATCGCGTGTATCAAAAATCTCGGCGGGTCTGACGTCATCGTTCAGGATACTGTGCGTCACCGTACCCAGCGTTTCGTCGAACTGCGAAGAATAGTACAGCTTCCCTGTATGCAGATAGTCGTCCCGCTGTTCCACCGCGACTTCCTTGTCGTTTATGGTCAGACGCTTGTTCTGGTACGCCACGGTGTCGCCCGGCAGTCCGACCACCCGTTTGATGTAATTTTCGCCGGGATTGATCGGGTAGCGAAACACCATCACCTCACCGCGCTGCGGCTCGTTCACCGGGATGATTTTGGTGTTCAGGATGGGCAGGCGCACACCATAGGTATATTTGTTGACCAGAATGAAATCGCCATCTTGCAGCGTCGGCATCATGGATTCAGAGGGGATGCGAAAGGGTTCGACGAGGAAGGAGCGCAGCAGAAACACCACCAGCAGCACGGGAAACAGGCTGCCGCCATATTCCACCCACCACGGGTCTTTCACATGCGCGCCGCGCCGCTTTTTCAAGCGGAAATCGGCAACCCAGACCGCGCCCGTGAGGAGGACGACGACGAAAAGAATCAACGCAAAATCAAAATTCATGGGAATCCTTATCAATTGTCAACGCGCAACACGGCAAGGAACGCTTCCTGGGGAATCTCCACGCTGCCCACCTGTTTCATGCGCTTTTTACCGGCCTTTTGTTTTTCCAGCAGTTTTTTCTTGCGCGTAATGTCGCCGCCATAGCACTTCGCCAGCACATCCTTACGCATGGCCTTGACGTTTTCGCGCGCCAGAATGTTACTGCCAATCGCCGCCTGAATCGCCACATCGTACATCTGGCGGGGAATCAGTTCGCGCATTTTAGCCGCCAGTTCCCGCCCGCGATACTGGGAATTGGAACGATGCACAATAAGCGACAGTGCGTCCACCTTGTCGCCGTTGATGAGAATATCCAGCTTCACCACGTCGGCGGGGCGGTATTCCTTGAACTCGTAATCCAGCGACGCATAGCCACGCGACACCGATTTCAGCTTGTCGAAAAAGTCCATCACCACTTCCGCCATCGGCATCTCATAGACCAGCTTCACCTGACGCCCGTGGTAATGCATATCCACCTGATTGCCGCGCTTCTGGTTGCAGAGGGTAATGACGCTGCCCAGATAATCCTGCGGCACAAAAATGGTCGTCGTAATGATGGGTTCGCGGATTTCCTCGATTTTCGAGAGTTCCGGCAGGCGCGAAGGATTTTCCACCTGCAAACGCGAACCATCGCGCAATGCCACCTCATAAACCACCGTCGGCGCGGTGGTAATCAAATCCTGGTCGAATTCCCGCTCCAGTCGCTCCTGCACAATTTCCATGTGCAGAAGCCCCAGAAACCCGCAACGAAAGCCAAAGCCCAAGGCCTGCGAAACTTCCGGCTCATATTGCAGGGAAGCGTCGTTCAATTTCAGCTTTTCCAGCGAATCGCGCAACTGGTCATACTGATTCGCTTCCACCGGATACAGCCCCGCGAACACCTGCGGCTTGATTTCCTTGAAGCCCGGCAGCGCCGCCGTTGCCGGACGGGTTGCCAGCGTGACCGTATCGCCCACCTTGGCGGAATCCAGTTCCTTGATATTGGAGATGACAAACCCCACCTCGCCCGCCAGCAAAGCCTCCCGCTGCATCGACTTGGGCGTAAACACGCCGACCTGCTCGCAGAGATACTGCTTGCCGTTGGACATGAACTGAATCCGATCTTTCGGCCGCAAAACGCCATCCACCACCCGCACCAACATCACCACGCCCACATAATTATCGAACCAGGAATCAATAATCAACGCCGTGAGCGGCGCGTCCGCATCCCCTCTGGGCGGCGGCACACGCGCCACCACCGCTTCGAGAATATCCTCAACGCCCAGCCCGGTCTTGGCAGACGCCAGCACCGCATCGGTCGCGTCAATCCCGATGACATCCTCGATTTCCTGACGGGCGTTATCCGGGTCGGCGGAAGGCAGGTCAATTTTGTTCAACACCGGCAACACTTCCACATTCAGCTCAATCGCCGTGTAGCAATTCGCCACCGTCTGCGCCTCCACGCCCTGCGAGGCGTCCACCACCAACAGCGCCCCCTCGCACGCTGACAGCGAACGCGACACTTCGTAAGAAAAGTCCACGTGTCCCGGCGTGTCGATGAGATTCAGGTTATAGACCTGTCCATCCCGCGCCTTGTAATCCAGCGCCGCCGTCTGCGCCTTGATGGTAATGCCGCGCTCGCGCTCGATGTCCATGGAATCCAGCACCTGCGCCTCCATCTCCCGGTCGGAAAGCCCGCCGCAATAATGGATGATGCGGTCAGCCAGCGTGGATTTACCGTGGTCAATGTGGGCGATGATGGAAAAATTACGGATGTGCTTCATGCCGTCCCGTTCAGAAACAGCGCCCGCCCCGACAAGGTAACGCGCACTGTATGCAAAATCTGGAAAACTGGCGATTGTAGCGGAGTTCGGGCAAAACAGCACGTACTACTCCACTACAGAATGTCATGAGGTAGGACTGGGCGAACGTTCGAGGTAACCGGCGTCCGGTGTCGCGGTCATTGTGTAGCAAGTAAGCGCGTACATGAGGATGGAAAAGAAAAGCGCATTCCACACGATATGCTATACGCTGGGCGAATACGACGGGCGGCACGGTAAGCCGAAAATTAGTCCACTTCCACGTTGAATTTTCGTAGTATCTGAGGAAGAAAATCATCCAGATTCTGGACATGTGTCTCATTCAGTTCTATCAGATTAAGGTTGTATTTTTTGTAAATTTCCTGCTTCGTTTTTTTCCTTGCCGCATATTTTGGATCATTTTCCAGTCCTCAATACGCTTGAGTTAAGTGGCGGCGTAGCCGTCCGCCTGGACAAATAGTTAGACCGCCACTCACTTGCTATAAGCAACTGAAACCCCGTCCACCCATTGCTCTTGCTTGAATACTCTGGCGGAACCCAAGCCCGTTATCAAAAGCTCAGACTCCGATACCCAGCGTAATTTGAGCGGGACAGTACCGTCAAGGATGAGCGTGTTGCCAGCCCCTGACGGTGCCACGCCTGCTTGTACTATGGATACTTGCGTATTGAAACCAGTCGTCGCGCCACAGTTACGGTTGAAAACGATTGCGCTGTTGGCGTGAGATGGCGAAGAAATGCTCGACACCACCTCATTGCCGCAACCGAAGTCACAGCCAGCAACAACAGCTAACGTTATGAGAGCGACGAACAAGCATCGCACGGACATCATCTGCAGGGTGGCAGCGGGGTTCGACGAAGCGAAGCGACGGCAAAAGCGAAGCGCCTTCCACCATTCGACGGTTCATCACACACACGACCCATTTGTCGACTCTTGGCGGTTTTCGCGCTGTGAAAACCCGCCTTTGATGCCGCCGACGCGCCCAGGTCTTTCCGCAAACGCGCAAGGTGCGGCACGTCACGCGCGCGTTTGGCATTGGGAAAATCGTATTCCTTACGCATTCATCACTCGTCTAACACCGCCGTCGTATAAATCTCCTGCACGTCATCCAGACCTTCCAGCGCGTCCAGCAGTTTTTGCATTTTTACCGCGTCGTCGCCTGTGAGTTCGGTTTCGGCTTCCGGTTTCATGGTGACTTCGCCGAATTCGGGGTTGAACCCGGCGGCGTTCAGGGCGTCTTTGACGGTGATGAAGTCGGTCGGGGCGGTGAGAATTTCGATGGAGCCGTCTTCGTTATTCACCACATCTTCCGCGCCCGCTTCGATGGCGGCGTCCATCAATGCCGCTTCGTCGACACCGGGGGCGAAGACCATTTGACCGCAGTGTTTGAACTGGAACGCCACCGAGCCATCGGTGCCCATGTTGCCGCCGTGTTTGTTGAAGGCATGGCGGACTTCCGCCACGGTGCGGGTTTTATTGTCGGTGAGGCAATCCACCATCACCGCAGCGCCCGCGATGCCGTAGCCTTCGTAACGGATTTCCACGTATTCGACGCCTTCGAGTTCGCCCGTGCCTTTTTTGATGGCGTTGTCGATTTTATCCTTGGGCATGTTTTGCCCCTTCGCCTTGTCGACCGCCAGCCGCAGGCGCGGGTTAAACGCAATGTCGCCGCCGCCCATTTTGGCGGCGACGGTGATTTCCTTGGCGACACGGGAAAATGCCGCGCCGCGTTTTTCATCCTGCCGACCTTTACGGTGCTGGATATTCGCCCATTTGCTATGACCCGCCATGTTGTAACCTCAAAACCTTGCAAGCGTTGATAGAATCGGCGGATTCTAGCATATGGAGTTTTACTGCCATGACCGTTCCCGCCCTTGCCATCGCCCGCGCGCAGTTGCCAAATTCGTCACTTGAGATTGACCTTCTCCCCGCCCTCGCCAACCGGCACGGCTTGATTACCGGAGCGACCGGCACGGGCAAAACCGTCAGCCTGCAAAAGCTGGCGGAAAGTTTTTCCGCCATCGGCGTGCCGGTCTTCATGGCGGATGTGAAAGGCGACCTTTCCGGCGTCGCCGCGCCGGGGGCGGCTTCGCAGAAATTTGCCGAACGTCTGCAAAAGTTGAACGTGCGGGATTGGCAGCCTGCCGCCTTTCCCACCGTATTCTGGGATGTGTTCGGTGAACGCGGGCATCCGGTACGGGCGACCATTTCCGACATGGGGCCGTTGCTGCTCGCGCGGCTCCTGAACCTGAACGACACGCAGGCGGGCGTGTTGCAACTCATCTTCAAAATCGCCGACGACGAGGGCTTGCTGCTCCTTGACCTGAAAGACCTGCGCGCCATGACGCAGTATGTGGGCGAAAACGCCAAACGCTTCACCACCAGCTACGGCAATGTTTCCGCCGCTTCCATCGGCGCGATTCAGCGCAATCTGCTGGCGCTCTCCGAGCAGGGCGGCGAACGGTTTTTCGGCGAACCCATGCTTGATATTGCCGACCTGATGCAAACCGACCGCGACGGGCGCGGCGTCATCAACATTCTGGCGGCGGAAAAGCTGATGCAATCTTCCCGTCTCTATTCCACCTTTTTGCTCTGGCTGCTCTCCGAACTTTTTGAACAGTTGCCGGAAGTGGGCGACCCGGAAAAGCCCAAGCTGGTCTTTTTCTTCGACGAAGCGCACCTCATCTTCAACGAAGCAACGCCCGCGCTTCTGGAAAAAATCGAACAGGTGGTGCGCCTCATTCGCTCCAAAGGCGTCGGCGTGTATTTCGTCACCCAAAACCCGCTGGATGTCCCCGACGCCGTGTTGGGGCAGTTGGGCAACCGCATTCAGCACGCGCTGCGCGCGTTCACGCCCCGCGACCAGAAAGCCGTGAAAACCGCCGCCGCGACCCTGCGCCCCAATCCGGCGTTCGATGCCGCCGCCGTCATCACCGAACTCGCCGTCGGCGAGGCGCTGGTTTCCTTTCTGGATAAAGAAGGCAGACCCGGCATCGTGGAACGCGCCTTCATCCTGCCGCCCGCGTCCCGCATCGCCCCGCTTGCGGACAACGAGCGCGAGAAAATCATTCGCGGTTCCGTGTTGTACGGTCACTACGAAAAGGCGCTCGACCGGGAATCGGCGTATGAAAAACTGGGGGCGCGGCACAAGGAAACGCCTGTATCCATCCCGCCCGCAAAACCCGCAAAATCCCCCGCCGCCCCGCGTACCGGCAACCGTCAAGGCATCGTGGAAACCCTCGCCAAATCCGCCGTTCGCACCTTGGGCGCGCAACTCGGACGCGAAATCATGCGCGGCTTGCTGGGTTCGATTTTGGGCGGGAAAAAGAAATAAAGTGGGGGGAGCATCCTGCTCCCCGCAGACTGATGACAAACCCCCGCGTCAAAAGCGAGGCGCAAAGCGGCGCGGCAATCTTGGCGGTCAGAGAGATTGCCACGTCGCTACGCTCCTCGCTTTTGACGGTAGGCGTAGTTGAACCCGACACTGATCCGTCAATCTGGTCATCCGCCCGGTATCTGGCAGGTTGCGCGCGATGAATCGCCAATGTCGGGTTGCGCCTACGGCTTACCCAACCTACAGGCGGCGGGTTTGTCAGCGACCTGAAGGGAGCAGGATGCTCCCCCTACTTTATCCTCGCCAAAAACGCCCCCTCGCACCCTTCCGGCAACGCGATCCAAACCCGATGTCCGCTGCCGGGGGCGGTTTCTATGGCTTCGCCTTCGGCGTTTTCCATGTGCGCGACCTGCATCCGCCGGTTGCCCTGCGGGTGCAAAATTTCCAGTTGGTCGCCTTTAACGAAGCGGTTTTTGACGATGATTTCCGTCAAACCGCGCTGCTGATCGAAGGTGCCGACATCACCGACGTACTGGCTTTGCGCCGACGCGGAATAGCCTTGCAGGTAATTCTGGTATTCCGCGTCGTGGTGACGCTGGTAAAAGCCGTCGGTGTAGCCGCGATTGGCGAGGTTTTCCAGTTCCGAGAGCCTCTCCGGGTTGAAGGGGCGACCGGCGCGGGCGTCGTCGATGGCGGCGCGGTAGCTTTGCGTGGCGCGGGCGACGTAGTAGGCGCTCTTGGTGCGTCCCTCGATTTTGAGGGAATCAACGCCCATATCCACCAGTCGTTGCACATGCTCGATGGCGCGCAGGTCGCGGGAATTCATGATGTAGGTGCCGTGCTCGTCTTCTTCAATCGGCATCAATTCACCGGGGCGGCGCGGTTCTTCCAGAAACCATGTTTTTTGCTCCGGTCGCGGCTGAAACAGTCCGCTTGCGCCTTGGTCAGAAGGCGTCACTGCGGGGCGGGCAACGCCAGCGGCATCTTCCGCTGCCGGGGCGACCCGATAATCCCAACGACAGGCATTGGTGCAAGCGCCCTGATTCGCGTCACGATGATTGAAATAGCCGGAGAGCAGACAGCGCCCGGAATAGGCGACGCACAAGGCGCCGTGCACGAACACTTCCAGTTCGATGTCCGGGCATTGCTGGCGGATTTCCGCGATGTCGTCAAGCGACAGTTCCCTTGAGAGAATCACCCGCGTCAGCCCCATTTTTTTCCAGAATCTGACCGCCGCCCAATTCACGGTATTCGCCTGTACCGAAAGATGCACCGGCAGCGCAGGCCATCTCTCGCGCACCATGTCGATGAGACCGGGGTCAGCCATGATGAGCGCGTCCGGTTGCAAGGCGACCACCGCCGCCATGTCTTCCCGATAGGTCACAAGTTTGGCGTTGCGCGGAAAAATGTTGCTGACCACATAAAAAGACTTGCCCGCAGCGTGCGCTTCGGCAATGCCCGCGCCCAGTTTTTCCAGCGCGCCGAATTCGTTATTTCGCACCCGCAGGGAATAACGCGGCTGACCGGCATAGACGGCATCCGCGCCGAAAGCAAAGGCGGCGCGCATCATGGCAAGCGAACCGGCGGGGGCGAGAAGTTCGGGGGATTGGGGCGACATGGGGGGTGCGGCGCTCATGGTTGGGGTGGGTTGAACAGGCGAATTTCTACCCGTTTGTCTTTATCGCGTTTGGCGGCGGGCTGAAAAACAAGCGCGCCCCGTTTAGCATCAAAATCGAACGGTTTTTCCGTGTAAGGATTGAAGGTTTCCGGCGGCAGAGCGGCAAGGATTTTGAGCGGATCAGCGCGGGAGTCTTTTGCCGCCAGTTGGTATTCAAGCCGGGCGCGCACCAGACGAAGCAGGGCGTCGGTATCGTAGGCACGGAGAAGATAATGGGCGGGCGCATCTGCTCCATTGTCGATCAGCATTAGACCTTCGCCGATAAAGTTGCTCAGGCGCTTGCAATTCATCAGCGTCATCCGAATACCCGTACAGCCTGTTTGCTCCAATGTCTTCCGGCTAATGTCTTCGGATGACAACAAGGCAATGGGCGTTTTATTCAGGATGTTTTGCCTGTTACCCAAAAGTTCGGCGCTAAAATTCGCCGTCATATTCCGCTTGTACAAAAGTTCGTACAAAAAATATGCTGAAAATTTTGTACTGAAATCCGCTTTCTGGCTCTGTGGGTCTTGAACGGACAATGCTTCGAGTGGCGTTTTGTAGAATGCCCGTAAAAGAGTGGCATGTTCTCGCCACGAAGCATTCAGCATATTTTCTTTGGGCGCATCGAGTGGCGCCAGCAGCGCGCGCAAGCCGCCTTCTTCAATCAGTAAACTCAAGAGCATGGCGTGATTGCGGAGTTGTACCAGAGCAATCATTTTTTCTATCAGATCGGCGTCTTTTGCCGCGAATACCCTGCGGTAAAAAGCCATATCCTTTTGAAACCAATTCAGCCCCTTGCTGACACGACCATTTTTTATATCCAGAATTGCCTGTGCGGACAAAATCCGGGAAATGTAGGTGAGATAATCAAACCGGGGCAGCACCATGTTGCCCACCGCGTAAACGGACGGGGGAAAAATCGGATTTGAATATTCCGGCATCTCCTGAATTTTCAGATACCGCTGGATGAGTTCCTGTTCTGCTTCCTGTAATTTCTGGATATTTTTCGCGTCTGCCCGAATTTCGTTCAGACAATTTTCGGTCAATTCTTTGGCGCAGGAATAGCTGTACTCTTTTTCACGGTAATCGAAGTTTTGTTCATCCTGCTGGTTTGCCTGTCCCAGATGGGCATTCCGAATGTACGCTCCCCCCATTTGAAGAAAATCGCGCCCCGCAAGCGCGTTGAATCCCGCGATGCCGACAAAGGCGTTCTGTTCCGCAGGAACTGGCGCGGGCTGATAGTTCAAAGCCCGCTCCGCCAGCGGCGTCAGGGCTTCATCCTGCAAAAAGTACACGCCCAGCGCAATCAGCAGTACGACCCAGGCAAATTTTTTCATGGCAAACCTTCAAAAGAGACCACGCAGCACGGCACGACATTTTGGTGCGCGGGCGGGGGTTTGGGCGGACATCAGGTAGAATCGCAAAACTTTTCTCATTTTACCTGCCCATGTCCGAAGAAATCCTCATCAATTTTTCCCCGCTGGAGACCCGCGTTGCCATCATGGCGCAGGGGGTGGTGCAGGAACTTCACATCGAGCGCGCCACCAGTCTGGGGCTGGTGGGAAATATCTATCTGGGCAAGGTGAGCCGTATTTTACCGGGGATGCAGTCGGCGTTCATCGGCGTGGGGTTGGAGCGCACCGCCTTTTTGCATGTGGCGGACATCTGGCAGCCCCGCGAGGCAAACGGCGAGCATGGGCATGAGGGGGGCGGGGGACAAAAACCCATCGAAAAAATGCTCGCGGAAGGGCAAAGCCTGATGGTGCAGGTGGTCAAAGACCCCCTGGGCAGCAAGGGCGCGCGGCTGTCTACGCAGATTTCGCTGGCGGGGCGGATGTTGGTGTATCTGCCGCATGAAAAGCACATCGGCATTTCGCAGCGCATCGAGGACGAGGCGGGGCGGGAATCCCTGCGTTCCCGTCTGGCTTCGCTGGTGCCGGAGGACGAGGAAGGCGGGTTTATCGTGCGGACGATGGCGGAGAACGCCAGCGATGAGGAATTGACCAATGACATCGCCTATCTGCGTAAACTCTGGCGCGACATCCGCGACCGCGCCAAAATTTCCGGCGCGCCTTCGCCCCTGTATCTGGAACTCAATCTGGCGCATCGGGTCTTGCGCGATTTGGTCAACCCCGAAACAGCCCGTATTGTGGCGGATTCAAAAAACGATTTTCAGCGGCTGCAAAAATTCGCCGCCGAATACACGCCGATGGTGCAACCCCTGCTGGAACATTATGCCGGGCAGCGCCCGCTGTTTGAACTCTACGGCGTCGAGGATGAAATCGAAAAGGCGTTATCGAGGCGCGTCGATTTGAAATCCGGCGGCTATCTGATTTTTGACCAGAATGAGGCGATGACCACCATCGACGTGAATACCGGCGGCTTCGTCGGCGTGCGGAATTTCGACGACACCATTTTCAAGACCAATCTGGAAGCGGCGCAGTCCATCGCCCGGCAACTGCGCGTCAGGAATCTGGGCGGCATCATCATCGTCGATTTCATCGATATGGAAACCCGCGAACACCGCGAGGCGGTGCTGGCGGAATTCAACAAGGCGCTCGCCCGCGACCATACGCGCCTGACGGTCAATGGCTTCACCGCGTTGGGGCTTGTGGAAATGACCCGAAAGCGCACCCGCGAATCTCTCGCGCATGTGCTCTGCGAACCCTGCCCGACCTGCGCCGGACGGGGCGAAGTGAAGACCGCCCGCACCGTCGCCTACGAAATTCTGCGCGAGTTGCTGCGCGAGGCGCGTCAGTTCGACGCCCGCGAATACCGTGTGCTGGCAGGGCCAGCCGTCATCGACCTGCTGCTGGACGAAGAATCGCAGGCGCTCGCCATGCTCTCCGATGAAATCGGCAAACCGGTTTCGTTGCAGGCGGAAACCAGCTACGCCGCCGAGCAGTACGACATTGTGCTGATGTGAACGCCGCCATGCCCAATGCCAAAACCTTTCTTGCCGCCTGCCTGCTGGCGCTATTCTCCGCGTTCTTCCCCGCGCTCTTCGGGGCGCAGGCTGCTTGCGAATTGCAGACGAAGCAGGTGGCGGTGTCGCACGGAAAAATCGTCTACAGCCAGACGGTGCCCGCCGCCACCGATGCCGCGCCCGTTGTGCTTCTGCACGGATTATTCGCCAGCAAGGAGCAATGGCAGACGTTGATGTGCGAACTGGCAGGGCAAGGTTTTCAGGTCATCGCGCCCGATTTGCCGGGTTACGGCGCGAGCGTCGATTTTTCCTCCGCGACGGATTACCGCTTCGCCGCGCAAACGCGGCGGCTGCGCGAATTTTTGCAGAGCTTGCCGGAAACGGCGCGCCGCCCGCAGCACACGGTCGCGCTGGCGGGGCATTCGATGGGCGGCGCCATCGCCAGCCGCTACGCCCGCCGCTATCCCGAAAGTGTCGCCTCGCTCGCCCTGTTTGCGCCGATGGGCATGTCGGAAGGCGGCGGTTGGTCAGCCGAATTCAGGGCGGCGTTGCGCTCCGGGAAGAATCCCATGATTCCCCTCACCATCGCCGAATTCGAGCATGAACTGAGCTTGCTGCTGGCGCACCCGCCCGCCCTGCCCCACACCGACAAGGCGCTTGCCGTCGCCCGTTATCAGGCAGACTTGCCGCGTTACCGCCAGGTCTGGTCGGTCGTGACCCTTGATGCGCCGCAAACCTGCCAGCGTCACACCATGCCCACGCTGGTCGTCTGGGGCGAACAGGAACGCCTGCTCACCGTCCCCACGCCCAAAGCCATCACCGCCTGCCTGCCCAACAGCCAATTCCTGCGCCTGCCGGACAGCGGTCATCTGCTGCAACTGGATAATCCCGCCGGTTTGGCGAAGGGATATGGGGAATTTTTGTTGGGAAAATGATGAAGCCATACATGACTGATTCACCCCCTCCCCCCGTCTTCACTCCCTCTCCCCTTTCCCACCAAGGGAGAGGGGCGTTTCACCTGTCACCCGCCACCTGCCCCCTGTCACCTGATATGCCCCTCACGCCCACACAACTCCGTCGCCACAGCGACCCCGCCCTGCTTGGCTTTGCCAGCACCGCCGAACTCACGCCCCTGCCCGCCGCGCTGGGGCAGGAACGCCCGGAAGAAGCGATTGCCTTCGGCCTGGCGATGAAGCATCCCGGCTATCATGTTTTTGTCATGGGCGAGCCGGGCGAGAGCCGCCATACGACGGTGTTCCGGTTGGTACGCGAACTGGCGGCGAAGGGGCGCACGCCGCCGGATTTGTGTTATCTGCATAATTTCGATGACCCGCGCGCGCCGCGTTTGTTGCGCTTGCCCGCAGGTCGCGGGGCGCGGTTGAAAGCGGATTTGCAGCAATTCACGGAAGAATTGACGCCCGCCATCGAAGCGGCGCTGGATGCCGACAGCCATGTTGATCGCGTCGAAGCCTTGCGGGAAAAGCACAAGAAGCGCGAAGAAGAAGCGATTGCGGCGCTCGGCAAGGCGAGCGAGTCCGATGGTCTGGGACTCATCAATACGCCGGAAGGCTTCGTGTTCACGCCCATGCAGGATGGTCAGCCGATGTCGCCGGAAGTTTTCGAGGCGTTGTCGGAAGACGAACATCAGCGCATCGAAACCCAGGTCGAGCGTTGGGGCGAGCAACTTGCCGACCTGATCAGCGAATTCCCCGGCTGGCGGCAGGAACTCACCCGCGCCATCGCCCGCGCCGAACGGCACGCCCTGCGTCCGGCGCTGGCACACCTGACCCGCGACCTGCGCCGCCATTACGACGACCTCGCGGAAGTCATCCGCTTCATCGACGCGGTGGGCGATGATGTCATCAAACGCGCCGCCAGAGGCTCGTTGGGCGAGGAAGAAGACAGCGCGGACGGCGATGAGGATGAAAGCGGCGAAGCTGCCAACCGCTTGTCGCGTTACCAGATCAATCTGCTGGTCGACCACAGCGAAACCAGGGGCGCGCCCGTGGTGGATGAAGACAACCCCGGCTTTGGCAACCTGATGGGCAATATCGAACATCTGGGCGGCGCGCACGGGCAAAGCACCCACTTCAACATGATTCGCCCCGGCGCGCTGCATCGCGCCAACGGCGGCTATCTGGTGCTCGACGCGACGCGCCTGCTGGCGCAGCCCTACGCCTGGGACAGCCTGAAACGCGCCCTGAAAAGCGGACGCATCGCCATCGAGCCGCCCGCCGAAGCGCAGAGCTGGATGAGTCAGGCCACCCTGCACCCGGAAGCCACGCCCTGCCAACTGAAAGTGATTCTGGTCGGCGGCAGGGAACTCTTTTATCTGCTCACCGAAAACGACCCCGATTTTGGCGAACTCTTCAAGGTTGCCGCCGATTTTGCCGACGACCTGCCGCGCACGCCGGAAAACGAACGCCTGTTTGCCCGTCTGCTGGCAGGCATCGGCAAGAACGCGGGCTTGCCGCCCTTCGATGCCGCCGCCACCGCGCTCCTGATTGAAGAAGCCGCCCGCCACGCCGAACACGCCGGTCGCCTGTCACTCTCCACCCGCCACATGAGCGATTTCATGCGCGAGGCGGAATTTTACGCCAATCAGCACGCTAACACGGAACATGGCGGCGTCATCGGCATCGAAGCCATCCGCGCCGCCCTGGCTGCCCGCGCCCGTCGCGCCAACCGCTATCCCACGCAGGTCTTGGAAGACATTTTGGAGGGCAGCACCCTGATTGCCACGGAAGGCGCGCGCGCCGGACAGGTGAACGCCCTCGTGGTGGTGGAACTGGCGGGCATCTGCTACGGGCATCCGGCGCGCGTCACCGCCACGGCAAGAGTGGGCGACGGCGACGTGGTCGACATCGAGCGCGAAACTGACCTGGGCGGCGCGATTCACTCCAAGGGCGTCCTCATCCTCACCGCCTTTCTCGCCGCCCGCTACGCCCGCCACCAACCGCTTTCGCTCTCCGCCAGTCTGGTTTTTGAACAATCCTACGGGCTGGTCGAAGGCGATTCCGCCTCGCTCGCGGAACTCTGCGCCCTGCTCTCCGCGCTCTCCGAAGCGCCGATCAAACAAACGCTGGCGCTCACAGGCTCGGTCAACCAGTTTGGCGAAGTGCAGGTGATTGGCGGCGTCAATGAAAAAATCGAAGGGTTTTACGACCTCTGCGCCGCGCGCGGCTTGACGGGCGAACAGGGTGTGCTGATTCCCGCCGCCAGCGTCCCCCACCTCATGCTGCGCCCGGACGTTGTAGAAGCCGCACGCGCCGGACGTTTTCAGGTTTACGCCGTCGCCACGGTCGATCAGGCGATGGAACGCCTGACGGGTTTACCCGCCGAACGCCTCAACGAAAAAGTCGCCAAGGCGCTGGCGGACATGACCGCAGCGCAACACCCGAACCGCGACGCGGAAAAACCCGCCCGCAGGCTACGCTTTCGGGAACGAATGACAGGAGAGCGGTAATTCCCCATGTTGAAACAATTTGCGTAAATGAATATGAGCGCGCCCAACGCAGCCCCTCGCAAAAAAGATTTCCCCGTCAGCGAGGTACGTCGTTACCTTGAACCGGGACCGGTGGTATTGGTGTCGTCCCGCTGTCAGGGCAAGAGCAACATCATGACGATGGGCTGGCACTCCATTCTGGAATTCTCGCCCTCGCTGGTCGGTTGCGTCATTTCTTCCGCCAATCACAGTTTCGGGATGATTCGCGCCACGGGCGAATGCGTCATCAACCTGCCGACCACAGCGCTGACGGATACGGTGGTGAACATCGGCAATGTGAGCGGCGCGGACATCGACAAATTCGCCGCTTTCGGACTCACCGCAGGCAAGGCAAAACACGTCGCCGCGCCCCTCATCGCGGAATGCCACGCCAATTTCGAATGCAAGCTCTACGACGACGCGCTGATTGATGAATACAATTACTTCATCTTTGAAGTGGTCAAGGCGCACGTCGCCCCCCAGCCGGAACATCCCGAAACCCTGCATTACAAAGGCGACGGCATATTCATGATTTCCGGCGGCATCATCAACAAAAAAGCGATGTTTCGACCGGGGATGCGCTAAGATCCGGAATTTTCCATCAAGGAGTAAAAAATGAGTGTGCAGGATTTTCTCAAGAAAATAAATCGCAAAAACCAGAAATTCCAATGCTTCGTTTGTGACGATGATGGAGAAGCTTTAAATCTTACTGTTGCCATCAGCAACCAGTTAAATCCGCCAGCGGCAGAAAGTGATTTGCTTAAAATCAAGTCATTGATTCCGAATGGAAACGAAGAAATAGTGGATTTTTATAAAATCCACAATGGTATATCGTTGTTCTGTAACAAAGAAACGAAGGGGATTGAGCTTTTCTCCATAGATGATCTGGAACGTCAAAATGAAGGCTGGAAAGACTGGACATTTGGAATGGTCGAGGATGAAGATGAACTTTATGACTTTGAAAAATACGGTGTAGCGTTTGGTGAAATTTCACAATCTGGAAATTATTTTATATTGTACGAAGGCAAGGTGTTTTATTTTGACCATGACGGCGGGGGAGAAGATATTATCGGAGAATCATTCAATGATTTTCTCCTGAAAATAGTGGAAAATCCGCCTGGATTTTTACGTGATATGGGTTGTTATACACGTTACGAAGACGATGCGCCAAATCCAGAATGGCGACAATGGATACCCAAAGTGTTTGTTTTCGATGAAGAATAACAGGCGTTGACTCCGCGCGCTCCGAAGCGCCGATCCAACAAACGCTGGCGCTCACAGGCTCGGTCAACCAGTTTGGCGAAGTGCAGGTGATTGGCGGCGTCAATGAAAAAATCGAAGGGTTTTATTACGACCTCTGCGCCGCGCGCGGCTTGACGGGCGAACAGGGTGCGCTGATTCCCGCCGCCAGCGTCCCCCACCTCATGCTGCGCCCGGACGTTGTAGAAGCCGCACGCGCCGGACGTTTTCAGGTTTACGCCGTCGCCAAGGCGCTGGCGGACATGACCGCAGCGCAACACCGCCTGGGAGCGCCGGCGTCCCCGCCGGCGGGGTTGGTTCCGCACGGGAAATCTTAAAACCGCCGACGAGGACGTCGGCGCTCCCGGCAATCTTGCCCCTACGAAACAACTTGCACAGTTTTGTCATACCCATGCCATCAATTCTGGGGTTACAAATCTGTACATCGGCAATAAATTGTGCGCTTATGCACTTATGCGTTGAGCGCGGCAATTTGCAGACAATGGTCTGTTGTTTGTTACAAAAAATCTGCGAGAATCCACCACGAAGGTACAACTTAACTCTTGTGTGAGGCAGGTAAAGATGCAAGAAACTCGTAAATCACCTTCACATCAAGATTGAAATCAGGAGTTGAAAAATGTTTCATCGTTTAACCATCGCCGCCAAACTGAATCTGGTATTGCTTATTGCCATCGCTTTGGTATTCGGACTTGCCGGTATCGTCATCAGCAGTTTTCTGGACACCCGCGCTGAAGAACGGTGGGTACAAACCCTCCAGCAAATCAGTCAACAGACCGAAGACATGACAGAAGCCTATGGGGTCACGCTTGAGCAATATGCCGAAACTGTCGGGCGGGAATTTGCGGCAGAGTTCAACGGCAATATCCGGCTTGATTCCGCCACGCTCATGATTTCCGGCGCAAATTCCATCCCTGCCCTGATTTATGAAGGCGCGCCGCTGAATAATAATTTCAGGAAGGTCGACCGATTTACCGCCACAACCCAGGCCGTCGCGACCATCTTTATCCGCAAGGGAAACGATTTTATTCGGGGCACAACTTCACTGAAAAAAGAAAATGGCGAGCGGGCAATTGGCACGGCGCTTGACCAGCAACATCCGGCTTATAAAGCATTGATGGCAGACGCAACTTACACGGGGCGCGCCACCCTGTTCGGCAATGATTACATGGTGCACTACGATCCGCTGAAAGACAGCGCGGGCAATATCGTCGGCGCGGCTTTCATCGGGATTAATTTTACAGAAGGTCTGAAAACCCTCAAACAGAAAATACAATCGGTTCAGGTCGGCACGACAGGGTATATTTTTGTGGCAACCGCAACAGGAGACAAAGCGGGCGAAGCGATTATTCACCCCACCCAGGAAGGCAAGAATCTGCTGGACATCAAGAATGCTTCCGGCCAACCCGCCGTCAAAGAAATTCTGGATAAAAAGGAAGGCATTTTTACTTATGATTACCCGGATGGCACAGGTAAAACCAGAACCAGCCTTGCGGTTGCCAAATACTTTGAACGCTGGAACTGGACGATTGTCACCGTACTCAACAGAAGCGACATTGCCGACGAAACCTGGACCGTTAATATCCTGCTCCTGATCACCGGATTGGTTGTGGTCATCGCGCTCGCAATTTGCGTCTTTATGAGTACGCGCATCTGGGTGAGCTTGCCGCTGCGTAAAGCCGAAAGCGTGATTCGCAGCGTGGCGGCGGGCGAATTGAATGTGCAGATTGAACATCAGGGGCAGGATGAAGTCGGTAAATTATTTACCGCAACAAAAGAAATGTGCGCCAATCTCCGTACCATGATGGGCGATATCAACACGAGCATTGATTCCCTGACCAAGGAAGCGCAGGAGCTTTCCGTAGCCTCCGGTCAGGCCACCCAAATCGCTGGCGAGCAAAATGCCGCCGCCACCGCAATGGCGAGTGCGCTCCAACAAATTTCCGTCAGTATTCAACAGGTTTCGGAACACGCGCACGAAACCAAAGAAGTCGCCGGTCGCTTCGGCACCATTTCCGATAACGGCGTCAAAGCGGTAGGCGAAACCATCGACAGCATCAATGACATCGCCACGACCGTGCACGATGTTTCGGAAGCCTTGACCTTGCTGGAAGAGCAGTCCGAACAGATTTCCAGCATTGTGGGGGTCATTCAAGACATCGCCAATCAAACCAATCTTCTCGCCCTGAATGCCGCCATTGAAGCGGCGCGCGCCGGAGAAACAGGGCGTGGCTTTGCGGTGGTTGCCGATGAAGTCAGAAAACTGGCGGAGCGCACGGCAAGCTCGACACAGGAAATACACACCACCGTTCAGGCGATTCAGGAGCGTTCAAAAAATACCGTGCTGCAAATGCAGGGCGGTTTGAGTAAAGTGGAAACGGGCGTGAGTCTGGCGAACGAAGCCGGAACCAGCATTGCTGAAATCCGGCAGAATACGACGCAGGTCGAAGAATCCATTGCGGCAATTTCTCTGGCAATTGATGAACAATCCGTCGCCAATCAGGAAGTCGTCAATAGCGTGGAAAAAATTGCCGAACAAGCCGAATCCGCCCACCATCAGGCCGAAAACACCTCCGCGACCGCCGAAAATCTGAAAAAAATGGCAGGACACCTGCGAGAAAGCGTCAGCCGTTTCCGGTGCTGAAAACAACACCTTGGGCATCAAGCAGGGGCATGACGCACCATGCCCCGTTCGCCTTCTTCCGCGCAGGGAAAATTCAGACAGGAAAACTTTTGGGCGTACACCGCACCACGATTGCGCGAGCGCTGGATGCAGAGAATGGCGTTAAAGCAAATTAACAAATACATGAGCAATTTGTAACAGGAATAATGAAGCAAGCAAGGAGGATGTATTAATCCGGCAATCAAATACGCCATATGCTGCCACAGGCCGTAGATACTGTTATCCGTGTCAAGCATTCGGGCACGGCACGCCGTGCCCCTACGGGAAACGGTCGACAATGTCGGGAAATGGGCGGATCACCTGTAGGGGCACGGTGTGCCGTGCCCTATGGCAGCAAGATGTTTGCGTAGCGCGGACATTCGTAGGTTGGGTAAGCCGTAGGCGCAACCCGACATTGGCGATTCAGCGCGCGCAACCTGCCAGATACCGGGCGGATGACCAGTTTGACGGATCAGTGTCGGTTTCAACTACGCTTGCCGTCAAAAGCGAGGAGCAGAGCGACGTGGCAATCCACAACGATGGAAGATTGCCGCGTCGCTCTGCTCCTCGCTTTTGACGGCGGCAGGGTGTGCTCTCCGAACGCGCCGTGCGTTTACGACGGCGGTATCTTCGATCCCGCCCTGCCTTGCCAAACCCACGCCAACGCCCCCAGCGCCAGCAGCAATGCCGCCATGTCGCCCCAGCGGGCGTAGGGGGTCAGACCTGTGTAGCCTTGCACTTCGCCCGTCAATACGCCGGATTCAAATTCAGGCAATCGGGCGACGACGCTGCCATCGGGGGCGATGATGGCGGTGACGCCGGTGTTGGTGGCGCGCAGCATGGGGCGTCCGGTTTCCAGCGCGCGCAGGCGGGCGATTTGCAGGTGTTGGCTTTGCGCCAGCGAATGCCCGAACCAGGCGGTGTTGGACATGTTGACCAGCAGGGTAGCGTCCGGCAGGGTGGCGCGCAGTGCGTTGCCGAAAAGGTCTTCGTAGCAGATGTTGAGGGCGACGCGCTGCCCTGCCAGATGGAGCGCCGGTTGCCTTGCGGAGCCGCTGCTGAAATTTGCCATCGGGATGTTCATCTGGCGCAAAAACCAGTCGAAGCCGGGCGGGGCGTATTCTCCAAAGGGCACCAGATGGGATTTGGCGTAATGCTGGTTGGGCGACACGCCCAGGCTGATGGCGGCGTTCCAGTAGTCTTCGCTATCGGCTGCGGCAGTGCGCGTGGGGACGCCGAGCAGCAGGTCGCCTTGTTGACGTTTTGCCAACCTTGCCAGTTCCTGTAGATAGGCTTGCGGCAGGGTGTCGAAAAAAACGGGAAGGGCGGTTTCCGGCAGTACGGTAAGTTTCGCTGGATGACGGGCGACCAAATCGAGGTAGTCGTTCAACGTGGCGCGGGTGTGTTCGGGTTGCCATTTCACATCCTGCGCGACATTGCCTTGCACCAGCGCGACGCGGATGGAGTCGCCTGCGGGTTGCGTCCATTGCTGCCCACTCAAAACCCAACCGACGAACGCCATCACCAGAATACTGACGCCCCAACGCCCATGATGTTGTTGCAGCGCGCAGGCGATGGCTGCCGCGATGAAGGCTGCCAGAAAGCCAAGGCCATACACGCCGACGAGGGGCGCGAAGCCGACCAGCGGGCTGGGGGCGGTTTGGCTGTAACCGAAGGCGAGCCAGGGGAAGCCCGTTAGAAAATAGCCGCGCGCGAGGTCGGCGAGGGTGAGGGCTGCGGCAAAGGCGAGCGTCCGACGGACAGGTGTTGCGGGTAAAAAACGCCGGAACAGTCCCCCCGCGATGGCGGGAAAGAGGGCGAGAAAAACGCAGAACAGCAATACCGCCAACGCCGCCAGCGGCATGGGCAAGCCGCCGAAGACGGACATGCTGACATAAACCCATGAGACGCCGACCAGAAAGTAGCCCAATCCAAAGGCAAAGGCGCGGCAAAATGCCTGTTGCCAGTTTGGGCTGCTCTGGAGCAGGTGAAAGAGCGCCGCCAGCGTCAGCGGCAAAAGCCAGAATTGTTCGAGGGGAGCGAAAGATGCGACGCTCGCTGCGCCGAGCGTCGCGGGGATCAGGTAGCAGGTGACAGGTGACAGTAATTTGCGGCGCGTAGCGCCGCTTGCCTCTGACACCTGACACCTGTTAGCTGTCACCTGTCACCTGTTTTCTGACACCTGAATCAACCAGCACGGTGTACAGGCGGCGGCTGTCGGCGCGCAGGACGTGGAAGCGTATGCCGTCGATGTCGACCTGTTCGTGGCGTTTGGGCACTCTGCCCAGGTGACGCAGAATCAGTCCGCCGATGGTGTCGCAGTCTTCGTCGGAAAACGTGGTGCCGAAGGAAGCGTTAAAGGCTTCGATTTCGGTCTGGGCTTTGACGCGGTAGCGTCCGGTAGTGTCCTGGCGGATGTTGTCGTGCGCTTCGTCAAAATCGTATTCGTCTTCGATGTCGCCGACGAGTTGTTCCAGCACGTCTTCAATCGTCACCAGTCCGGCAACGCCGCTGTATTCGTCGACCACAATCGCCATGTGGTTGCGCGACACGCGGAATTCGCGCAGCAGCACGTTCAAGCGTTTGGATTCGGGAATGAAGACCGCCGGACGCAGCCAGTCGCGCACATTGAAATCCGGCTCGACTTGCAGGCGCAGCAAATCCTTGGCGAGCAGGATGCCCTGCACGTTGTCGCGGTCGCCGTCGACCACGGGAAAGCGCGAGTGCGCGGTTTCGATGACCACGGGGAGAATTTCATCCAGGGGCGTGTTGATGTCGATGACATCCATCTGCGCGCGCGGCACCAGCACGTCGGTGACGCGGGTTTCCGATGCCGCCAGCGCGCCTTCGATGATGGAGAGCGCATCGGCGTCCATGAGGTTGCGCTCGTAGGCGGAGTGCAACAGCAAAAGCACCTGCTCGCGGTCTTCGGGTTCGCGCAGCAGGAGGGTGGAGAGGCGTTCAAACAAACCGGGGATGCCCATAGTCTTTCGCGTTCAATCAGAGATAGGGATCAGGATAGCCTAGTGCGGTGAGAATTTCTCGTTCGCGTGTTTCCATCGCTTTCGCCTCGCCTTCGCTTTCGTGATCCCAGCCTTGCAGATGCAGGATGCCATGCACGGTAAGATGGGCGTAGTGAGCGAGGAGCGGCTTGTTCTGGTCGGCGGCTTCGCGGGCGACGACTTTCGGGCAGATGACCAGATCGCCGCAGACCACGGGTTCGCGCTCGTAGGGGAAGGAGAGCACGTTGGTGGCGTAATCCTTGCCGCGATAGGTGCGGTTCAATGTCTGACCTTCTTCCGGCGACACCAGACGAATGGTGATTTGTCCGCCGCCTGTGAGCGCGGCGCGCGCCCAGGTCACGAAGTCAGTGCGGGTCGGCAGCTTGTCTTTGCCGACGGCAAATTGCACGGATAAATTCAGGCGTTGGCTCATGCTTTTTGTTCCCGTTGTTCATAAGCAGCAACAATGCGGGCGACCAGCGGATGCCGCACCACGTCTTCTTTTTGAAAACGGGTGAAGGCGATGCCGCGCACGTCACGCAGAATATCGACCGCTTCCGCCAGCCCGCTTTTGTGTCCCTTGGGCAAATCGACCTGCGACGGGTCGCCCGTGACAACGGCTCTGGCGCCGATGCCGATGCGGGTCAAAAACATTTTCATCTGTTCGGGCGTGGTGTTCTGCGCTTCATCGAGAATGACAAAGGCGTGATTCAGGGTGCGTCCGCGCATGAACGCCAAGGGCGCGATTTCCAGCGCGCCTTTTTCGTAAAGTTTGGTCACGCGCTCAAAACCCATCAAATCGTAGAGGGCGTCGTACAACGGGCGCAGGTAAGGGTCGACCTTTTGCGCCAGATCGCCGGGCAGAAAACCCAGCCGTTCGCCCGCCTCAACCGCCGGACGGGTGAGGATGATGCGTTCGACCAGATCGCGCTCAAAGGCGTCGACCGCGCTGGCGACGGCGAGATAGGTCTTGCCGGTCCCGGCGGGACCGACGCCGAAGGTGATGTCGTGCGCCTGAATGTGTTGCAGGTATTCCACCTGACGCGGTGTGCGTCCATGCAATTCAGTCTTGCGGGTGACGAGCTGCGGGCCGTCGAGCGGCGAGCCAGCGGCGGCGGGGATTTTTTCCGGCGCGCGGCGCGGGGAATGCAAGGAGCGCAGGGGGCGGTTTTGCAGTTCAATCAAGCCCAACTGGATGGCATCGACCGACAAGGTTTCATCCGCGTGTTGATAAAAGTATTCGAGCGCCTGCACGGCTTCTGCCGCCGCCGCGCCGCGCACGGCGAAATGTTCGCCCCGCCTGGCGATGACCACATCCAGCGCGGTTTCGATCTGGCGCAGGTTTTCATCCAGCGCGCCGCACAGTTGCGCGAGGCGCAGGTTATCGACCGGCGTGAGCTTCAAGTCCAGCGCCGCCCGCTCGCGTCTTGGGTTTGTTTTAGTCACGAATCACCACCTCGCCGCGCAGGGAATGTGGCAGAGCGCCCGTGATGTTCACTTCGACGAAGTGATGAATCTGGCGCGGGTTGCCGACGAAATTGACGATGCGGTTGTTGTCGGTGCGCCCCGCCAGTTCGCCCGGATTTTTCTTCGAGACGCCTTCCACCAGCACCCGTTGCGTGGAGCCTACCATCGCCTGCGAAATGCGCTGCGCCTGTTCTTCAATCCGTTTTTGCAAGCGCGTCAGACGGGCGGACTTCACGGCGGCGGGCGTATCGTCCGCCATTTCCGCCGCTGGCGTGCCGGGACGGGGGCTGAAAATAAACGAGAACGAAGCGTCGAACCCCACGTCCTCAATCACCTGCATGGTCTTCTCGAAATCCGCGTCGGTTTCGCCCGGAAAGCCGACGATAAAATCGGAAGAAATGGCAATATCCGGGCGCGCGGCGCGCAATTTTTTCACCACCGACTTGTATTCCAATGTTGTATAGCCGCGCTTCATCGCGGCGAGTACGCGGTCAGAACCCGCCTGTATGGGCAGGTGCAGGTGCGAAACCAGTTTCGGCACACGGGTATAAACGTCAATCAGGCGCGCGGTCATTTCGCGCGGATGCGAAGTGGTGTAACGAATGCGCTCAACGCCGGGAATTTCGGCAGCGTATTCATTCAGCATCGCCAGATCGGCAAGTTCGTCGCTGCCCTTCATTTCACCGCGATAGGCATTGACGTTCTGCCCCAAAAAATTGATTTCCCGCACACCCGCCGCGGCGAGCGAGGCGGTTTCCGCCAACACGTCGGCAAAGGGGCGCGAAATTTCGTCGCCACGGGTAAAGGGGATGATGCAGTAGGTGCAGAACTTGGAACAGCCTTCCATGACCGAAACAAAGGCGGACGCGCCTTTGACATCGGCGGGCGGCAGTGCATCGAATTTTTCGATTTCGGGAAAGGAAATATCCACAACCGGCGCGGACTGCGCGCGCCGCCGGGCAATCAATTGCGGCAGGCGGTGCAGGGTTTGCGGTCCAAACACAATGTCGACATAAGGCGCGCGCGCGACAATCGCTTCGCCTTCCTGACTGGCGACGCAACCGCCCACGCCAATCAGCAAATCGGGCTTTTGCAGCTTCAGCCGCTTCATGCGCCCCAGATCATGAAAAACCTTCTCCTGCGCCTTTTCGCGCACGGAACAGGTATTGAACAAAATGATGTCCGCGTCTTCGGGCGTGTCGGTTTTGACAATCGCGCCGCCAGCGGCAAGCACATCCGCCATTTTGTCGGAATCGTATTCGTTCATCTGGCACCCGAATGTGCGGATGAACAACTTTTTAGGCATAGGGGAAACGACCGGAAAAACAGGAAGGGTTGCCGGATTCAGCGGGACTGGAGCGCCGTGACTTCCGCCGGTGACAGAATCCAGATGCGCCACACATTGATCCCGCCAAGGTCCATCTGGTAAAGCACGGGGAAATTGGAACCCATCAACATACTCGGCAACACGATGAGATTGGCTTCGTTGCGAACCTGCAAACCGGGCGCGGCCGGAAAGCTTTTGCCGTTGATGACCACCTGCCCCATCGCTGGCGCAGCCTGTAAAGTACCCGCCTGCACCCCGGCAGGAAAGGAGCGCATCCCCGCAGGCATAGAAACAGACTGCGGCGGCTGAGGCGTTTCGGCGGGGGCATCGAGAATGGCAGACACAATGCTGCTGACGATGGCGGAGGCAAGAGAGGACAAAGGCATGAGCGGCATTATAGACCAATTTTGGCAAAGTTGACCATGTTTCATTCCACTCCTATAATCCGCCGCCTTTGTGGTAATTGCGTGTGGCAATCGTGGTGATGTAGCTCAGATGGTTAGAGCGATGGATTCATAACCCATAGGTCGGCGGTTCGACTCCGCCCATCACCACCAGAACCCTTGCAAAGTCATTAAAAAAAGCCGGTCGAAACCGGCTTTTTTGTTGGGTTGGGCGGCAATTCAATTATTTCTGAAATCGTCGTGGCAGGCTTTGCAGGTCTTGACCAGATTGTCGAACCGGGTTTTG
>BNUD01000026.1 GCA_025997095.1 Betaproteobacteria bacterium | reverse complement strand
CCGACGGACTCAAATATGGCGTTGACATTGCAGGGTCATGATTGGTTTTCAGTGATGGCTTTACAGGACTAATTATACCGTAAATTATTGATTTTGTGGATTGTTTTTGCTAACTTAATGGTATTGAGCGTAGCGCGGACATCCGCAGGGTGGATGAGCACAGCGTTATCCACCATCAGACCTGTGTTCACGCAATACCGCCAAGAGTCGACAAATGGTTGGTGCGCGCGATGAACCGCCGAATGGTGGAAGGCGCTTCGCTTCGTCGAACCCCGCTGCCACACGCTTGCTGCGTCGCTTTCGTGTTTGTTACTCATTGCATTCCTTTGAGGCTGTTGAGCGATAATTCACACAATTGTAAACCACAATTTAATTTTGCTTCAATCGAAAATTTAACTTTCGATTGATGAACGCTAAGCAAGAATTCTCCGAACGCCTGAAAACCGCCATGCTTGAGGCGGGCTATGAGCCGCGTCCCAGCGTGTTGGAGCGCGGCTTCAACACTTGCTACTACGGCAATCCGGTGACGGTTCAGGCGGCATATCGTTGGTTGCGAGGCTTGTCCATCCCCGAACAGGACAAACTGCAAGTGCTGGCGGACTGGCTCAAGATTGATCCGCACATCCTGCGGTTTGGCGGGCAGATTTCTCGCAAGATCGCGGAGCAGAAAAAGCGTTGGGACGCCGCCATTTCCGGCGCGGAGCGCGAGGTGCTGGAAACCTTCATCACCCTGCCCGCCGAACAGAAGAAAGTGGCGCGGGCAGTGATTCTGGCGTTGGCGAAGGCGGGCGAGGCGGAGTAGGCGCAGACAAAGCGGCAATGACTTTGCTTTTGTTTCCCGTCACCTGCCCCTGATACCTGATTTATGGCATAGTCGCCAAATTCCGAACTATGTATCGAATGACAGGGGGCGCGAATTGGAACTGGAACTGCAACCATCTTTGGAGGTGTCGTCTACCATCGGCGCTTTCGACTTTCAGTTGTTGCTCGTCCTGCTGGTCATGGTCGTGGCCGGGGTGTTGGGCGGGCTGGCGAATTTTTATATTGCTGAGCGCCAATATGGGCGCTTGCAGACGCATAAGGATTGGCGGCGGTATCTGGTATTTGGCGTGGTGACGGCGCTGACGGCGCCGCTTTTGCTCAACATGTTGTCCAGCAATCTGATGGACGCGGCGCGTACCCGCCCTGCCGACCTTTTTGTTTTCGCGGCGTTTTGCCTGATTTACGTGGTTGCCGCGCGCCGGATTTTCGAGAATCCCGCCAGTCTTTATCATGAGGAAATGGAGCGTTTGCGCGCCGAGTTGCAGCGGGAGGTGGAAGGGGTGCGGCGCGAGTTTCTGGAAGTGAACGCGGTCGAACTCGCCGCAGCGGAAGCTGCCAGCGACCCGCGTGAAACGCTGACTTACAACGACATCGAATTACTGCGCGCGCTGGCGGACGAGAGTTATGTGTATGGCAATCTCGCGGCGCTGACCGAAAAAACCGCTTTGGGGCGCGAACTCATCAGCCAGCGTTTGACGGTGCTAAAAGGCGCGGGGCTGATTGAGACGCGCATCAACGACAAGAATGTTCTGCATTGGGTGATTTCCCCGCGCGGACGGCAGGTGCTCACAGACGTGCTTTCCGGTCAGGACGAAAGCAAGAAGGTGGCGTAGGCATCCGTCGTCGTCCATCAAAAAGGGCGACGGGTGGCTCACGAGCCGCCCCTACGGGAAACCGCTCCCTCGGAGTGGGGGGATGCGAACGTCACAATTCACAACAACGCGCAGTCAAAGAAAGTGTACAGATTTATGTCCTTGAATATCGTCATTCTCGCCGCCGGGCAGGGCAAGCGCATGTATTCCGCTCTGCCCAAAGTCTTGCATCCCCTCGCGGGCAAATCCCTGTTGCACCATGTGGTTGATACTGCCCGCCAGTTGGAGCCTGCGCGCCTGGTCGTGGTCTATGGTCACGGCGGCGACGCGGTGCGGGCTGCCATTTCCGATGCGGATGTGGCGTGGGCGTTGCAGGCGGAGCAGTTGGGTACGGGGCACGCGCTGGCGCAGGCGTTGCCGCATCTGGACGCGGATTTGCCGACGCTGGTGTTGTATGGCGACGTGCCGATGGTCAGGAAGTCGACGCTGGAACATCTGGCGCATCAGGCGGGCGCGGGTCTTGGATTGCTGACCGCGCATCTTGATGACCCGCATGGTTATGGGCGCATCGTGCGCGATGGGGGCGGTGGTGGTGGCAACGTGCGCGCCATTGTCGAGGAGAAGGACGCAAGCGACAGTGAGCGCCAGATTCAGGAAATCAATACCGGCATCATGATGTTGCCTGCGCGAGTGTTGGGCGATTGGTTGGCGGGGCTGAAAAATGATAACGCGCAGGGCGAGTATTACTTGACCGATGTAATCGCCAAAGCAGTCGCCAGCGGTGTTGCCGTGCGTACCGCGCATCCCGCCGCGCCCTGGGAAGTCGAGGGCGTGAATAACAAGGCGCAGCTTGCCCGGTTGGAGCGCGTCTACCAGCTTCAACTGGCGGAAAGCCTGCTGATGCAGGGCGTGCGGCTGGCTGACCCGGCGCGCATCGACATTCGCGGCAGCCTTGTATGCGGGCGGGATGTGAGTATTGATGTGGGCTGCGTGTTCGAGGGCGAGGTGCATCTGGAAGAAGCGGCGGAAATCGGTCCCTATTGCGTCATCCGCAACGCCCGCATCGCGGCGGGGGCGCGGCTGGCGGCATTTACGCATATCGACGGCGCGGCGGTCGGAGCGGATTGCGCGCTCGGTCCCTTCGCCCGTCTGCGTCCGGGCACGGAACTGGCGGCGGGCGCGCATGTCGGCAATTTCGTGGAAATCAAAAACAGTCGCTTCGGCGCGGGTTCCAAGGCGAATCATCTGGCATACGTGGGCGATGCCGATGTCGGCGCGCGGGTTAACATCGGTGCGGGCACGATTACCTGCAATTACGATGGCGTCAACAAATTCAGAACGGTGATTGAGGATGACGTGTTCATTGGCTCGGATACCCAACTGGTCGCGCCGGTACGGGTCGGCAAAGGAGCGACGCTCGGCGCGGGGACGACGCTGACCAAGGACGCACCCGCCGGTTCCCTGACGGTTTCGCGCGCACGGCAAAAAACCCTTGAGGGCTGGAAACGCCCGACGAAAGTTTCCGGCAAATAAAAAAACAGCCCTTCAAAGACCTGAGGTTTACCCACATTTCAAATATCGCAGCCGAGATTGCCGCGTCGCTACGCTCCTCGCTTTTGACGACAGGTGTCGTTTTTCGTAGGTTGGGTAAGCGAAGCGCAACCCGACATTGAACGGTTCAGTGAAGCACAACGGTTTTTGTCGGGCAAGCGTCCTTTGAGAGCGACGGGTAAGCGAAGTTGAACCCGACGGTTGTGAACACCTACACGAAGCGCCGCTCACTGATTTGCAATGGTTGTTATTCTTGCGGCGCGTAGCGCCAAGGTACGACCGTCGGGATGCGCCGCTCATCGGCTTTCCCAACCTACGGGGTATCCATACGGAATTGTGGAACAAGACTTCGGATTGGCGTTCAGTCAGGGCGGCATCGAAGAAACCGCCCTGCTGTCATTACAGCATGTTATCGCGCCGGTTTTTTCGCAGCGCCAGCGGATTTAGGCGCCGCTTTTTTTGCCGTGGCTTTGGCTGCGGGTTTGGGCGCTGATTTTGCGACGGCGGCGGCGGTGCTTTCCGCGCGCTCGACTTCTTCTTCGAGGTGTTTTTGCACGCCTTCCTGCACTTGCTGGATGACTTCCCACGGCCATAGCGTGGCGCGTTGCAGGGCATCCCCGATTGAGGGGGCGTCGCTGGCGGCATCATCGGCGGGATTGCCGCTGGATGAGCGAATGGTCTCGCTGAATGACTTGACTGTAGAGAGGGTGCTGTGTTGCATTTCCAGCCCCTGAATGGTCATTTGCAGCATGGAGATATTCATGCGTAACCAACCTTCCACGGCTTTAAGGTCGGTGATTTGTTTTTCCAGGTCGTTCGGGTCAAACGTCGGCGCGACCATTCCGGGCATTTTGAAACCCATGCCGCCCCACAATTGACGAAAAAAATCCATCGGGTCTTGTTGTGTTGACGCAGTCATTTTCAACTCCTTGATGTGAGGTATGGACACGTCTCCATATTAGCCCTGTTTGCACGAAAAGAGGCAGAAATTGCGCGTGTACAGGCAGCTTTGACGAAATAAAAGTCTGCTCTGGGCTACAATCCGTTCCCTCGCAAAACGACAGATTGCAATGGATTTCACGCTCAAAAAAACCGATGGCCTCGCAAGGCGTGGCGCTCTGAAGCTGGCGCACGGCGTCGTCGAAACACCGGTCTTCATGCCGGTCGGCACTTATGGCACCGTCAAGGCCATGACACCCGCGATGCTCATGGAGATTGGCGCGCAGATTTGTCTGGGCAATACCTTTCACCTCTGGCTGCGACCAGGGCTGGAGGTGATTCGACGCTTCGGGGGTTTGCACGGTTTCATGGCGTGGGACAAACCCTTGCTCACGGATTCCGGCGGCTTTCAGGTTTTCTCCTTGGGCGCCATGAGAAAAATCAGCGCGGAAGGGGTGAAATTTTCTTCCCCCATTGACGGCGCGAAACTGTTTCTGACGCCGGAAATTTCGATGGACATTCAGCACGCGCTGAATTCCGACATTGTGATGATTTTCGACGAATGCACACCCTATCCGGCGAGTCTGGACGTGGCGGCAAAATCCATGCGTTTGTCACTCGACTGGGCGCGGCGCTCGCGTCAGCAACATGACCGGCTGGAAAATGCCAACGCCCTGTTCGGCATCGTTCAGGGCGGAATGCACGAAACCTTGCGCGACGAATCGTTAGCCGGATTAAATGACATCGGCTTCGACGGCATGGCCATCGGCGGCTTGTCGGTGGGCGAACCCAAGGAAGAAATGACGCGCATTCTGGCGCACGTCGCGCCGCGCCTGCCGACCAACAAGCCGCGCTACCTGATGGGCGTGGGTACGCCGGAAGACCTGGTGCACGCGGTGGGGCAAGGCATCGATATGTTCGATTGCGTCATGCCCACCCGCAACGCGAGAAACGGACATCTGTTCACCCGCTACGGCGATGTCCGCATCAAAAACGCCACCTACAAACAGGACACGCGCCCGCTCGAAGAAGGCTGCGCCTGCTACGCCTGCCGGAATTTCAGCCGCGCCTACCTGCACCACCTGTTCCGCGCCAAAGAAATTCTGGGCGCGATGTTGAATACCACGCATAACCTGCATTACTATCAGAACCTGATGGCGGAAATGCGTCAGGCGATAGAGACGGGCAGCTTCGCCGCTTTCGCGGACAGATTTCATGCCGAACGGCAGCGCGGCGTGGTGTGAAAGAAGGGCAAAAAAAAGGCGACTTGCGAAGTCGCCCTTGTTCATTTGCCGCCTGACTTACTTCGCCACTGCCGCAATCGCTTCCGCCACGATGGGCAGGTTTTTGCTGTTCAATGCCGCCACGTTGATGCGTCCTGAAGAAACGGCGTAGATGCCGAATTCGGTTTTCAGGCGTTCGACCTGTTCCTTGGTCAAGCCGGTGTAAGAGAACATGCCGCGCTGTTTGACGATGAAGGAAAAATCCTGCGCCGCGCTCGCGCTTTTTAGCGCGTCGGCAAGCCCCTGACGCACGGTGCGGATGCGATTTCGCATCGCGGTCAGTTCATCTTCCCAAATTTTGCGCAGTTCCGGCGTGGTCAATACGGCAGCCACAATCGCGCCGCCGTGGGTGGGCGGGTTGGAGTAATTGGTGCGGATGACACGCTTCACTTGCGACAGCACCCGCCCCGCTTCTTCCTTGCTGGCGGTGACGATGGAAAGCGCGCCGACCCGTTCGCCGTAGAGCGAGAAATTCTTGGAGAAGGAACTGGACACAAAGAATTGCGCTCCGGCGGCGGTAAAGGCGCGCACCGCAGCGGTATCCGGCTCGATGCCATCTGCAAAGCCCTGGTACGCCATGTCGAGGAAGGGCACCAGATTTTTTTCCTTGAGAACGGCAGCGACCTGCGTCCATTGTTCGTGGGTCAAATCCGCTCCGGTTGGATTGTGGCAACAGGCGTGCAACAGGACGATGGATTGCGGCGGCAGGGTGGCGAGCTTTTGCAGCAGGGCGTCAAAGTTCACGCCGCGCGTGGTCGGGTCGTAGTAGGGATAGGTTTCGACCGGAAAACCGGCGGCGGAAAACAGGGCGAGGTGGTTTTCCCATGAAGGGTCACTGATGTACAGCGTGCTTTGCGGCAGCAGTTGCTTCAGGTAATCCGCGCCGACCTTCAACGCGCCCGTGCCGCCCAAAGCCTGAATGGTGACGACAGAACCATCATTTGCGCGCTCGGAACCCGTACCGAACAGCAATTCACGCACAGCCTGGGTGTAGGCGGCGTTGCCGTCAATGGCTTGATAGCCGCGCGGCGGTTGCGTTTTCAGACGGGCGGCTTCCGCTTCTTTGACAGCGGCCAACAGCGGCAGCTTGCCATCATCATTGTAATAAACGCCAACGCCCAGATTAACTTTGGCGGTGCGGGCATCGGCATTGAAAGCTTCGGTCAGACCAAGAATCGGGTCGCGGGGTGCCAGTTCGACGGCGGCGAAAAGCGAAGTGCTCATGATTGCTCCAATAGATGAAAAACGTTGGGGAAAGACTGAAACGGACAGCATAGGATTTTAACATTTATCGACAATGCGCGACGGCGTACTTGACGCACCCGCTCGCAAACTCCTACCATCAGCGACTTTCGCCAGGGAGAACCCGCTTTGCCGCTGCAACAGCTATACGCCTTGATTGGCGACGACATGCGCGCCGTGGATGACGTCATCCGGCAACGGCTCCATTCCAATGTGGCGCTGGTGCGCCAGGTGGGGGAATACATCATTGCCGGTGGCGGCAAGCGGATGCGTCCCGCGCTCGTCCTGATGGCGGCGGGGGCATTGGGCTATCGCGGCAGGCAGCATCACGCGCTGGCGGCAGTGGTGGAATTCATCCACACCGCGACGCTGCTGCACGACGATGTGGTCGACGAATCCGCCCTGCGACGCGGGCGGGATACCGCCAACGCCGTATTCGGCAATGCCGCCAGCGTGCTGGTCGGCGACTTCCTCTACACCCGCGCCTTCCAGATGATGGTCGAAGTCGGCAGCATGAAAATCATGCAAGTGCTTTCCGATGCCACCAACATCATCGCCGAAGGCGAAGTGCTGCAACTGATGAACTGCCACGACCCCGACGTGGAAGAGTCCAACTACCTGCAAGTCATCCGCTACAAGACCGCCAAACTGTTTGAAGCCGCCACGCAACTCGGTGCCATCATCGCAGGCGCGACGCCGGAACAGGAACAAGGTCTGGCGGATTACGGCATGTATCTGGGCACGGCGTTCCAGTTGATCGACGACGTGCTGGATTATTCCGGTCAGGAAGCAGACACCGGCAAACACCTGGGTGACGATCTCGCGGAAGGCAAACCCACCCTGCCGCTGATTTACGTCATGCAACACGGCGCTCCCGAAGAAGCCGCCAGCGTGAGAAAGGCGATTGAGGACGGCGGACGTGACGATTTCCCCACCGTGCTCGCCGCCATCCGCAGAACCGGCGCCCTTGAATACACGCGGCAACGCGCCCGCGAAGCCGCCAAACAGGCAAGCGCCGCAATAAACACTGCTTTACCGGATTCAAATTACAAACAGACTCTGCTACAATTGACAGCTTTCGCGGTTGAACGGTCACACTGATTGCAGCGACCCAAAACCCATTTCGGAGTGTAGCTCAGCCCGGTAGAGCACTGCGTTCGGGACGCAGGGGTCGCAGGTTCGAATCCTGTCACTCCGACCAATTCCTGAAAAAACGCCCTTTTGACTGAACATCAAAAGGGCGTTTTTTATGCCGGTTTCCGGCAGCGGGCGTCTTTGTACGGTCCGCCCATTAATTTCCAGCCTTCGCCCAGCGGCGTTTGTGAACACACGCGGCTACCGTCGAACAGGCTCATCCAGAGGTAATAAGGGGCTGGCGCGGCGTGGCTGATCGCGGGCAGCAAGAAAAGCAGGGCGATGGCGAGGATGCGGCGGGGTCGAATCATGGGGCGCTCGGAAGTAGAGAGTGGATGACCGGACGATACCACATTGCGGCTCATGCGCCTGGAAATCAGGGCAATGCGCGAAAGGGTCTGAATGCCGGATGGTCGGCGGCAGCCAGCATTTCCGTGTCGCCATCGGAATCGCCGTAAGCGTAAATCTCGTAGTCGTCGAGCGCACCAAGCAGCGATTGCAAGCGCCGGACTTTTTCGGCGGCGCGGCAGTTTTCTCCCTGCAATGCGCCCGTACAAACGTCTTCGCTTGCCGCCAGTTCGGTACACAACAAATCGTCAAAGCCGAGTTGCGCTGCGATGGATTCAAGGTAAAAAGAAAGCGAGGCGCTGACCATGACCAGCCGATGCCCCGCTTCTTTGTGCCAGCGGATACGTTCCAACGCGCCGGGGCGACACCAGGAGGCGATCACCGCCGCATGTTCCGCACCGATACGTTTTAACTCCGCGACCGACTGACCGGGGAACAATCTGCCAATCAAAAGCGCCTTGAACCTGTCCCGACTGGCGTGCCCAAGCCAGACTTGCAACGCCTCGCCACTCAAACGGAACAGCGCGCCATAAAGCTTGGGCTTGCCGAATGCGCGCACCAAAAAAGCCAGAAAGGTGTCTCGCGTGGTGATGGTGCCGTCGAAGTCGAAGGCGGCGATGGTTTGGGTTTTCATTGGGCAAATATCCGCTTGCAGAAGCTCGCTAATGTAGCAGAGTTGCCAGTGACTTTCCTGTTTTAAGTGGTTATCATCACCACCATGAACAGCAAGCAACGCATCAAAAAATTGGAAGCCGATGTCCAGTATCAAACGTTAGGCGTGCTGATTTTTCCCCGTATAGGACGTTAACCACATGCCAGAAATCAACACCATTGGCGAGTTACTTCACTGGTCGTATGCAAACCTTGCGATGGCACATGCGGCTGTCACCGCAAAAGCTGAAAAGTACGGGCGTACCCATTTTATGATTCGCGCCCGTCTTTACGCAGGGCTGAATAAACAGACCATGAATATTGGCTCTATCGTAGATGATGAGCGATTGAAGATGATTTTGCCCCAAGCATGTTGTTACTGCGGAAGTCGCGACCATCTATCGGCTGACCATCTCATTTCAAAAAAGAACGGTGGAGCAGATACCGGAGATAACCTTGTTTGGGCATGTCGCTCATGCAATAGCTCAAAGTATGCTCACGATGTACTTGAATGGTTTGCGAAAGAAAACCAATTTCCGCCACTCTTGATGCTTCGTCGTTACCTGAAACTTGCCATCGAAATAAGTCATGCAAGGAATCTCATGGATGTGCCTATATCTATGGCGCCGGAACTTCCATTTGCGTTGTCGGCAATTCCAACGCAATTTCCACAACCCGCTGAACTGCGTTTGTGGGTTGTCGATGTAGAGGTGGGGGCGTAGGGGCGAGCGCCTCGCTCGCCTGCTTTCCATTCTTGACGACGGGCGACCGAGCGCAGGTAGCAATGGGTTTCGACGAAGCGGAGCGACGGCAAAAGCGAAGCACCTTCCACCCCCCAGCAATCAAGCGCCTACATAAGCTAAATGGTGGATAACGCTTCGCTCACCCACAAATGCCCGTTCCTGCGGAGCCATCCTTACTTCTCCCATTCCCCCAAAACTTCCTGCTGTCCCGCCACACGCTCCGCTGACCTCAAGGTATTGGCGATCAGCATCGTGACCGTCATCGGTCCGACGCCGCCGGGGACGGGGGTTATCCAACTGGCTTTTTGGCTGACGCCTTTGAAATCCACGTCGCCAGTGATGCTGCCGTCGGGCATCCGGTTGATGCCGATGTCGATGACGATGGCGCCTTCTTTGACCATTTGCGGAACAATCAGACCGGGGCTGCCGGCGGCGACGATGAGGATGTCGGCGATGATGGTGTGTTGGGCGAGGTTTTTGGTCTTGGCGTGGCAGATGGTGACGGTGGCTTCTTTTTGCAGCAGCATCAGCGCCATCGGTTTGCCGACGATGTTGGAAGCGCCGACGATGACGGCGTTTTTGCCTTCGACGGGTAAGCCGGTGGTTTCCAGCAGCAGTTGCACGCCGTAGGGGGTGCAAGGGGGGAAGATGCTGTCGCCAACGACCAAGCCGCCGACGTTGTAGAGGTGAAAACCGTCTACGTCTTTGTGCACGTCGATGGCTTCCAGCACGCGGCGCAGGTCGATGTGCGGAGGCAGCGGGAGTTGGACGAGGATGCCGTGCACGTCGCGGTCGGCGTTCAGGCGTCCGATGAGGGCGATCACCTCGGTTTCCGGGGTATCGGCGGGCAGGGTGTGGCGGAAGGAGCGCACGCCGCATTCGGCGCAGGCTTTCACCTTGTTGCCGACATAAACCTGCGAGGCGGGGTTTTCGCCAATCAGGATGACCGCCAGACCGGGTGTAATACCGGAGGCTTGCAGGGTTTTGACGCGAATACTGAATTCTTCGCGCAGACGCTTGGCAAGCGCTTTGCCGTCGATGATATTTGCAGGCATGTCAGGAATCAGGTGTCAGTAATTGGTGGATGGAAAAGGCAAGGAGCGGCGGTCGGGGTGACAAGGGTTTGCCTCATAACCGGCGCAACGCGCCGCAAACCCCTGCCACCTGCCACCTGCAACCTGTCACCTGATCCCCGAACCACCCGGAATCCAGCTTGTGCCTGCCAGCGGTACGCCTGCCATGGCAGCGGATTCCAGTGTCAAGGCGACCAAATCTTCTTTTTCCAGATGGTGCACGTTCTGTTTGCCGCAGGCTCTGGCGATGGTGGTGAGTTCCATGTTCAGGGTCTTCAGGTAGTTTTTCAGATGTTTCGCGCCGACTGCCGGTTCCAGACGTTGTTCCAGAATCTCGTCTTGCGTGGTGATGCCAACCGGGCATTGTCCGGTGTGGCAGTGGTGGCAGAAGCCGGGCGCGGTGCCCAGGGCGGCGTAGTCATCCAGAGCGGAGATGTGCTTGCCCTTTTGACAGTAGGTGTCGCCGTTGCAACCCAAGGCAATCATCACGCCTTGACCGATGGCCACCGCGTCCGCGCCCATCGCCAGCGCCTTGGCGACATCGGGACCGCTTCGGATGCCGCCGGAGATGATGAGTTGCACCTTGCCCTTCATGTCGAGGTCTTCCAGCGCATCCACGGCCTGACGCAGGGCAGCCAGGGTGGGGATGCCGATGTGTTCGATGAAGCAGGTTTGCGTCGCCGCCGTGCCGCCTTGCATTCCGTCGACCACGATGACATCCGCGCCGGAATGCACGGCGAGCTTCACGTCGTTGAAGGTTCTTGTCGCGCCGACTTTGACGTAAATGGGTTTTTCCCAGTCGGTCATCTCGCGGAGTTCCTGAATCTTGATGGCGAGGTCATCCGGGCCTGTCCAGTCGGGGTGGCGACAGGCGGAGCGTTGGTCGACGCCAGCGGGCAGGGTACGCATTCCCGCTACGCGGGCGGAGACCTTTTGACCCAGCAACATGCCGCCGCCGCCGGGTTTCGCGCCTTGTCCGATCACGACTTCGATGGCGTCAGCGCGGCGCACGTCGTCGGGGTTGAAGCCGTAGCGACTGGGCAGGCATTGGTACACCAGCGTTTTGGAAGACTGGCGTTCTTCCGGCGTCATGCCGCCGTCGCCCGTGGTGGTGGAGGTGCCGACTTCGCTGGCGGCACGCCCCAGGGCTTCTTTCACATTGGCGGAGAGCGCGCCGAAGCTCATCCCGGCGACGGTAATGGGGATGTCCAGTTCGATGGGCTTTTTGGCAAAACGGGTGCCGAGGATGGTTTTGGTCGCGCATTTCTCCCGATACCCTTCGAGGGCGTAACGGGACATCGACGCGCCTAAAAATACGAGATCGTCGAAGTTGGGCAGCTTGCGTTTCGCGCCCATGCCGCGAATTTCATAAAGCCCGTGCGCGGCGGCCTTGCGGATGTAATCCAGCGTTTTGCGGTCGTAGCCGTAGGATTCTTCCAGGCTCAGGTGTTTGGTGTGTTGTGTGGTTTTGGCGTCCATGAAGTTCTCCTCAGTATTCTTGGTTGGCGTCGGCGTTCCAGTGGTACAACTCGCGCCTGGAGGCCACTTTCTTGAACGATTTCGGGTCGTGATTCAGTCCCGACTGTTGCAGCAGGTCGGTGAGGGCGCTGATGTCAGCGTCGGTCAAGGCTTCGATTTGCGCGTCCGCGCCCAAAGACTTGATGTTGCCCTTCACGTAGAGCACGGCTTCGTAAAGCGAGTCGCCCAGCGCGTCGCCCGCGTCGCCGCAAATCACCATGCGTCCGGCTTGCGCCATGAATGCGGAGAAGCTGCCGACCGAACCGCCCACCACGATGTCGCCGCCTTTTAGCGAGATGCCGCAACGCAAGCCCGCGTCGCCGTCGATGATGAGCAGGCCCCCATGCGCGGAAGCGCCCGCGCCGTTGGAGGCAAAGCCCTGCACATGCACGACGCCGCTCATCATGTTTTCGCCCACGCCCGTTCCGGCGCTGCCTTTGATGATGACCTTGCCGGTCTTGTTCATGCCGCCCGCGTAGTAACCGGCGTGTCCGATGACTTCCACTTCCACCGGACTATCCAGACCTACGGCGATGTTGTGCGCGCCATCGGGATTGATGACGGTGATTTTTTGCCCGCCGCTTTCTCCAGACTGGCGGTGCAGATAGCTGTTGAGCGCGCTCACCTTGGTTTGGGCGAGGTCAAAGGTCAGATTTTCCATACGTACATCTCCTCGGGAGCAGGTTCAAAGACATGGGCGTGATTGATGCCCGGCAGGTGGGCGAGCGAGCGAAATTCGGAAGCAATCGCCACGTAATCATCGGTTTCAGCCACAACCGCCGGTTTGCAGGCGAAGGGGTCACGAATCAGGGCGAGCGCATCGGGCGTACCCATCAGAAAGGTGTAGAAACCGTCCAGTTCCTCAAAACCCTTTTTCAACGCGGTTTCCAGATTGTCGCCTTCGCGCAGACGCCATTCCAGAAAGCGGCAGGCGGCTTCGGTGTCGTTGTCGGTATCGAAGTGGATGCCCTGCGGTTCCAGCTTGCGGCGGATGCCGTTGGGATTGGAGAGCGAGCCGTTATGCACAAGGCAGAAATCTTCGCCAGCGGTAAAAGGGTGCGCCCGATCCGGCGTGACGGCGGTTTCTGTCGCCATGCGGGTGTGCCCGACCAGATGCGTGCCTTGCAGTTTGCCAAAATCGTAGCGCGACGCGACTTCGGCGGGCGTGCCGATGTCCTTGTAAAGATTGATGCTCTTGCCTGTAGAAAGAATGAACAAACCGGGGTATTCATCTTTCAGCCAGCGTTTGACGATTTCCGGGTCGGCGCTTACCGAAAAAATGGCGTGATTGCCCTTTGCTTCCAGCGTGATCGAAACGCCCAGATGTTCCTTCAATTCGTGCGCCACGCCCTGCCAGTTGAAGTTGTCGCCGTCTTCGATCAAACCGGAATAGACGCTGATTTTGCGCGCATGATCGCCCGCGTCGCCGGTAAAAACCGCCAGACCGGCGGAATCCGGCCCGCGTTCGGTCATGCCGATCAGCATGGGTACCATCAGCTCGCCCAGACGCGCGCGCAAGTCAGGTGTTTTAACGAGTAATCCAACAATTCCACACATGTGTTTTCTCCTTGATGAGGTATTTTTAGAAAAATTCCAGATACCGCTCAACTTCCCAATCCGAAACATGGCGCATGTATTCCACGTATTCCATGTTCTTCAATTTCAAAAATTCTTCCGCGACCGGCCCCAGCGATTCGCACAGCACATGGTCGCGTTCCAGCGCGAAGAGGGCTTCATGCAGACTTTGCGGCAGCGTGCCGATGCCCGCCGCCTTCAGTTCCGAGGGCGTGAGGTCATACAGGTTGTTGTTCTTCGGCTCGCCCGGATCAATCTCGCGGTCAATGCCATCCAGCCCGGCGGCGATGACGGCGGCGGTGGCGAGGTAGGGATTACACGCCCCATCGGGAATCCGCAATTCCAGCCGCCCGCCGGGAATGCGAACCATCGTCGAACGGTTGTTGTCGCCGTAGCTGATGTAAGCCGGCGCCCAGGTCGCGCCGGTGAGCGATTGACCGACCACCAGCCGCTTGTAGGAATTCACCGTCGGCGCGCAAACCGCCGCCAGCGCCGGAGCGTGTTTCAAAATACCGCCCAGAAAGTGATACGCCAGCTTTGAAAGCTTCAAACCACGCGGGTCGCTCTTGTCCTCAAAAACATTCTGCTTGCCATCGCCCAGCGACATGTGAATGTGCATCCCGTTACCGGGGCGATTGGCGAACGGCTTGGGCATGAAGGAACAAATCAGCCCCATTTCGTGCGCGATTTCGGAAGCCGCCATCTTGAAAAAAATGAAGTCGTCGCAGGAAGACAGGCAATCGTCGAAGGTGTAATTGATTTCAAACTGACCGTTGGCGTCTTCATGGTCGATTTGATAAACATCAAGACCTACGACCTTCACGCTGTCGGTCAGGCGTTCGAGAAACTCCCGCGAACGCGATAACCCTTTGTAGTCGTAACAGGGTTTTTTCAGCACGTCGCTGTCTTCGCAAGGCACGATGTCGCCTCGATCGTTTTTCTTCAACAGCGAAAATTCCGGCTCCAGCCCGGTGTAAAACGTCAGCCCGCGCGCCCGCAAGCGCGCCACCTGCTTTTTTAACACCACGCGACTGTCAAACTTCCACGGCTTCTTGTCGACATGCCCGTCGCAAACAATGCGGGCATAACCAGGCTGCCAGGGCACCAGGGTCAAGGTGGAAAGGTCGCCCACCGCCATGTAATCCTGCGGCGACGCCGGTTCCAACCCCAGCCCCCACACCGCCCCGCCCGCGAAACCCGCGCCATTATTGATGATGTCGTCAAAATGGTCGGCAGGCACCACCTTGACCTTGGGCGCGCCGTGAATATCCACGAACTGCGCGAAAACATATTTGACGTGGTGATCCGTCAGGAATTTTTTGGCTTCATCAGGTGTCATGTTTGCGGCTCCAATCATTTAAGAAAATTCAAAAATTGTTCAGGGGCGATTCATCCGTAGGGGCGGTTCGAGAACCACCCAATCCAGCTATCCAACTATCCAGCCGCGACCTCATGCAAAGTTTCCCAAAGCGCCGCGCCATAAGTGCCATCGCACCAGATGCGATAACTGCCAGCCCCCGGAATCACCGTCACACCGACGCCCGCCATGGAAGTCAGCACCACTGGCGATTCCGCCAGATTCAGCGCAGCGAAATTCACATTGCACGTTTGCAAAAGCAGACAGGGCAGCCCGGAACCGGAAAGCTCAATCGCCGCATCCTGCCGAAGTACCACCGCAACCCCCGCAGGTGCTGCGCTGCCGTGCAAACGTTCAACCACGGCGGCGCTGCCCTCAACCAGAAATTCCGTATTGCCCAACCGGGCAATCAACCCGCCCTCCGGCAACGGCAACCAACGATTCGCGCCAGCAGGAATCGCCAGCCCCAACCCCGACAACCACGCCGCCGCCGCCTTGCCCTTGCAGCCAAAACGCGGATTCAGGGAATGGTCAACAAAACTGACGCCAACAGGCTGCGTACGGGTCGCAGCAACCGCTTCGGCGAGCGGGCTGACAGGAACAGGTGCAGTAAAAGCATTCATGGCGCAACCTCATAAAATTCGTGTTGTGAAACATTGGTTCCTATTGTGCAACAAACAAGAAAGCCGCGTCAACGAGTTTTTGAAACTTTTTTTCGTATTGGTAAACTTTTATGGCGTGGAGGGACGATACGGCTCTGCCAGAGCGTGGCGAGATTGTTGCAGGAGCGGTTCCGCGAACCATCCGGGAACGATGGCGTCCTCGCCATCGTGCGACGGCGAGACGCCATCGCTCCCGGTAAGCGCATCAAAATGCGTCAAAGACCGGAAGATTACTATTAGAGCAGATTAACAAATTGATACGCAAATCAAACTTGGCGCGCTTTCGATTTTTACGTAGGGGCACGCATTGCGCGTCCGTGGTTCCGTCCACGCGGTCTCCAGGACGCGCAATGCGCGCCCCTACGGGGTGTATCCCCTCTCTACGCCGCCTCTTTCTGCCGTAAATTCTCCGCATCATAAAACGGTGTTTGCGCCACTTCCGCCGTGACCAGTGAACCGTTGGTCAGCCGGATGTTAACCTGCTCCCCTGCCTTTGCCTGCGAGGGGCGGACGAAAGCCAGGGCGATGTGGCGTTGCAGGGTGGGGGAGTAGGCAATGGACGTGACCCGTCCGGCGATTTCGTGGTTGTCGATCACCAGATTGCATTCCTTTGGCTTTTCGCTGTTGTCGCCTTGCGGAAAGACCAAGCCGACCAACTGTTGTTTGGCGGGCTTCTGGGTGACGATGGCGAGGCTGCGTTGCCCGACGAAGAAGGGCTTTTCCATTTTTACCGCCCAGTTCATGCCCAGTTCCAGCGGGGTGGTCAGACCGTCGCTGTCTTGTCCGATGATGATGTGTCCTTTTTCCAGACGCAGCAGGCGTTGGGCTTCGACACCGAAGGGGCGGATGCCTTCGGGTTTTCCGGCGGCGACGAGGGCGTCCCAGAGCGCGCCGCCGTAGTTGGCGGGGACGTGGATTTCGTAGCCCCATTCTCCGACGAAGCCAACGCGCAGGAGCCTTGCGGGGATGCCCGCGACCTTGCCTTCGCGCACGCCGAGGTAGGGGAAAGCCGCGCCGGAAAGATCAAGGTCGGTGAGTCGGGCGAGTACGGCGCGGGATTTGGGGCCTGCCAGATTCACCGCCGCGTAGGCTCCGGTGTGATTGACGAGGATGACATCCAGTTGCCACATCGTATTCAAGCGGGATAGCTCGCGGTAGATGGCGGCGGCGCCGGAGGTGGTGGTGGTGAAGTAGAAATGGTCTTCCGCCAGCCGCGCCACCACGCCGTCGTCGATGATGACGCCGGATTCGTCGCACATGACGGCGTAGCGGGTCATGCCGATTTTGAGGTTGGCGTAGTTCGAGGTGTACACCCGTTCCAGAAATTCGGCGGCGGCGCTGCCCCTGATTTCCAGTTTGCCCAGTGTGCCCACGTCGATGATGCCGACACCGTTTCGCACCGCCGCGACTTCCGCGCGGATGCTGTCTTCGCGTGCCTTGCCTTGAATCCGGTAATACTCCGGACGTTGCCAGACGCCCGCGCTCATCCATACCGCGCCCAGCGCCGTGTGGCGGCTGTGCAGGGGCGTGCGGCGTTCGGGTGAGAAACCGCGTCCGGCGAGGATGGACATGGGCGTCGGGTGGAACATGGGGCGCGCGGTGGTGGTGCCGACTTCGCCGGGGGTTTTGCCAGTGAGTTTCGCCAGCACGCGCAGGATGTTCATGTTGGAGTGCTTGCCCTGGCTCGGCCCCATGCCGCCGGTGGAATAGCGTTTCAGGAGTTCGATGTTGTCGAAGCCCTCCTGCACGGCGTTGGCGATGTCCTTGAATTGCAGGTCTTCGTCGAAATCGACAAAGGTCTTGCCCTTGGGGTGATTGACGATAGGCCACGGGTGCGAGGGGGCTTCCGGTTCGGCGGGGACAGTGATGCTGGCTGCCGTAGCCGTGTTTGCCACAAAGCCGACATGCGCCGCCGCCGCGCTGCCGGCGCGTTCGCCATCCTGCAAGCGGGCGGCGAAGTCATGTACGCCGTTGACCTTGCCGCAGGCAAAGACGCCTTCAGGGAGTTTTTCGGGCACGAATTGTTCAAGCGCGTTGTCGTAACGCATTTGCGTTCCCGCCTGATAGAGCAGGTTGGCGGCGGGCGCCCAGCCGACGCTCATCAGGATGCCGTCGCAGGGGATTTCTTTTGGTGCGCTGAAATCGGCGCTGCCATTCTTGAATGCGCCGATGCGGGCGGCGACTACGGATTTTCCGCCCGCGCCGGGGAGGGCTTCGAGGATGGCGGAAGCCGCATAAACAGGGATGCCTGCCGCTTTTACCTCTTCTTCCAGCGCCTTTGCCGTGTGCGCGGGGCGCAAATCCACCACGGCGGCGACTTTGCTGCCAGCGGCGGCAAGGTCAAGCGCGGCGCGGTAGCCGTCGGCATTGGCGACCAGGAGCAGCGGGTTTTCCAGCGGTTTGACGCCGTAGCGATGAATCAGCCGTTGCGCGGCGGAAGCGAGCATCACGCCCGGCAGATCGTTATTGCGAAACACGGCGGGCTGCTCAAACGCGCCGCTGGCGACGATGACCGACCCCGCGCGCATCTTGATCATGCGGGAAGCGGAGACCAGCGGCACCCAATGGTCTTTGTAATAACCGGCGGCATAGGTCGCGCTGATGATGCGAATATGGGCGTTGGCTTCCGCCTTGGTGAGCAGATCCGCGAGGGCGGCGCGACGTTCATGGCGCGCGCCCGACTGGTAGGCGCCGCTACCGCCCACGCGGGCGTTTTCATCAACCACCACCACGCTTGCGCCCGCTTTTGCGGCGGAGATTGCCGCCGCCAGACCGGAAGGGCCTGCGCCGATCACCAGCACGTCGCAGAAATCGTAGCCCTTGGGCGTGCGTCTGCGCGGGGTGGCAAAATCCACCTTGCCCAGGCCGGTGGTCAGGCGGAACATTTTTTCCCACAAGGGAAACAACGCCTTGGTGTGGAAGGCCTTGTAATAAAAACCGACGGGCAGAAAGCGGGAAATCAGCCCCAGAAAACGCCCGTTGTCGTGATCCACGCCGCCGCCGAAAGTATTGACGACCGTCAGGTTCATGCCCGCCGTGAGGGGCGTGACATCGCCGCGCACATTCGGCTCATTGCCCGCTTGCAGCATGACGTTGATGTCGTGATTGGCGAGCGAGAGCACGCCGCGCGCCCGATGGTATTTGAAGCTGCGACCGAGCACACGCACGCCATTCGCCCAGAGCGCGCTGGTGATGCTGTCGCCCTGAAAGCCCTTGTAAGGGCGACCTTCAAAGGTGAATTCGAGTTCGCGCGAGCGATCAATCCACTCGCTGTTTTGGGTGGGCAGGCGCATTATGGATTCTCCCCGTAAAGCCAGGTGTTGATGACAACATCTTTTTCCGTGTCGCGTTCAGCGATAAACCAGGTGTTGGAAGGCGTATGGCACCACCACTCTTTTTTGACACCGGGCGCATTGTCGCGGTTGAAGACGTAATCCGCCCATTCGGTGTCGCTCGCCGCCTTCGGGTCAGGCATGTCGCGCACCGCGCCCCAGTAAGCAAACTCGGAAACCGGACGGGAACCGTTGATTGGACAGGTCATGATTTTCATGTCGTTCTCCTTTTAATGCCCCACCGAAGCCGCGCCCTTTTCGCCCGTGAGCGCGTAATGCTTGAACCGCTCCAACGAAAAGCCGGTAATCAACGGATGCGGCGCGTCGTTCACAAGGGTGTGCGCCATCGTCTTGCCGCTGACGGGCGTCGCCTTGAAGCCGTAAGTGCCCCAGCCGCAATCGAGGTAAAACCCTTCCACGGGCGTTTTGCCCATAATCGGCGCGAAGTCGGGGGTCATGTCCGCCATGCCTGCCCATTGGCGCATGACTTTAACATTGGAGAGGAAGGGGAACATGTTTAACATTTCCGCCGTCAGCCCTTCGACGAATTCCAGCGAGGAGCGCGTGGAATGCACTTCGTAAGGATCGAGCGAGGCGCCCATCACCAGTTCGCCGCGCGCCGACTGGCTGATATAAACGTGCAGACTGCCGGAGACCAGAATCGGGTCGAGCCAGGGTTTGACGGGTTCGCTGACCATCGCTTGCAGGGGGTGGATGTACAGGGGCGATGGCACGTCCACCATGTTCAGGATGCGCGGCGTCGAACCGGCGACGGCGCACAAGACCTTGGGCGTGGCGATGTAGCCGCGTGAAGTTTGCACGCCTTTCACCTTGCCGCCCTGCACGTCGATGCCCAACACTTCGGTTTTCTGGTGGATTTCCACGCCGCGCCGGTCAGCGCCGCGTCCATAGCCCCAGGCAACCGCATCGTGCCGCGCCACCGAACCCGGCGCGTGGTAGAGCGCGCCCAGAATCGGCGCGTGTCCGCTGCATGACAGGTCGATCATCGGCGCGGCTTTTTTCACATCCTCCGGCCCCACCACTTCGGAATCGACGCCGTAATGTTTGTTCACCTCTGCCCGCCAGCGCATGGTTCTGAGCGAGGCGTCGGTATGCGCGAGCGTGTAATGACCGCGATTGGCATAGAACAGGTTGAGGTCGAAATCCGCCGACAAATCCTGCCACAGGCGCACAGACTCATCATAAAACCGCACCCCTTCCGGCGTCAGGTAATTGGAGCGGATGATGGTCGTGTTGCGCCCCGTATTGCCGCCGCCGATATAGCCCTTTTCCAGTACGCAGACATTGCTGATGCCGTGCTCTTTGGCGAGGTAATATGCCGCCGCCAGCCCGTGTCCGCCGCCGCCGATGATGACGACATCGTAGGACGGTTTCAGCCTGGAGTACTGGGTGAACATCCGGGGTTCGGGATGTTTGCTGGAAAACGCGAAGCGTAAAAGTCGCCAAGGCATGTTCGGCTCCTGGATTAAAAATGCGCTGAAATTTCAGCGGAAAACGACCGTCTTGTTGTCATGCGTCAGCACCCGGTCTTCGAGGTGATAGCGCAGACCACGGGCAAGGACGGCTTTCTCGATGTCCTTGCCATAACGCACCAGATCTTCGGGCTGGTCGGAATGGTCGACGCGGATGACATCCTGCTCGATGATGGGGCCTTGGTCGAGGTCGGAAGTCACGTAATGACAGGTCGCGCCAATCAGCTTCACCCCGCGCTGAAACGCCTGATGGTAGGGCTTCGCGCCGACAAAACTGGGCAGAAAACTGTGGTGGATGTTGATGATTTGCCCCGGATACCGGGCGCACAATTCCGGCGACAAAATCTGCATGTAACGCGCCAGCACCATCACATCGCCCTCCGCCGCCGCAAACAGCCGCATTACTTCGGCATAGGCTTCCACCTTGTTGTCCGGCGTTACCGGCACATGATGAAAAGGGATGCCGTGCCATTCGGAAAAACCCTTGAAGGTGTCGTGATTGGAAATGATGCAGGGAATCTCGATGTCCAGGTCTTTCGATTGCCAGCGCGAGAGCAGGTCGTAGAGGCAATGCTCCTGCTTCGACACCAGAATGACCACGCGCTTCTTTTTGTCGCTGTCGGAGATTTTCCACTTCATGCCGAAACGCTCGGCAATCGGGTTGAAGCGGGCGGAAAATTCTTGCAGACCGAAGGGCAACGACTCCGCGAGAATTTCCTGACGCATGAAAAAACGCTGCGCCGCCGCGTCAGCGTGGTGGTTCGCCTCGGTGATCCAACCGCGATGTTCAGCGATAAAACCGCTGACCGCAGCGACCACGCCCACTTGGTCGGGACAGGAAAGCGTCAGGGTGTAACGACGGGAAAAAGCCATTTGGGACTCCATTGGGTTCATGTAGTGAAACATTGGTTCGTATTGTGCAACCAACTCGAAAGCCGCGTCAACGGTTTTGAGAAACTTTTTTTCGTAAAGGTAAACTTTTTCTCCTTTATGTTAGAGTAGCGCCATTGTTTACTGAATCGGGGGGCGCGTGGGCTGAAAATCTTCGCAGCTCGCCAGCACTCCCCAAGACCACGCCATGCCTGAACACGCCACCGCCAACAGCCTGGAACGCTATCTGGGCGCGACCATCAAGGACATCCGCCTTTCGCACGGCTTGACCATCGCCGACATCGCCGCCCGTTCCGGCATCAGTCGGGGCATGTTATCGCGTATTGAAAACGCCCAGACCGCCAGCAGTCTGGATACGCTTTCCCGTCTGGCGCAAGCCTTGGGCGTTTCCCTCGCCGCCCTGTTTCGCGGTTACGACACCAAAGACGGCAGCGCCCAGATGGTCAAAAAAGGCGAAGGCATGGAAGTCGTGCGGCGCGGCACCAAGCGCGGACACACCTACCACCTGCTCGCCTATGATCAGGGGCCAAAAAAATTCTTCGAGCCGTTTCTGATCAGCATTGACCACGATTCCGAGACCTTCCCCATTTTCGAGCATCCCGGCACGGAATTCATCTACATGCTGGAAGGCGAAATCGAATACCGCCACGGTCAGAACACCTATGCCCTGAAACCCGGCGATTCCCTCACCTTTCGCGGCGACATCCCGCACGGCCCGGAAAAACTCACCCAATGCCCGATCCGCTTTTTGAGCATTACCCTGTATCCCGGCGGAGATGCCGCGTGATTACCATCGAACCTGCCACCTCAGCCGACATCCCCGCCCTGATTGAACTTCTGGACATCCTGTTTTCCATCGAACAGGATTTTCAACCCGATGCAGAAAAACAACAACGCGCTCTGGAACTGCTCCTGGCGCGACCGGAAAACGCCGTCATTTTAATCGCCCGCAGCGCCATTCATGGTGTCGTCATCGGGATGGTCAGCGTCCAACTGGTGATCTCCACCGCCAGCGGCGCGCCCTCCGCCTGGCTGGAAGATGTCGTCCTGCGCCCCGAACACCGCGCCTGCGGCATCGGTCGCCGCCTGCTGGACGCGGCAGCGAAATGGGCGACTCGCAAGGGCGCGCGGCGGATGCAACTCTTAGCCGACGCGGACAACACTCCGGCGCTTGGGTTTTATGAACATCAAGGTTGGCAGCCAACGCGCTTGTTCGCGTGGCGGAAATTGCCATAAGCAACCGCATCATTGCGAGGAGCGCAGCGACGCGGCAATTCTGGCAACAATGGGAGACCAGCCGCGTCGCTCTGCTCCTCGCAATGACGGCAAGCGTAATTTATCGTGGGTAAGCGAAGTTAAACCCGACGGTTGTGAACACCGATGCGAAGTGCCTTCCACCATTCGGCGATTCAGCGCGAAATAACGCCGGAACATACGGAACCATACCCCTCTCCCGCCCCTTGCGGGGCACCCTCGCCGCCGTGCCCCGCCCAATTCCCTGCATGAAATTGGGCGTTCGACGGCTCGAAGCATTCGCTTCGAGAACTCACGTCTCACCCCACAAGGGGAGAGGGTAATTTCGGATCAATCCCGATGTTCAGCCATGTATTTCATGAACCCCAAAATCTCGTAATGGGCGGGTTCCGGTTGATAGGGATGGTCGTCGGAATTGATTTTGCCGTCGCCGTTGCGGTCTCTCTGCACCTCGGTTGAACGGATGAGTTCGCCGTTCAATTGTTGCCGAATCCGCAGAGCGCCGAGTTCGATGGAGAGTTCGTCCAACTTTTTCTCGTATTTCTCGTTGCCATGCGCCAATTCGTAGGCTTGACCGAGCAGCTTTTTATCGTTTTCGGTGAAGGCATTGACCATACGGACATCGAAACGCTTTTGGATTTTGCCAAACAGACTGCCATCGGGGTTGTCGTCGAAGGCGATTTTGGGGTTGCTGGATGCTCCATTCACACGCGCAACGCCGAACCACTGCGCCAGCGTCTTCGCTTCCGGCGAAATGTCGGGTTCCGGCGCCGCGTTCGCGGCGACGGCGCTGGTGGGCACACTGGCGGGTATATTGGCGGATGATTCTTCGCTCGCAAACTTAAATGTCACGGGCGTGGCATTGACGTAAGTGACCGTATTCACAATGTTTTCCTTTCTTGATGCAATGCGCCCCGCTCACGCATACACCGAAATGGAAGTCACCGCAGCGGTAGCGGCGTCTGCCCCGCCCGTATCGACGCTGCCCGCTCCGGCATCTCCGCCCACGCCTGCCAGTACATCGGCTTCGTCGAGATGTTCGTCGGCGGCGGTGTTGAGTTCCTCCACCAGTTGGTCGGTTTCCGTCATCTGTTTTTCGATTTCCTTCAGGTTTTCTTTGTCTTCTTTGTCTTTGCGTATCAACATGCTTTTTGCAAGACTGAGCAGCAGACGCAATTCCTTCGCCAGCTCGCTCACAATTTTCGCGTCCTGGCGTTCCTGTTCGCCTTGGGCGCGGCGCAGCCCGGCCATTTCGTGACGGTCGCTGATGCCGGGGTTCTGTTCCTTGTCTTCGGTTTCACTTTCGGCGGCGCGGGCGGCTTGTTCCGCCTGCCCTGCCGCCGCGCCCGCTTGCGCCGCTGCCGCTTTTGTTTCGGCATCCCCGTCGGTGGAGGGCGTGTCTTTGGTTTCTTCTGCTTTTTCTTTCTGTTGCGCGGCGGCGGCAACGCTGTCTTCCGGCGCGTTTTGTTCTTCTTCGCCTTCGCCCTCACCTTCAGCCTCGCCTTCCGTTTGACCGGGATTGACGTTCGCGGCGACCGCCGCATTTTCGCCGCCTGTTTTCTCGTCGGTTTCCTCACCGGCGCTGGCGTGACCGGTTTCCCCGCCGTTTGCGCCAACATCCGGCGTGGACGGCTCTCCCAATTCTGCGGCGACCGCCCGTAGTTGCTGCGCGATTTGCCTGATTTGGCGCAGGATGGTTTTCGCCGCCAGCGGTCCCAGCATCGCCGCAATTTCTTTCAGGCTGTCGATCCGTTTTTTGAGTTCCGCCGCCTGCGCGCGCGCGGCGGTTTTCCGCGTCTCCTGGGCGGTGTTGAGCGAGTTCAGCATATTCAACGCCTGCACCTGACGTTTGCCAAAATCGCTCAAACTGACCTGGGCGGATTCCTTTTTTTCTTCTGCCTTCTTGTCTGTCGCCTTTTTGTCTTCGGCATCCGTAGCGCGCGCCGCCAGCGGCAGGGGGTTTTTCACCATCCGGGCATTCATGTTTCTCAACACCCCCGCCGCTGGCAGCAGGGTAGGCTTGATTGGTAGGGTCGTCATGGCACACACCTTGAAAAAGAGAACTTGTCTTTATCTACGGCACGTTCCCGAAATACTTGAATGCCCCTTTTCTCCCCCTCGCCTCCTCACGCCCTCAATACACGGCGACCGGATACGAACCCAACACTTTCAGATACGCCGCCCGCCCCGCCAGCGACTGCAAGGCGGCGATGATGTGAGGCGACTGGCGATGACCTTCCACATCCACGTAATAGACGTATTCCCACAAGCCTTGCCGCGCCGGGCGGGATTCCAGACGGGTCATGGAAACGCCGGATTCCGCCAGCGGTTGCAGCAAGTCGTGCAGGGAACCGGACTGGTTGGGCGCGGACATGATGAGCGAAGTTTTGTCTTTACCGGAAATTCCCGCGTCGTGATGCCCAAGCACCACGAAACGGGTAGTGTTGTTGGGTTCGTCTTCGATATTGCGAAACAGCGCGGACAACTGGTAACGCTCGCCTGCCGATTCGCTGGCGATGGCGGCGGCGGTCGGCTCTTTGGCCGCCATTTGCGCCGCCAGCGCATTGCTGGCAACGGGGATGCGCTCGGCGTTTGGCAACATGCGGTTTAACCATTCGTGACACTGCGCGAGCGATTGGGCGTGGGAATAGACCTTGCTTACGCTGCCCGCATCGGTGGCTTTGGTGAGCAGGTTTTGATGAATGCGAACCACCACTTCGCCGCAAATTTTGAGCGTGGTTTGCAAGAGCAAATCCAGCGTGCGCCCGACCGCGCCTTCGGTGGAATTTTCCACCGGCGCGACGGCGTATTCGGCGTGACCCGCTTCCACTTCCCGAAACACGTCGTCGATGGACGCCAGCGGCAACAGACGGGCGGCATGACCAAATTGTTTGACGGCGGCGGATTCGGAGAACGTGCCGGGCGGCCCCAGAAAAGCCACCTGCAACGGCGATTCCAGCGACAGGCAGGCGGACATGACTTCGCGGAAAAAACAGGTGACGCTTTCATCCGGCAGCGGTCCCTGATTCAATTCCTGCAAACGGCGCAGCACCTGCGCTTCGCGTTCGGGGCGATAGGTATACCCTGCCGCGCCGTGCTGCGATTTGATGCGCCCCACCTTGCGGGCGCACTCTGCCCGACGATTCAGGAGTTCCAGCAACTCTTCGTCCAGCGCGTCGATATCCTGGCGCACAATCGCCAGTTCCTGTTCCAGGGGGGTATTCATGGTAAGAATGGATGAAATGAGTGTTTTGGAGGGGGAGCGGATAATAACATCCCTTTATGCCTGACACGCTTTAGCGTCAGCTTCGCTGTCGCAGGGCAAACCACTCCCTCCGTCGGCTACGCCGCCACCTCCCTTGGAGAGGGAGGCTTCAGGTAGAGCGGGATCGAAGAGCGCGCCGTGCGTTTAGCGCCAGACCAACAGTGCCAGCGCCAGCTTGTGCTAGACTTCACACATTGAAAGGAGAACACACCATGACAACACTCACTTTCGACACACTGCAATTTGTACAAGAACTGGAAGCCAGCGGAATCAAGCCGCAGCAGGCTCAAGCCATCAACAACGCACTTAAAAACGTCATCAACGCCGCAGATGTCGCCACAAAAAACGACCTGAACAACCTGAAACTAGAGATAAAGGCGGAACTAAGCATCGTGAAATGGATGACAAGCGCAACAGCGGCAGGTGTCGTAGCAATCCTGATGAAAACCTTTTTCTAACCAGAAAACACACAGCAACCGGGGATGCGGGATCGAAGCGCGCGCCGTGCGTTTATATGCGGCGGTTTCTACGATTCCGCCCTACCTGAACCTGCCCGCAAGGGACTGAGGAAGTGGCTTTTCGATTCCAGCTTAAGCGCCAATCTTACTCCAGACCATCCCGCCGTGCCGCCGCCGAGAGCAGGAAGGTAAGCACGATGCCGAGCGCGCCGAGGGCAATCATCAGTATGAAGGTGCCCAAATACGAGCCGCCCGAACGGTCATACAGGTTGCCGGAAATCATGGGTCCCAATAACGCGGCGGGAATCAGCGAAAAATTCACGGTGCTGAAATTGACCGGATAGTGACGCGCCCCGTAAAAACGATTGACCACCGCCGACGCCAGCGACGGGCAGCCGCCATAGCTCAAGCCGATGAGCACCAGCCCGACGATGACCATGACTACGGAATTGGAAAACGCGCCCGCCAACAAACAAACGCCCGCCAGCGCCGCGACCGCCGCATCCAGCAGCATCGCAATCTTTCTGCCGGAACGGTCGAAAATCATGCCAAACGCCACGCGCCCCGCGCCATTGAATACGGATACGATGAGTCCAAGCGTCGCAGGCGCGCCGTAGAGCAGCGCGATGGAAGCCGCGCTGCCAATCGCCATCAGCCCCGCCGCGTTGATGGCGACCATGCAGAGAAAAAAGAGCCAGAAGGACGGCGTTTGCACCATCTGGCGCGGCGAGCGGTTGCGCGCGTCATCCGCATTCGCGCCGCTTGCCTCCGCGCCCGCCGCTGCCCCAGTCGCTAAACTCGGCGGCGCCCCCAGAATGCACGCGCCGATGAATAACAAACTGGCGATGAGTATGCCCAGCAGAAGAAAAGTCTGCGCCAGCCCCGCCGCCGTAATCAGCAGATTGACGAGGCTCCCCAACACGATGCCGCCAAAACCAAACCCCATGAGCAATATCCCCGAAGCCGTCCCCGCTCGCCCCGGAAACCATTGCACCACCGTGCCGATCACCGCGTTATACGCCATCCCCACGCCCAGCCCGCACAACACGCCGTAAAAAACATACAGCATGTAAAGGCTCAACGCCGCGTCGTCCGTCGGCATGAAGGAAATCGCCGAAAATCCGGTGAACAGCAAAAATGCCGACATCCACACGACCTTCCGGCACCCCAGCCGCCGCAACAGCTTGCCGCTTAAAAACCCGCCCAGACAGAAAAAAATGATCGAAATCGAAAACGGCGCGGAAAGATTCGTCGCGCTCCAAACCGGAAACAACTCGCCCAACGGTTTTCTGAAAATCGACCAGCCGTAGAGCAAGCCCACGAGGAGCAACATGACCGTGCCGACGGAGAGTTGCAGCCAGCAGGTTTTGGGGTTCGGGTTCATCATGCGACAAAACTCCTCGTGCGGCGCGTTGAAAGGCCGCAAGCGTAGCACGGGAATATGGAGCTTGGCATCAATCCGGTCAACCGCCCGGTGAAGCGCCAATGAGTTCTTGCAGGGCAATCACATGAATGCCAATAAAATAATCAATCACGCTTTTCGTGCGTCGGCACCGGGCGATTGAAAATGATCTGCACTGGCGTCTGGATGTGCCTTTGAGTGAAGATGCCTGCAAGGTACGACGTGACCACGCCCCGCAAAACCCACTTCCCAAGCGCAGCATACGGCTACGCCGCAAGATTGCAGGATTCGACGACGAGGAGAGAATGCGGGCGCTTGGGATTAAACCAATGCGCGTATGATAGGTGGGTGCAATCGCCCTGGCCTCTCGTGGGGGAGGGGGCATGTCCTCAACATTCATGCGATTCCCCTGCTCTTGACGGGCGAGAGCTTGATAATATGTCGCCACTCGCCCCTGATTCCTGACCAGCCCCATGTTCCAGCAACAAGTCGATCTCTCCACCCGCAACACTCTGGCGTTGCCTGCGCGCGCCGAGTTTTTCGCTTCTGTTGATCGCGTCGAACAACTGGTGGCGCTCACAAGGCATCCCGAGCTTGCCGGACGGCGGCGTTTTGTGTTGGGGGGCGGCTCGAATCTGGTGCTGACCGGAGATTTTTCCGGGCTTGTTGTGCACATGAATCTCAAAGGGAAAAGTCTGGCGGGCGAGGATGGCGAGCATTTTTACGTCGCCGCCGCTGGCGGAGAAAACTGGCGCGATTTTGTGCGCTGGACGCTGGATGAGGGCTGGCCGGGGCTGGAAAATCTTTCCCTCATTCCCGGCACGGCGGGCGCGGCGCCCATTCAGAACATCGGCGCTTATGGCGTGGAGGCGGGGGATTTTCTGCATCTGGTCGAGGCGCTGGATCTGGACACGGGACGCCCCTGCACATTCAACGTCGACGATTGCGCGCTGGCGTATCGGGACAGCCTGTTCAAACGCGAAGGCTGGCATCTTTCCGGTCGCTACGCCATTACGCGGGTGATTTTCCGGCTGCCCAAACGCTGGCGACCGCGCGCCGCCTATGGCGAACTGGCGGCGGAACTGGAACGCGGCAATATCACGCAACCCACGCCCGCGCAGATGGCATCGGCGGTCATTGCCTTGCGCCAGCGCAAATTGCCCGACCCCTTGCACATTCCCAACGCGGGCAGTTTTTTCCAGAATCCCATCGTCAGCGCCGATTTTGCCGCCGCCCTGGGCAAAGCGCATCCCACACTGCCGCGCTATCCGCAGACGGATAGCCACGTCAAGCTCGCCGCAGGTTGGCTGATTGAACAAACGGGTTGGAAAGGTCGCAATCTTGGACCCGTGGGCATGTATGAAAAACAGGCGTTGGTGCTGGTCAATCGCGGCGGCGCGACCTTCCGCGATGTGCAAAATCTCACTCGCGCCGTGCGCGAAGCGATTTTGGCGCGTTTTGGAGTCAATCTTGTGCCGGAGCCAGTCATCCTTTGAAATGGAATATGCAATTTTGTACGTCGATTTGCACCTTGTTCCAATCTTTTCCTGATTTGTTAAAAGCCGCTGTCCGCAAGGGCATATAAACCGCGAAGCCATTTTCAGGACATATTGCACGGGAATTTTCAAATGTAATTAAAATATAATTCATGAATATGTTGAAAGAAAACAGGAAAAACTTTTAATGACATCAAGTTTGATGACGTTGAAATGTTGTTGAATTTGCAGACAATAGTCTGTTGTTTGTTACAAAAAATCTGCGAGAATCCACCACGAGGGTACAACTTAACTCTTGTGTGAGGCAGGTAAAGATGCAAGAAACTCGTAATGATTCCACTTCAAGTCAGACTATATTTTTTGAACTCTCCAACATGGAGATTCTCGTGAAACATATCACGTCTTTCAGGGAACGCCACGGCTTATCTCAGGAAGCGTTTGCGGATATGTGCAATCTGCATCGCACCTATATCGGCTCAATCGAGCGATACGAACGCAATGTGTCCTTGAGAACACTGGAAGTCATCGCAAATGTAATCGGCATCCCGCTATTCCAATTATTTATACCGACGGCATTGCAGCCGATTCC
>BNUD01000025.1 GCA_025997095.1 Betaproteobacteria bacterium | reverse complement strand
GTGGCTGCCGAAAGGCGTTCAAAACTTGAAAAAACCGTGAAAAACGCTTAAAAACAGCCTGGAATTCACCTTCCAGACCAGACAAGCCTTCCGACAGACTTTTTTCTTCGCCCCACGAAGGCGATAACCGAAGGTGAGGATGGGAAAATCAACATCCTGTTAAGCACTAGGGCGATGATGCCGGTTGTTGATACGCCAATCATCCATTTAAGCACGCTTAACTGCGCTTCTAGTTTCATTTCTAATCTGTTCAAGTCGTTCTTTGTCAAGTCGTTCTTTGTCGCGACTTCTGCAACGTTGATGACTTCTTGCAAGGTTTCGCTGATGCCTTCGGCTTGCTCTGCTTTGAATCCTCTTGCTTGTAGCTTCTTGGAAAATTGGAGTGTGTCGAATGTGACTGTAGTCATGGCGTGTTCTCCTGTTGATGTGCGAAGTCTAGCACAAGCTGGCGTTGGTGCTGTTGGTCTGCTGTGGTCATCATGACAATGCCTTTGTCCTTTTTGTCCATGAGTTCGACAAATGCAGGCATTTTGAAGTAGTACGCGCCTTTTTCGTCCCTGTCGCAGAATATGGCGTGGTGCTGGTGGTTGTCAAAGTTGATGGTTACATGGTCGCCTTGCTTTCAATCTGTACACGTTGAAGAGGCTCTCGAAGCGTTTGAAGGCGGTTGGCTGGTCGCAAAGGGCATTTTGACGGCGGATAGGCGAACCCGCGCCTTGATGAAAGACATCGGAAGGTCTGGGAGTATTTCCAGCGAGCACCATGAACGGAACATGCTGAGCGTACCGTGTTGTCGTCCTGATGTTTGATGGATGCCAAGGATTATCAGAATCAAATTTAACATAATATAAATTATACGAACTATACAAAATATCTGTTTATGACAATGACACAGGAAAATCCGTTGTAAGTGTAAGGGGTCAAAAAAACCGCACAAGCAAAGACAAGCAATCTAAGCACTGACTCCCTGTTGCTTTCATTGCGCCCCCTGCAAACCTGTTGCGTCTGGCGCAATGCGCGGGGTTGGGTGCTCTTGGCGCGCTTGTGGCGCTCTTGGCACGCTCGGTTGACGCGCTTGGCGTTCTGGGTGTTGCCATTATAACCGCATGGGTCGGGAAGTCTTTGGAGGCTATGCGGTCGCTCGCCTTCTGACTGTTTCCCCAATCACACCGTGATTGTTCAGAACTCCACCCACACGCCGTTACCGTCAACATCCCGGATAACCCCTGCCTGGCTCTTGCCTGTTGCGGTCAGGGCTACGGTGTTGTCATCAACGATGTAGCAAGGCTTGCCGATGTCGCAGCGGCGGATGGTATCGGCGGCGGCGCTGTTGGCAAGCTGGTAGCAGCCCCGGCGTACCGCAATGGTCACGCTCCCCGCCGCGCCTGTTCGGTTATCGGCGGCGGCTTGCGCGATGCCTGCGCCTTGCAGGTCGGTTGCGGTCGTGCCAGGGACGGCATACCCGTCCGCATTGAGGGCGACCACTGCGCCAGCGTGTATCCACGCGCCAGCAGCAACGGGAAACACGAAGTCCACACCGTCGCGGCGAATGATGTTGGTATCTTGGGTTAAAGCAGTCATTTCTTTTCCTTTCAAAGCCAAGGGCAAACGATAAGCTCGAATGCGCCCTTGTATTCCGATGTATCAAGGTTTAGCAGTTTCAAGGCGTTAGACTTCTGCGAAGGCGCGACAAGCAGGATATTCGCCGCAATCCCCAAAGGCTTGCCCGTGGGCGCTTTCAATCCCATCATGCTGGCATCGGCGGCGGCGAGGTTATCGGCGGTCAGGGGCTGGCTTGAGGCGTAGGCAAGCTGCCAAAGCCCAAAGCCCGCATTCAGGCGTCCCGTGACCCCATAGACATTTTCCCCTTTCATGAATACCGGCGCGTCGCCTTCTTTATCCAGCGCGGTGAACGTGTAGTCCTTGCGCGTTTGCAGGATGAAGGGCTTGATTGCCTTCGTGGTATCCAGCAAATACCATGTGGGCGTATCGTCGGCATTGGCAAGGTCGACATTGGATGCTGTAGCGGTTTTATTGCCGGGCGTCGGCGCTGCATGGTTTGCGGAGAAGAAAGCCCTTCCGTCATAACACTTTTCGACTGTGCCCCGGCTGATCAGGTCAAACAACAGGCTGTCAGGATGCGAAGCGGCATCATATCCCATCATCTTGAACGCGCCAGAGAGCACGCCGATTTTATCGTCCTCGATGTCGTTTCTCGATACCGTAATCGTGTGTTCGAAATCCTTGTTTTTGATGGTGAACCCGGAAAGGGTCAGGGCGTGAAATTGGCGGTCTCCAAGCCATTCCCGCAAGCCCGAAGACTGCGCCAGCCATGCGTAGCCCTCTTCCGATGTGCTGGAGCGGGTTTGCAGGGCAAGCGAAGGCGCGAGGGGTTTAGCCTCAAGCGCGCCAGCGTCATAATCCGCATGAAATGTAATAAAAGCGGCTTTGTATTTCTCTTCAAATGGTGTCATTTGAATCTCCTTCTTTGGTTAGAGGTGAACAGGGTTTTGGTCGGGGGAATACTTGTTTTTCAAGGCGGCGAATTCTTCATGACTGCGCCCCGTCAATTCACAAGCGCGAATTTCGCCAGCGTTCAGGTTTAATGGTTTGGCGGCGGCGGCAATTTGCGCGGTGCCCGTGCGTGCGCTTTGGCACTGCATCCAATTAAAACTGGCGCGGGGCGCTAACGCCTCTTGCAAGGCGGGCATATTGACCCGTGCCAGCGTTAAATAGGCGTTGCGCTCGAAGGGGTAAATCATGCCCGCCTCGACATATCCATCAACCATGCGCGTGATTCTTTCGTCGGTATGTTGCAGGGTCAGGGCTTCATGTTCCGCTTTCAGCGCGGCGCTACGTTCAGTCAGGGCGGCAAGTTCCGTTTGCGCCCTCGCAATTTCCAGCGTCAAGGCGGCGCGTTTTTCTTCGCAGGCGTCTATTTCGCCTGGTTGAATTTTTCCGGCTTGCAATTGCAGGGAAAGGGCTGTAACGGCCTCCATGCCGTCAATAGCGGGGTTATTGGTCAAGGCGGCATGATGCAGCTTTGAAATATCGCCAGCGGGGAGCCGGTAGCTAAAAACGGGCGAAATGTAGCGGTATTCGTTGGCTTTAATGGCATCGCGTGCGGATTCTGTCCACTCAACATTGGTCGCATACAGCCCCTTGCCCGGTCGCCATTCCAGACCGTTAATCCAGCCAGCGGCGGGCGCGGGCTTGCCGTTATCCTTGGCGGAAAGTGTTTGATGCTCGTAATCAACGACAAGCGGGGTTTTGAGCTTGTTAAACGCCTCAATAATCAGCTTGGCTATGGTTTCATCCATCACATAGGCGGGGGCGTCATTGGGGCGTCCGTCTTTTGCCTTGAATTCCCCATCGGGAAATAATTGAAATTCCCCGTCCGCGCCCGCTATTTCTGCGCTCATGATGCCGATCGATTCTGTCTTTTTAGTCATTTCCTGTGCTCCATGTGATTAACGCCCGTTGACGATATGTTCGACATAACGCCCGGTGCAGTTGAAAAGCAGCCCTACTTCAAAAGCTGCATCATTCGTTGAGTAAGCGCGCTCATTAATCAAGTGGTCGAAGGTGGCGCAGATGCGTTCTTTTTTGTGTTGCGCCATAACGATTTTGCATGAGGGGACATAAAGCTTTTCCCCGCCATAATTCACTGACAAAAGCCCCGCCGCTTGTTCTCCAATCAGGTGGACGATGCGCTCCCAATTGCGCCGCCCCTGGGTCGTGCCGCCATAGGCAACCGGCACGGGAATTACTTGACCCGAAAAGGCGGTAATCAGCCGGGCGGCGGCGGCAAGTCCGACAAGTTCGATTAAATCGCTTGCGCCTTGTGGAAAGTGCGGGTAAGCGCGTAGCGCCTGTAAATCATCCGGGGTCATAAACCGCGCTCCATTACGTTTTGTGATGTCGTCATGGTAGGGAACAGCAACGGTTAAAGCCAGGGGGAAGGAGTTCGGTAGAAAGAAACAAAAAAACCCGCACGGCGGCGGGCTTTTTGGGGCGGGAACTAGTATCCTGTTTTATGAGCGCGATTACATACGCTTCGCGCCAACAAAATCACGGAGTTGCTTCGCCATATCAAAAGCAATCTGTAGCAGATAAGTTCCTGAACCTTCGCTGTCAATTTCGTCAATTACGGGGCTGTTAAGCAGCATGACATCAGCTGCCAGCACAATACCCGCGAGGCTATCAAGCGCATTTTCCATAGAGGAGAAGGTCATGTGGACACCTACTTTCGTTGGGGATTTTTGGGCGATGGATTTCATTTTTGCATTCCTTTCAGTTTGTTTTGAAAAAGTTTCTTCATGCTGGCGACAAAAACCCTGGCTTCATCCCGGTCGACCTCAATATCGCCATAGGTTGTATGCACCGTAAAACCGCGTTCCATATCTGGAATCTGCTTGCAAAGCGCGTAACAGATCACCATATGCGCGTGTTCATCAAATGCCGCCTTTTCAGCGGGGCGGCGGGTTGTGGTGGTGTTCATTTGGATTCCTTTCCTTGCCATGCGCCATACTTTTGCGCGGCAAAAAGATAAACATCAAAATCGGCAGCTTTGCCGCTGGCTTTTTCATACTTTTTTACAGCATCCGCAATGCGGTTCAAATAGCGCAAACCGCCATTTTGCCGCCCTACCGCCTGCAACAATCCCCGTACTCTTTTCCCCGCCATGATTCCCCATTTATGCAGCAGTTCGTCAATGTCCCCCTCTTGCGGCGTTTCTACCGTTACAATCGCCCCACCTGCGCGGCTGGTAATTTGCGCCAGTTTTTCCACCCTCCCCTTGTCGTCTATGTTACCCATAAACGCAACGGCAATTCTGAATTTATCCGCCAGAATCCGCATTGAATCAAGCCGGTTCACGGGCAGGTTGTGGATTTCGTCAAGAATAATCAAACCACCTTCTTGTATGCGGTTTGCTATTTTTTGCGTCAATGAATCTTTTGTATCATTACGCCAATAGAGGTTCCCAATTCTCGTTTCATCAATCACCGCCTGATAAACATCCGCAAGCCCTTTTTTTATCAAGTCATCAAGGCGGATTAAAACAACAGAGGGGATTTCTCTTTCTTTGTTATTTTCGCGCGCATACCATTGCGCCGTTTCGGTTTTACCCGTACCAGATGCGCCATAAATCAAGGCAAGCCCCCTTGACATACCATTCCACTGCTTTATTTCTCTGGCATTGTCAAAAGCGGCGGCAATGCGCCGCGCGGTCGGGGTCAGCACAAAATCGCTCTCTAGCGTTACAGCGGCTTCGTTTTCCGTTTTCCATGCCAGAAGCGCAGGTAAAATATCCGTTGCTTCATTGTCGTTTAAGGCGGCTTTGATGCGGGTGGCGGGAATGCCGGATTCAACCGCGATGCGGGCGGCGCTCATCCCTGCTTCCGTCAGGTTTTGGATATATTCCAACACCTGCCGCGCGGTTTTCGCGTCAAGGGGCGCGGGGTTGTTTTGCGGGCTGTCTTCCATGCTAAAATGTCCTTTCCTTTTATGAAGTGGATTGCGCTTGCGGGCTTATCCCGCAAGCCTTTTTTTCGTCCGTTCCGGCATGGTCAGGGCGTCAAATACGGCAAACTTCGCCTTCTGTTCCGGGGTCAGTTCCGAGGGCTTTTCAGGTAGCTCAATGCCTGGGCGCGGTAACGCCACCACCTTGCCCGGCGCTGGCTGGCATACGGGCATTTCGCCAGCGCCACCGCCCGTTGCTTCCAAGAATTGCGCCAGAAGCAATGCCTTTGCTTCTGGCGCAATCACGGGGTCTATTGCCACAAGGGCTTTGGCGGCGGCGGCTTGGGTTTTCCGCCATACCCGCTTGGCTTTGTTGTTTTCGCTGGCTTGCTGCGCGTTGCGTCCGGCATAAACCCGCTGCGGTGGCACGTTTGCCGCAACGATTTTGCTTCCCAAATACAGCGTGACGGGTTCGTTCAGGTCATTCGGGTTATAGCGGACGGAATAGCCCTTCTGGTTCGGGTTGCACTCCGATGTTTGCTGGCTCCAATACGTAGCGCCCCCCGTGCCGGGAATGGTGAATGTCCCGGTCGTTTTGTTGATGTTCACCCTGGCAACAGACAGCAAGCACACGCGCCGCATGGCGGGCGTCATCGGTCTGACTTCCGTATGCGCGGCCAGCGCGTTAAAAACCTGCAAGGGCGTTTTACCGTTCATCCCGTCGCCACGGTGCGGGGTGTTGTTGTAGCGATCAATTTCCGCCTTGTATGCCGCAATCAAGGATTCCACGGGGATAGCCTGCTTTTCGTCATATTCGGCGGGCTTGTTGTCGGGGCTATGCCCCTTATAGGCTTTGCGGAATTCCGGGCGGGTTTCCACGCCCCGCGCCAGCGTGCCAAACATGCGTTCCACGGGCTTGCTTTGCCCGTTCGCCACGGTCGCAAAAGATACCTCTATGCCAAGGGCAGGGAATACGCCGATCGGGTCAAATTCTTTCGTTATCCAGCGTTTGCGCGTGGATACGCCCCCGGTCAGGTTGTTGTTGGCAACTTCGCGCCCGTTATCCACATGGATCAAGCGGGGGATTCTCTTGCCAGCGGTATCGGAGGCGTTCAGAAACGCCGCCCGTACAAGGTCAGTATTCAGCGTCCATCCAAACGCCACGCCTAAAGCGTAACGGGTGCGCTTCTCTTCAAAGGCATACAGGGTAAGGCGTCCCGTTTTGCCCTTTTCCCCAAATTTGCCATTGACATCAACCGCATTGACATCCAGTACACGCCCATCCCCCACCCATTCGGCATGTAAATCAATGGCTTCATAAACCCCGCGCGGCGTAGGCGACAAGGCTTTAAGCGCCTTGTCATCCCCGCGCAAAATGGCTTTTTGCGGCGGCGGTATCGCCGCCCATACCCGCCCGGCAGTTTTCTGACTGGGTAGCTTGCCCCATCCCCGCAGGGCGGCTTCCCGCACGGTATCCCGATAGGCAGCCGCAACGGAACGCCCCGGCGCACTGGCAGACAAACAAAAGAACTGTAACGACTGCCCCGGCCATTCCGCTAATGGGCGATTTGTGCATCCGCTGTAATCCGGCACAAGCGCGGGCAGCCAGTCGGCTTCGTCAAGCCCGACAACCGCCGTTTGCCAGCGATTGAAGGCAGTGCGATGGGCATTGAATTCACGCTTTATCGCCCGATACGCTTCCATCCTGGATACGCCCTGGAGCATCAAGCAAAGCCAGAGGCGCAGCGCCGCCATCGCTCTTTCCGCGCGGGCAATGCATTTGTCCGTCGCCCCTTCCAACCGCGCCCATAGGGTCGCCCGCTCATCATCAGACAACGACGACGCACCAGAAGGCTGTAGCGCGGCTTTCGTCTGCTTCACATAGGCGGCTTGCGCGGGAATCGGCAAGGAAAACAGGGGAATAGACCACGAATCCCCACCATTGCCGGGGATTTTTAGGGCACCGGGGTAGTTGCCAGCGGCGGCGTTATAGCGGATTGTTCGCAGTGGAATTCCGGTAAGCACGGCGGCGCTTTCAAGTGTTAAAAGCAGGTTTGTAATGTCCACCCTTTTGCCGACCTTGCAAAACTGTTTCGGCGTGTCTTGCATTGCCTCATCGCCTTGTATAGCAAGGCTTTCGCAGGGGTCGGCAAGATTTTTCAGGGCGGTTGCGTTTTTTGCCGACCTTTGCGGCAAAAGGTCGGCAATGGGAAGGCGTTTAGACATGTTCATTCCCCATATTGTAAGAGTCGGGGTTTCTGATGCCCAAAGCTACGGCGATACGATACGTTTCACCTCTCATGCCGGGTGCGCGTCCGTTCAGTACGCGATATACTGCGAGAGGGGTAAACCCGTGTTCCTTCGACCATTGCATAACGTTTACGCCTTTCTCACGGAAGGCGGTTTTAACTTCTTGCGGTGTCATGGTGCTTGCTCCTTGCGGGTGTTAATCGACTATCGGCTGATAATCGACAGACACCATTAGAAGACATTTGTCCTTTACATGTCAAGGGGGATGTGTGGATTTTTTATTTGAGGAATCCTTGTTGCGGCTCAAGAAACAGCTAGGCGTCAAGGAAGACAAGGAAGTAGCTGAATTTTTGGGGCTTTCTGCCACTGCTTTCAACAAGCGTAAACAGCGCGGCAGCTTCCCTGAAACAGAGCTTTACGCCCTCGCAGCGAAGCGCCCCGAACTCAAGTTAGATGTTGGCTTGGTGCTGTATGGCGAGCGCCTGACAGAATACCAGCGGCGCGCGGTGCAGGTTGTTGCAGCTCACCCGCCGGCATCTAATCCCGACCTTGCAGCAGATTTTGCCAGCGCATACCTTGAAAGTAGCGCCCGCCGTCAGGTGCGGATTGATGAAATAAAAGATACGGTCAGCTTCATGTCAGATAGCACACTCGACCTTGCTCTACAGATTCTCAAGGCGCTTTATCAGGTGGAGCAAAACGCAAAAATTAACGCCAAAAGCTGGCACCGCGCCCGCCCTGAAGATTTTTAACGCTTGCCAGCTACCGTGCCCTTAAAGATGAGCGCTCTTAAATCGAGTGCATTTCTTCTGCCCCAAAATCCCGAAAAATGACATCAGCCCACCTTCTCCGCCGTGCCATCTTTTGCCCCCGTTTCCCGCCCCGATTCCACCCAGTTCCACGTGGTTCCGGCTGGTTCCACTAAAACGCCACCCCCGCCCCTGCAAAACGCGCACTGTTCACGTCTTTTGGCTCCTCACAAAGTGTAAGGGGTCAAAAAAACCGCACAAGCAAAGACAAACAATCTAAGCACTGATACTTTCATTGCGCGCCCTGCAAACCTGTTGCGCATGGCGCAATGCGCGGGTTGGGTGCTCTTGGCTTGGCGCGCTTGGCGTTCTGGGTGTCGCCATTATAGTCGTTTCTTGATACCTCTACGGTATGCGGCGTGTCGTTCGTTTCCTGTGTCATTTCAAGCCACCTTCTCGCCAGTTTCCCGCGCGGCGGGCGTTGGTGGTAGTCATTGCGGTTCCCCTTTCAAGAATTTCACTTTTTCAGCAGATAACGCCCCCGCTTTTTGTACGGCACGAATGTAAACGTCAAAATCGGCGGCTTTCCCCTTGGCTTTTTCAAACGGTTCAGCGGCGTTAACAACGTCACGCAACACCCTCAGTCCGCCGTCTTGTTGACCGACTGCATCAACGTCGCCCTCTGAAGGTCGCTCAATGATTACAACTGCCCCCCTGCCCTTCTCATAATCTGGGTCATTTTTTCAATTTTCGGCTGTCGGGTGATGTTGCCCATAAAAGCAATTGATATTCCAAGCACATCAGGAAAAATCTTCAATTCATCTATTCGGCTTGGTGGTAGATGTGGCATTTCGTCGAAAATGATTAACCCACGGTTTTCTATGCGGTTGCGGATTTTTTGTGTTATTCCGGTTCGCATTAAATTTGATTCCTGACCTCTGACCCCTGATCCCTGATGACCTTCTCCGCTGGCAGGTAGCGCAGCAGGATTTCCTGCAGGTGCGAAATGATGATGGGTTTGGAGAGGAAGTCGTTCATGCCGGACTGGATGAAGCTTTCGCGGGCTTCGCTGACGGCGTTGGCGGTCAGGGCGACGATGATGTCATGTTCGTGGCGTCCGCCCATGCTTCTGATGGCGTGAGTGGCGTCCAGCCCGTCTACTTCCGGCATCATGTGATCCATGAAGATGATGTCGTATTCGTTGTCGGCGGCTTTGTCGATGCCTTCCTGTCCGCCGTTTGCGGTGTCGACTTCGATGCCGTATTTTTGCAGGAGACCTGCGGCAACAGAGAGGTTGACGGCGTTGTCGTCTACGACCAGCACGCGCGCGCCGTGGGTGGAGAAGCTGCCGATCTGCGTGGCGGTTTCCCGCCGGGCGCTCATGTAGCGTTCGTTTTTCGCCCTGCCGTTCAGAATGTCGGAAAGGGTGGTGATCAATATGGGGCGCTCCAGCATCTCATCCTGACCGGCTTCAACGGGCGTCTCACCGCTTCTGGCGAGCAGAATCAAGGCGACGCCGGGCGTTTTGAAGGGTTTGACGGCTTCGGCAAGGCTCTGGTCTACGAACAGATGGCTGTAATCACGCTTTTCCAGCCGTGTCAGAAAGGCGCTGACGTTGTTGTGGGTTTCATGCCGAACATGCAGGGCTGAGAACATTTCCTCCATTACATGCATATTGCATTCCTGCGGTTCGTAGCACAACACGCCCCGGATTTTGTCGGGGTTTTCGACGCGGGCGACTTCTTTGCTGCGCGCCTGTTGTTCGCAGCAGATGAACCATGAGAAGGTGGAGCCTGTGCCGTATTCGCTGTCGACGGAGATTTCTCCGTTCATGAGTTCAACCAGCCGCCGGGTGATGGCGAGTCCCAGACCAGTGCCCACGATGCTGCGATTCTTGTGCGCGTCCAGACGCTGAAAATCGCCAAAGAGTTTATCCATGTCTTCTTTTTTGATGCCGATACCGGTGTCGCGCACGGAAAAGCAGAGTTTCATGGCGCCGTGTTCCAGCGCCTCATGCCAGACCCTGAGGGCAATCGAGCCTGCCTGGGTGTATTTGATGGCGTTGTTCAGGATGTTGGTAAGCGTTTGCCGGATACGCAGTTCATCGCCAATCAGCGTGGTCGGTATCTTGGGCGAGATGTACACGGTGAGCGCCAGACCGGATTTGCTGGTGGAATGCAAGCCCACCATGTTCACGGTGTCGTAGATAAAGGACGCGAAATCGAAGGGGCGACGCTCGATTTCCATGCGCCGCGCTTCAATTTTGGAGAAATCGAGTACATCGTTGATGATGCCCAACAGCGACATGGCGGAACTCTTGACGGTCAGCGCGCGCGCGCTCTGGTCGGAGGCCAGGGGACCGGCGAGCATCAGTTCGGTCATGCCGATGATGGCGTTCATCGGCGTGCGGATTTCGTGGCTGATGGAAGCCAGGAACTGGCTCTTTGCCAGCGTTGCCTGTTCCGCCGCGTTCTTGGCTTCCATGATGGGCGTGATGTCCATCCATTCAAAGTAGCGGGCAATGCCTTCTTTTTCCATCGGCGAGGAACGCAGCATGAAGTAGTGTTGCTGCCCGGCAAGCGTAAGGGTGAATTCTTTTTCCACGAAGCCGCGCTGTTCCACGACTTCCTGAAAAATGGCCTTCAACTCGCCATTGGAAAAAAGGTCCAGCAGGGGGCGCGGCTGCTTGTAGAGGCGCTTGGAGATGCCCAGCCAGTCCGCGAGTGACACGCTGAAGTAGCGCGCCACGGCGGCGTTATCGCTGATCAGCATGTAGCTGGGCGTGGTCGCCATGATGGTTTCAAAGGTCTGGCTGTTTTTTTCCAGAACCGCCAGCCGTTGCACGACAACGCGCAGCGCGCCGTAGAGGATGAGACAGAACAGGTCATACGCCAGCATGAGCGTCACCATGTCGCCCATTTCCATCATTTTTGAAGAAAAAGCGTACAGCAACGGAAAGAGCAAAATAACGTTCGACAGCGCGGTAAACAAGAGGAAGCCGCGCCCTTCAAGGTAGACGAAGCAAACGATGGCGGCGGAGAGGAGAACGATGAAATAGAAGGTACCGCCGTTGGTCGCAAGCATGGTGACGGCATAAGCCAGCACAATCAGCATGGGCTTCAACCATGCCTGGGTGGGCAAGGAAAGCTGGAGACGATCCAGAACCGGCGCCAGCAGCATGAGGAACAGGGCGGGCATGAGATGCCAGAAGCTTGCGTGATAGACCGCCATGCTCGTGGAAAAAGACACGATGAGCAGAACGGTAAAGTACCGGATGCGCCTGGTGTGGTTCTGTTCGTGGGTAAGGTCGAAGGCGTATCGCATCATGCCCCCGCCGTTGTAGACGCGCGATCACGGCGGGTTGCCGCGAGCAGATTCCGGACTTCCATCCCCGCCGGACAGACAAAATCCAGCCCGTCGGGAATGATTTCGTACTCCACTGTGGTGGCGTAGGAAAATTCGCCATCCAGAGAGATGGCGATCAGGTCATCCGAGGTGATGGAAAGCCGCTTGCAGGGATAGTGCACAATATAATTGCGCCATTTGTAATACTGACCCTTCAGGTAGTCGCGCAGCACTTGCGGCATATTCACCCACGGGGGACGCCGCCACAGGTACACATTGAGCAGCCCGTCGTTGGGGATGGCGTCGACACCGGGGTGGAAGTCGTAACCATAAAAAGGCTGGTTGGCAATGAAGGCGCTGAGGTAATCGCCATCCAGACTCAAGCGGTCGTCCAGCGTGATGTTGTAATGTTGCAGGGCGCTGGCGCGCGACAGGGCGGCGACACTGGCATAGGCATAGCACAGACCCGGCGGCAAAAAGCGCGTGCGGGCCATGAGTTCGTCGCCATGAACGCCCGCCAGCGCCTCAGTGCCGCAAAAGGAAAAACTCAGGCAGTAATTATGGTTGCAGCAGATGACATCCATCGGCATGGCGTTGGCAAAAACGAGATTTTCGAGGTCGCGGAAGATGTGGAAATCGCGCCCGCAGAAGGCGCGCGCGAAAGAATTGTTCCGCCCCATCGGGTAACAGGCGACCTGCACATTCGGCAGCCCCATCGCGCCATTGACCACTTCAAACAACGTGCCCACACCGCCGACCGAGTAAATCCGCACCAGCCCCGGTTCCTGCCGACAGAAGCGTTTGATGAACCCCACGGCATCCCGACTCCAACGGGTGACGTGAATCACGTAAGACAACTGCGGATAATGCTTCAGGCAGGCGTCGATTTCTTCCTTCACCTGCGCCACGCGCCCCCGAATGTTCCAGGCGGTGGGATTGATGATGAAAAGATGTTTCATGCCGCCCCCTTTTTCGCCATCAGCAGGTAGGTCATTCCGGCGGCGATGAAATCCAGATGCCGCAACCGGGTTTCCGACAACGGTTTTGAAAAAACAAGCGTCAGACCGCCCCACAAACTGCCGCCAGTCCGAATCGGCAAAGCGCACACGATCTCCCGCTCTTCCCCCGTGTTTTCACGCCAGACCAGCGGTTTTTCCGCCGCCGCCGCATCTGCCATATCCACCACATCTGCCGCGTTTGCCCACAAGGATACCCAGAGCGCGGGCGCCCGCTCCCGCGAAAGCCCGCCCTCCGGCGTGTAGCTCGCCACGATAAGCGCGCTGCCGCCCCCATCCACACGGACGCCGCTGCCCACGAGCTGCTCCAGCGCAATGCGTTTGGCGCCAAAACAGGCGGCAAACCGGGAAGCCGCATGGTGAAAGAGACGCTCGAATGATTCGCCCCGATACAGACCGTCTTCCAGCATGAGGTGCAATTCCAGCATTTCCTGCGACCAATGCTCATCCTTGATGCGCTCTTGCAGGGATGCCGCCATCTTCAGAAAAGCCGTTGTGATTTGTCCGATTTCACCCGTTTGCTCCGCCGTTTCCAGCCTGAATGGGCTGCTGCCGTCCAGGGAAGCGTTTTCCGCCACCTGCGCCAACGCCTGAATGGGACGCGAAATCAGGCGTCCGACGTAAAAGAGCAGCGCCAGAAACACCAACAGCAAAACCATCAGCGCCACCACCACGCCAATTTCAAGCGGCAACAAAGCGCGGTCGATGACGCGCTCCGGTATGCCCAGCGCCAGATAACTCGTCACCCCGAAATCCTTGAACCGCAGCGGCGCAAAATAAACGAACGACTTCACCCCGGTAAAATGGAATGACTCGCCGGAAAGAAAGAGCGGCTCTGCCTTCCGAAACGCCTCCTTGACAATCTGTACGTTGGAAAACCCCAGCTCGTCGAGCGATTTGCCCACGTCGCGCGCATCCGGGGCAAAGCGGACCTGATGGTCGGGCGAAAACAGCACGGAGACGATGGGCAGGCTTTCTTCTCCTCTGGAAATCATCTTGTCAAACAGAATCTCCCCGCCCACGCAACCCACGAAGACGCCATCCCGAAAAATCGGCGTCGCAATGGAGACGGAGAGCCGTCTGCCGCCACTGCTCCGGTAATCGTAGCCCGCATCGTCGTTTACGGAGATATAGGGTCGCCCTGTTTGCTTGACGATTGCATATCGGGGAGAGAGCAGCAAGTCGTCCACGGTGCTTTCGTTCATGTCGCTTTGCACCGCAGGCCCTCTGGCGCCCCGGTTGAAGGAGCGCATGAAGCGACCGCTGGGCGCGCCGGGATAACCCTGCTTGTCCATTGCGTCACGACCATCAAAGGCGTTCGGCTCATACACCAGCCAGGCGTTGTCAATGTCGGGATTATCCAGCATGACCAACAGGGCGCTTTCGCCGCTTTTGCGGGCATCGGGATGGCGGGCGTCGAGGGTACGCAGAAAATTGGCCGCCGTCATGATGGACATGTAAACGCCGTCGACCTTGCCCAGCAAATGGGATTGATTGAATTGCGCGTGGTAAGAGAGCGCCGTTTGCACCTCATCCACCTTGTCGGTGTAAATGGAACGCAGAATGGAAAACAGCAGCAGACCAAAGCAAAGCAGAAAGGGCGCGGCGATGAACAGCAGGAGTTTTTTCCAGATGCGGCGTTGGCTCATGGCGCATCCTCCCTTATTACGCTCAACAGATGTTCAACGGCGGCGCTGGCCTCTTCATATTCGATGGACGCCAGCAGATGGGCGACATTTTCAAGCTGGGCGTCAATGGCAGCCTCATGCGCGGGCATTTTTTCGCGCGCATAGGAAAACTGGCGCACGTATTCCAGACGTTCGCTTGCCCGCGTCAGGTCATACTCTTCCAGCGCGGCATGGATATTCGCCAATTCCACGCACAACGCATCCGGGTCGCCTCTGGTTTTGGGGGCGCCCCGCGTCACCGCCACCGGCGTCCCGTCCAGGATTTTCGCCAATGCGCCGGAAAACGCGCGCAATGAACGGGCAAATTCGGAATAACGTTGCCTGCATTCTTCCAGGCGATCCGCCTTCGCCGCCATTTCCAGTTCGTAGGCGGCACGTCCCAATTCCAATGCCCCGACGTTGTTCAGCGCGCTCTTGATGCCGTGTACCAGAATGCCAAAGGCGCGCGCGTCATCCTGCGCCAGAAAATCCGCCATTTTTTCGACCGCGCCATTCAGTTCCCGCACGACCACGGGCAACAGCCCAAGATACAACCCGGCATCACCGCCCATCATGCTCATGGCGTGATGGACATCAAGACCCGGCACGCGGCACACCGCCACCAGCAAAGCGGGTTCGACGGGCGCCGTTTTTGACGCGGGCGAGGGTGGCAACTGCGGTGACAACTGCGGCGGCGGCACGGGCGCGGCGACAGGCGCCGGGGGAATGATGGGCGGTTGCGTGGCGGCGGCGCGCGCGCGCGTCGCCGCCACGACCTCATTTTCCACCAGGGCTTCGTGGCGCATGAAAAAACAAGAGAGACGCGCGGCAAGAAAGTTCAGGGCGTCATCATCGTGCACCACGCTTTGTCCGAAATGACGGGATTCCAGAATCAGGTAGGCGCGCAAAATGCCGCCTTCGACACGGATCGGCAGCACGCAGGCGGCATAGGCTCTGGGCGCGATATCCGCCAGATTCAGCAAATCCGGCATGTTCTGTACCCCTGCTTTCAAGAGCAGATAATCCCGCCCCTGCAAGGCAGCCGCCAGCGCCGAGTGCGCCTCGAATTCCGGCCCGTCAACCAGCCCGCGCGCGTTAAATTCGCCCGCCTTGCCGCTCAGGGCGAACAGCCGGGAACGCCCGATGGACAAAATCATCAGCGCAGCCATGTCCGCGTCCAGAGCGACACGCGCCACGCGCAGCATACGGCGCAGGGATTCCTCAAAGCTGATGCTTTCATACAGCGCGGCGTTCAGGGTGAGATGCAAATCCAGCTTTTTGCGGGCGCGTCGCATGATGGCATAGCGCATCTTGAATTGCTGCTGCATGTACCGCAAGGCGCGCGCCATGACCCCGATCTCGTCCTGCTTGTTCTGATCGGGCACCCGAATCTCCATTTGACCCGCCGACATGGCATCCATTGCCGCGCACAAGCGATTGATGGGCGCGGAAATGTAGCGCGTCACAAACAGGAACAGCGCGACGAAAACCAGCAACATGACAAAGAGCGCCCACGCAATCGGGAGCGACGCCCGGTATATGGCGCTTGCGACCACGCCCGTCGGCATCGCCACGCTGACATAGACGAATTTTTCGCTGAAATCCTGCAAATCCACCGGTTTCAGGTACATGAAGGACGCTTCGCCCAGCGCGTTGGAGGATTCGGTTTTCAGAAAAAGCTCCTCCCGCGACAGCATGGCGCGCTTGATGCCGGCAAAGTGGTCAAAGAAAAGTTTGTCGAGCGGCATACCGACCAGACGGTTGTCCGGCGCGTAAACCACGGAAAAGTCTTCCGGCGACAGGATAAACGAGGTCATGCCGCCCGCCTGTTCGCGCTCCTGCACCAGGTCTTTGGTCAGCACATCGCACCCGGCGACGCCGATCACCTCGCCGTTTCTGATAATGGGCATGGACAGGGTAACGCTATGAAAGACGCCCTCGTCAGCCCCGTAATCGTAAAGAGACGCCGCAGTGATGTCGGTGTAGAACGCGCCCGTGTCTCTGGGCGTGGTGTACCACGCGCTCACCGTGGTATCGTTCAGTTCTTCTTCTTCCATGTCCTCCAGGAGCTTCTCGCCTCTGCCATCCTCACGGCGCGTATAGGAGCGGAGATAGCGACCGCTGGGCGCGCCCAGGTAGTCGTCACGATGCGCCCGGTCCTTGCCGTCGAAAGCGTTCGGTTCAAAGGCGACCCAGGCGTTATAGACGTTCTCGTTATCCAGCATGGCGATCACGAGGCGATCCCCTTGCAGGCGCACATTGCGCGCCGAAGCGTCCAGATTCGCAAAGGCCATCGCCGTGCTGACGACGGTCACGCGCACATTGGCGAGCAGACCGTTCAATCTGGTTTCGTTAATACGGGCAATGCGTTTCAGATTGTCTTCGGCATCCGTTTGCACATTGCTCGCCACGCTCCAGATAATGCCCCCGGAGATCACCGCAAATACCAGCAGAAACAGCGGCGCCAGCACGAGAAGGATTTTTTTGCCGAGGACATCGTTGGTCATTTCAGGCGCTCCGCCACGGCCTGAAACTGATTCTGGATTTTCACAAAAATGTCGATGAGCACGGGGTCAAAATGCGAGCCTCTGCCCTTGACGATAATCTCGCTTGCCGCTTCATGGCTCAAACCGGGGCGGTAACATCGGCTTTCAATGAGCGCGTCATAAACATCGGCAATCGCCATCAGGCGGGCGCACAGCGGGATATTCTCCCCGACGACGCCATCGGGATAACCGCTGCCATCAAATTTTTCATGGTGCCCCTCGGCAATCATGATGCCGTATTGCAGATACCGCTGCGTCGGCATACGGGCGTACATCTGGCGCAGGAGTTTGCCGCCGATGGCGGCATGGGTTTTCATGATTTCAAATTCGGCGTCCGTCAGTTTGGCGGGCTTCAACAAAATGGTGTCGCTGATGGCAATTTTGCCGATGTCGTGCAAGGAGGCGGCGCGTACCATCATGTCCAGCTCGGCGGGCAGCAATTCGTCGGCAAAACGCGGATGTTGATGACGCAGCTCGTTGCCCAGCAAATCCACATAACGGGCAGTCCGCACGATATGCCCGCCCGTGTTCGCGTCCCGATACTCCACGATTTCCGAAAAGCCATTGACAATGTTGTCTTCCAGTTCCCGCACGGTGCGTTCCAGCGAACGTTGGTACTGGGAAAAACGCAGGTGGTGCGCGATGCGATGCAGGAGAATGCTTTTGTTGAAAGGCTTGGTGACAAAATCCACCGCCCCGCATTCCAGCCCCCGAATTTCGGTTTCCGTGTCGCGGTTCGCGGTCAGGAAAATCACGGGGATGCCGCTCAACGCCGGATTTTTCTGAAATTCGGCGATGGTCTCGAAACCGTTCATGCCCGGCATTTCGACATCCAGCAAAATCAGGTCGGGCGCTTCACGTTTGCAGATTTTGAGCGCCTGTTCGCCGGATTTGGCAACAACAACCCGATACGTCTCCTCAAGCTGACCGCCGATATAGTTCAGATTCACCAGATTGTCGTCTACGACCAGCACAAAGCTTTTCATGCGGTTTCACTCAATTCTGTTTTCATGGCTCCCCCCTCGCCCCTTGTGGGAGAGGGGCGGGGGAGAGGGGTTGGTTTGGCATGTTCCGACGTTATTCCGTGCTACCCCCCTTTTCCAGCCCTCCCCCACGAGGTGAAGGGCGTGAAGTGATTACGCTCCGTTAAAACCCGTCTGGAGGCAACATGGCATAATTGTAGCCCAAGACCCTGCCACCCCGCACGCCAGCACATCCTGAAGGATACAACATTGTTTCTTCGCCCCCCCTGCCACAAGCGTCCATTGCGCCGTTTTTTCGCCCTGCTCGCCAGCCTGCTGCTGACCGCCTGCCTCAACGTCCCGCAACGGGAGGGCGCGGGCGCGTCCAATACCGGGTGGATCCCCTCTCCAAACTTCGACGAGCGCCGCGCCAATTACGTGATTCTGCACCACACCAGCGACGACAATGTCACCGACGCGCTGAACACCCTCACCAGTCCCTTAAAAGGCGTCAGCATCCATTACCTCGTCAGCCGCGACGGTACGATTTTGCAACTGGTCGACGAAAACCGCCGCGCCTGGCACGCGGGCGCGTCCTGGTGGGGCGGACAAACCGACATGAATTCCGCTTCCATCGGCATCGAACTCGATAACACCGGCTTTGAACCCTACCCGGACATCCAGATTACGGCGCTCACCGCCTTGCTCGCCGACATCGCCACCCGCCACAACATCCCCCGTGCCAATTATCTCGCCCATGCCGATGTCGCCCCCACCCGCAAAAGCGACCCCAGCGCCCTTTTCCCCTGGGAACGCCTTGCCGCCGCCGGTTTCGGCATCTGGTGCGAAAATCCCGCTCCCGCACCGGAAAATTTCGACCCCCGCCTTGGTCTGACCGCTCTGGGCTACGACCCGCGCCAACCGGAAGCCGCCCTCACCGCCTTCCGCCTGCACTACGTTCGCCGCACCGTAGAACACCCCGCTACCGCCGCAGAAGAAACCGCGCTGATTCATTGCCTGCTGCAAGAGTCCTGGTAGGTCGGGCACGCTTCATGTGCCTGGCATCAGGGATCAGAGGTCAGATGACAGGCGCGTAGGGGCACGGCGCGCCGTGCCCCTACATCTCCGATGTCGGGCATGTAAAACCATGCCCGACCTACTAAAACCGATACCGCGCCCGCACACTCCCCGTTACGCCTTCGCGTTTGCCCGTGTAGCCTTGCACGCCCAACTCCAGCGACCAGCCTTGTTTGTTTGCGGCGGCGGGGGTTATGGTCAGACCCATTTCCAGCAAGCCTGTGTCGCCCTTCAATTCAGGGGTGTCCAGTTTGTAGCCGTAGATGCTGGCTTTTGCCTTGCCTTCGTATTCATGCTCCCACGCTGCGCCTACGTAGGCTATTGTCCGTAAATATCCAGCTTGCTCTGTTCGGTGAGGTTTATCACATAGCCCGCGCCCACATGCGCGCTTACGTAGGTGGATTTGGCGTTGTAGGCGGCGGCTCTTCCGAAGCCGTCGTAGAGGTTGCCGCTGAAGTCGGTTTTGACTTTGCCTGATCTGATGCTGGCGTCGAGGTACAAGGGGGCGGCTTGGGTTTCGTCAAAGGCAAAGCGCGCCAAAATGCCCGCTCCGGTGTATTGGGTGTCGCCTTTGCCGTGTACGCTGGCGGCATTGGAAAAGTTTTTTACATGGATACGAAAGCGCAGACCGCAACGCGTTCGCACATCAGGGATCAGGTGACAGAGGTCAGGTATCAGTACCTTCGGAGGCAAAGCCTCCCCTGATGACGGTCATCTGACCTCTGATGCCTGGATTGCCGCGTCGCTACGCGCCTCGCTTTTGACGGCGACGGTAAATCGGGCGTGGCACACCGGGGCACGGCACATCGGGGCACGGCACGCCGTGCCCCTACGGGGGATGGGCGGAGCGTAGGGGCACGGCGTGCCGTGCCCTGGGGCGGCAAAAAACTTTTTGCATGAAACCGACAAACCGCATCCGCGCCCCCTGGGAGCGCCGGCGTCTCCGCTGGCGGTTTTAACGGAACCAAACCCGCCTTTGGTGCCGCCGGCGCTCCCAGGGGGACGGCGACGCCCAGCGGCGTCAAAAGCGAGGAGCGCAGCGACGCGGCAATCTCCTTGGTCGCCAAGATTGCCGCGTCGCTGCGCTCCTCGCTTTTGACGAAGTGGGGGCGCGCATATAGCGTCCGTGGGTTTGGAATGGGGAGCAGGATGCTCCCCCCACTTTACTGTCACCTGACCTCTGATGCCGGGCACGACACACCGGGGCACGGCACGCCGTGCCCCTACGGGGGAACATCGGCAAATGTCGGGGAATGGGCGGGGTCGCCTGTAGGGGCACGGCGTGCCGTGCCCTGGGGCGGCGTAGGTCGGGCATGGTTTCATATGCAGGGCGTTTGGCGATTGGTTACATGCCACTGTTAATTTGCCGTTCGCGGGTCTATCGGCGTCATACCTCGACAAATGCGTGTAACCCTTTCCGCGCCGCCTGATGCCCTGCATGTGAAACATGCCCGACCTACGAAATGCGGTTGGAAAAGCCAGCATATCGACGCCTTGCGGTTAATGCGTAACACCATGTCACGCGATTGAAATGAACGCTTGGGAACGAGGTTTGTGAAATTTATTGGCGCGGCGGCGCGCAGGTTGGGTATCCGTGTCAAACATTCGGGCACGGCACGCCGTGCCCCTACACGCCCCTGATTATTGTCACCTGACCTTTGATGCCTGATGCCGGGCACGGTGCGCCGGGGCACGGAAAAGCTTACCCCCCTCCCCCGCCCTCTCCCGCGGAGGGGAGAGGGGGTTTATTTCCGGCGCGTAGCGCCGCAAGAGGGCTGTCCCCTGTCTTCTGTCCTCTGATCCCTGATGTGGTGTGCCCCTACCTGTCAAACCGACCACGAATTCTTCATTGTCTGGCGTTCAGTTTCTAACGTTCCTTTGACATCTGCAACGCCAGCACTGCCTGATTGCGCAGGGCGCGGAGCAGGGTGAGTTCTTTTTTGGGGATGTTGATTTCGCCGGCGCGTTCGCGGTCGGCGTAGATGAGGGCTACGGGTTGTTGGCGCACGTTGAGCGGGAACAGGATGAAGCTCTTGGCGCGCACGTTGCGGCGATACCAGTCGGGGATGCGCGCCGTGATGGCGGGGTCGTCTACGTCTTCGATCAGAATATCGACGCCTTTTTCAGTGGCGGCGTGAAATACGTCGGGGGCGAAATCCAGATCGAAATCGAGGATTTCGACCAGCGCGTCGGCGTCCGGCCCGAAACCGAAACGTCCCGACATGCGCCGGGGTTTATGCCCGGAATCCGGCTCGCAGGCGCATAAAACGATGTGGGAAAAATTGATCGCGCGGTACATGGTTTCCAGAACGATCCGCAGGATGTTTTTCGACTGGTCGCCTGGCATGATGAGGGCATTGCCGATATCTTGTATGCCTGCCAGCAGGACAGTTTCCGCATCCGGCGGCTGCGGGGGGGGGGCTGCTGAAGTGACCGCTGAATCCGCCCGTTGTCAGCGCCAGTTCTTCCGACAGGATGGTGCGCGCCATGGCCATGTCCGCTTCCGCGTTATTCTGATCATTGCCTTCCGGCGTTTGTCCGAACTGGCACAGCGCGCGACCGAACTGGCTTTGTTGCAAATTGACGCGCATAGTGCGGGCGAGTTCCTTTGTTTCGGCAATCGCCGTCATCATGCTTTGCAGCAAGGCTTCTTCGGAGAGGGGGATTGCCGCGCCAAATTGCAGGGCGACGTTTTGCAGCAGGGCGCGGTCGCTTTCCCGTCCGTGGGTTGTCGGGGTCTGTGCGTCGCCCACGGCGGCGCACAGGGCGTTGCTGAACAGGGCAAGCGCCTGCAAATGCTGTTCCGGCGCGTTTCCTGCGAGTTGTTCCGCTTCCACGCGCCGCATACTGTGGATGATGGAAGGCGGAAAGCCCCAGTGTTCAGCGATGCTGATGCCCAACTCTTCAAAATTCACGCCCAGCACTTCTTGCGAGGCGGCTTGTTCGTCCAGATGTTTTTGCAGCATCAGGCCGCGCACGGCTTCGCTTTCTTCCGGGAAGTAGTATTGCGTGAGGAGCCTGCCCAGATTGTGAAACATGGCGCAAATGAAAGGTTCTTCCTCGTCCGGGTCATGCAGGGCACGGGCGAGCGCGCGGGCGAGCAGCCCCGCCATGTTGACGCGCAGGAATTCTTCTTTCAGGGCGCGGGCGTTGCTCTTGTTTTGCAGATGTTCAAAGAGCAGCCCGGCGACGGCGGCGCTTCGCACGGCATCGACGCCCAGCAGCATGATGGCGCGGGAAACCGTGCTGATGTGTCCGCCACTTGCCTGACGGTACCAGGCGGAATTCACCAGACGCAGCAATTTGTTGGTCAGCGAGAAATCCTTGAGGACGAGGGCGGAGAGGCGCGCGATGCTGTCGGTATCGCTGGCGGCCACCTCGTTGATGACGCGCACGGATTCCGAGAGCGCCGGAAAATCACCTTTCAAGCGCATACGACGGAGCAGGAAATTCACGGCGCTGTGCGGGGCTTCATCGCTGGTGACGACGACGGGCAGCAGGTAGGCTTCCAGCGCCCGATGAAATTTCAGCGCGGTGGCGTAGCGTTTTTCCGGCGCGAATTCCGTCGCCTGCATGATGATGGCCGCCAGACGGTCGTCCAGTCCGTTCATGCCCGTGGGCAACACGAAGCCTTCCTTGACAATCCGGCGCATGACCTGCGCGGCGCCCTGACCCTGTATGGCGCGTTGTCCGGTGAGCATTTCAAACAGAATCAGCCCGCCCGCGAAAATGTCCCCCTGCGCGCTGATGACATGATTGGAAAGATATTCCGGCGACATGTAGGCGGGCGTGCCGGTGAATGCCTGGAGGTCGTCCTTGCCGCTGTGGGCGGAGATGCCGAAATCCATGACTCTGGAACGTCCGTTCTGGTCAATCAGGATATTGCTCGGTTTCAGGTCGCGGTGAATGACGCCTTGCGTGTGGGCATAGTGGATGGCTTCCTGCACTTCCGACATCAGGTGCGCGGCTTTGGCGGCGGGCAGGGAACCGAGGCGGCGCAGCAGCGCGGAGAGGTTCTCGCCGATCACATATTCAAACACCAGAAAGACGTCGCCATCGTCCTCGCCCGCTTCAAAAATGGGCACGATGCCGGGATGCGCCAGCTTGCCGACAATGCGCGCTTCCGCCAGCAAGGCGGCGTTTTGTTTGGAGTCGGGTTGTTGTCCGAAGTGCAGGGTTTTGACGGCGACCTCGCGCTGGAGTTGCGGGTCGAGCGCCAGGTACACCACGCTCTGCGAGCCGCGCCCCAATTCGCCCAGAATTTCAAAACGCCCGATTTTGCTTGTCATGCCGGATTCCCCTTCATTTCAGCAAGGCGTTGATTTCCGCGATGTCGGCTTCCGCCAGTGTGCCGACGGCGGCTTTCAGACGCAGGCGGGCGAGCAGGGTGTCGTGATAGGCGCGGGCGAGGTCGCGGCGGGTGGTGAACACCTGTTGCTCGGCATTCAGCACGTCGATGTTGATCCGCACACCCACTTCGTAGCCTGTTTTGTTGTGTTCCAGCGAAGTCAGCGAAGACGCCAGCGCCGCTTCCAGCGCCTTGATTTGCGCCAGACCATTGACCACGCCGAGAAAATTCTGGCGGGCGAGCAGGGCGGCGTTGCGGCGCGCGGCTTCCAGCAGGGCGCGCGCCGCCTGATGATGGGCGGCGGCTTCGCGCGTCTTTGAGGAAGGGGCGCCGCCCTCGAAGAGCGGCAGATTGAGTTGCAGCGCGATGCTGCCGGAATCGGTTTCCGGTCGCGTTGTGCCGCTGCCATCTTGCGTGCGGCTGCGACCGGCACGGGCGACCAAATCCAGGGTCGGATAATGCCCGGCTCTGGTTCTGGAAATTTCCTTGTCGGCAATCTCCGCGTTGCGAGCGGCAATCAGTACGCTGGCATTGTTTTGTTGCGCCGCCTCAGCCCAGGGGGACATCTGCGCGGGCTGCGGCGGCAAAATGGGTTTTTCAGGGTCAAGCCGCGCCAGAAGTTCCGGCGCTTCGCCAATCAGTACGCGCAAGGCTTCGCGGCGGATTTCCAGTTCATTCTCCCCGGCAATTTCCTGCGCTTGCGCGAGGTCGTAGCGGGACTCCGCTTCCACCGCGTCGACCACGGTTGCCGTGCCGACCTCGAAATTCAACTTGGCCTGTTCGAGTTGTTGCGCGATGGCGGTTTTTTGCGCGCGCGCCGCTTCCAGCGTGGCGAGGGCGTTCAGCGCATCGAAATAGGCGGCGGAGACGCGCAGAATCAGGTTTTGTCCGGCTTCAACAAAACGCGCTTCCGCCAGCGCCACGGCGATTTTGCTCTGGTCGTAGGCGACGAGATTTTGCCAGCGGAACAAGGGTTGCGTCAGCGTCAGCGCGTAGCCGTTGCTGTTGTAACGGCGTTCGTCAGAAATGCCGCGTGTGCGGATTTCGTTGTCGTGCAAAGTGGTGTCGCCAGAGAACCCGATGCTGGGCAACAGCCCCGCCAGACCTTGCGGCGCTTGCTCGCGTCCGGCTTCCAGACTGGAACGGGCGGCGGAAAATTCAGCGTCGTACTGCCGCGCCAGATGGTAGACCCGCAACAAATCCATCGCCTGTGCGGGCAGGGCGGCGGCAAAGCAGAGCAGGAACAAAAAGGGAAGTGACTTCTTCATCATGAGCCTGCGTAACGCCTGTGCTGCGCGTTCTTATTTTTGCTTGAGTTGGTTTTCGTAATCGGTCGCCAGATGATCGGGACGTACCGTGGTGGATTCCGGGCGGTCGTAATACAGCTTGATGTCAACCTGCGCCTGACCACGCCAGGCGGGGAGCGTCAGTGTACCCTCCCTGCCATCGACATAGAACAGCGGCTGTTCCTTGTCGTCTGTCCGCACGACATACGACACGCGCTCAGGATGCCCCGCCTGATAACGCACTTCCGCCCAGAACACCTGTTCATCCAGTTCGTGATTGATGCCGGAAATCTTGATGACAGCATGGTCGTCCGCCTGATTGTGCGCCACATAAACATACAGCAGTTCCGGCCCCGCATAGGCGGCGCCGTATTTCGCCATGCTCGGAATCTCCCAGGCGAAAGCGGAGGGCATCCACAAACAGAGGAGCAGGCAGAGTATTCGGGGGATGTTTTTCATGCGGTTTTCCTTTGGCGACATTAAAACCGGAAAGCGCTCGCTGCGGCGAAATTTTCCAGATACGGCGTCATGGTTTCAAAGAGGGTTTCCGTGCTGTAAGCGTGTTCGCCAGTGCGGGTGACGAGTTCCGCCCGCATCACTGGCGCCGCGCCGACAATGGCGACGAGGCGACCGCCGGGGCGCAGTTGTTGCAGAATACTGTCGGGAATGACAGCCGCCCCGCCGGAAATCACGATGACATCGTAAGGAGCGCGCGCGGCGAAGCCCTGGCTGCCGTCGGCAATTTCCAGCGTCACATTGTTCACCCCGGCGCGTTGCAGGTTTTTGCGCGCCTGTTCCGCCAGCGGCGCGTCGATTTCCACACTCACCACATGTTCGGTTTTTGCCGCCAGAAGCGCCGCCATATAGCCGCTGCCCGTGCCGATTTCCAGCGCCTTGTCGGTGGGGGAGAGCGACAAGGCTTGCAGAATGCGCGCTTCCATTTTCGGTTCCAACATGATTTGCGCGGGCTTGTCGCCCAGCGGCAGACAGACATCCGCGAATGCCAGCGGTTGATGCTCGATGGGCGCGAATTCCTCGCGTTTCACTTTGGGCAACAAATCCAGTACGCCCTGATCCAATACATCCCAAGGGCGAATCTGCTGTTCCACCATATTGCTGCGCGCCTGTTCCAGATTCATTGCCGACTCCAAATGCAAAATATGTTTCAATCCACGCCCGTGACCGGGCGATACAGCAGAAGAGGTTACGCCTCTCCCGTGCCTGATTATCCCCCTGAAGGGGGAGGTTTCAAACCGGAGTTTGTTCTTGATGAAAGGCGGAATTATAAAGCAGGTAAAGCCGTGCAGGGCAATTGCATGAATGCCGAGGACATGCCTTGTAACGGCGAAGCCGCCGTCGCTCCCAAAACTCGCAGGGGCGCGTAGGGGCACGGCGCGCCGTGCCCCTACATCTGTCACCTGATCCCTGATGCCTGGATTGCCACGTCGCTACGCGCCTCGCTTTTGACGCATGGGTTTGTCATCAATCTGGGGCGTTCTTCGAACCCACTCCACAAAATGCCATCGTCGTGCGCTGGACGGCGTATTCGATTGCCGGATTAATAATCCCCGACAAAGCAGGAAGCCAACAGCATTTCCAGTGAACAGGTTTAATCATGGGAGCGATGGCGTCCCCAGGTAACCGTCGCCTTGTTTGTACAAACCTTTGCACCAAACAGAATCCTCTGTCTGGTGCGTGGAGTATGGTTATTCTGGCAATTAAGCAGGGCATGAATTGATGTCTGGCGTATTCAAACATTCGCTTTAATCCATGATTGGCGCGTGGTTTGGGGGGATTGGCGATGATGCCGCTTGTCGCACGAAACACACCGCTTGTCGAATTGTCGATTGTGATTCGATTTTTGTTACGCATAATGCGGTCGTGATACGAGTTTTGTTATGGCATAGCGCGAGTATCCCGGATGTGTAAACCGCCCGCATAACAAAATGTAATCAGCATCGTTTTCTTCAATTGTTGGAGTTCGCCATCATGAAATTCCCGCGTAAAGCCACTTGTAGCGCCCTGCAAGGTGCTCAATCCGCCCTTCGTACCCCCCCCCCCCCCGCAAAACTTGCGTAGCCTTGGCGCTGGCTTGTTTGTTGGTTCCTGTTGCCGGGCAAAGCACTGATCTGGATATTTCCAAAGTTCCGCTGGATTTCGTTGGGGCGATTGAACCCAACTTCATGTTGATGTATGACAATTCGGGTTCGATGCTGTCTGGTCATACGCCGGATACCCTTGGGGTCGGTGGTCCGTGGATTGGCGTCGGCGGTACGATGCGGCCACTCATGTTAGCGCATCCCGAACATGGTCTGTGGCCGCCCTATCTTTTTACTGCCGGCTTCAACTCCCAGTATTACGACCCCAGCAAAACCTATCGACCGCCCATGAACGCGGAAGGGCTGCCGCTGACCTATCCCGGCGACCCTTTGCCGGGCGGCAATGCCGCGTTTAAAGGGGCATGGCATGACGGGTTTCGCCCTGACCGCAACACGAGCACAAGCACTCGCACCAATACCGGTCATCTCAGCAGCAGAACAAACTTGATCAACCTCTCCAATAGTTATCTGTTTAACGGATATTCCTCCCCCACCTCCTGGGGTTCCACTTTCAGTGGCGGCGCTTTTTATGAAGTGGATGAAGATGGACATACAAAGATCGCCGCCGACAGCGAAGCTGACTACCCCATCCCCGGAAATGAATTGAATCGCCACGCGAATGGCATGCCTGCGTATTACTATATCTACCTCAACAGGTCCGACTGCCCGAAACCGCTTCGTGTTCACACCGACCACACCACTACCGGGTTCGCCAGTCTGGATGCGTTTGCCAAAACCTGTTTTCTCCGTCGCATTGTTTCGGAGACTTCCGGGATAGACCGGGGGGATGGTTCTGGTAGAGATGAACGCCAGAATTTCGCCAACTGGTATTCCTTCCATCGCACCCGCGACATTATGGCAAGAACCGCCATCAGTCGGGCGTTCGCCAAATTCGGCTCCAATGTTCGTGTCGGGTTCGGGCTGTTTGAAGTGCCAGGTCGGACCTATTGGTCACCGGAAACCGAGGCATCCTGGGAATATCAGGAGGGCGTTTATTCGGAGCAAAAAACACAATTCCACCCCGATGTAATCGACGGCAAGTCCGTCAGACACATCGTGCCGGAGATTGTCAAAAATTACGGCGGGGGTACTGATTCATTTCCGGTCAACCGTTCGGGCGGGGTGCGCCCCTTCAAGGATTTCACTACCAACGAATCGGGCGTCTACCAAGGCAAGAAGTTCAGAACCGGCTTTTATAACTGGCTCTTCTCCCTGCAAGAGTATGGCGGTACGCCCACACGCGGCAGTCTGGACGGGGCGGGGCAGTATTTTGAAAACGACTCTTCCATCGGCCCGTGGTCAGACACGCCGGGTTATAACGCGGGCACAAGGCTTCAGGCTTGCCGCAGGAGCTACACGCTGCTGGTGACCGACGGGATGATCGCCAATCTGGAATTGCCGACCCAGGCTGCGGGCGGGAATGTGGATGGTTCCGTCCAGACCACCATTCCGGCGAATGCTCGGGGCCAAGGACCTTATACCTATAACGGCTCGGAATCCCCTTTTGCGGATACGAAGAACGGTTCCATCGCCGATGTGGCGATGTATTACTGGGTGCGGGATTTGCTGCCCAATGTCGAGAATCTTGTCCCCACCACCCCCGGCAACCCCGCCTATTGGCAGCATATGACCACCTTTGCCATCGGCATGGGCGTCCATACCCGATTGAACAAGGACGCGGTGAAGCACGCGCTGGAAGACCCTTCGGTGAGCATTCAGTGGCCAAAATCGAATGCCACTTCGGGCACCAATGCCGCTAAAGTGGAGGGCGTTGCCCCCCATCTTGCCCATCTGCAAGCGATAGACACCGTTGGAGACTATCGCATCGACGAGTTGCTCCACGCCGCCGTTAACAGCCGGGGCGATTATTTTTCCGCCGATGATCCCACGCAACTGGAGGCGGCGCTGGACAGCATTGTGACGCAAATCAACAATGACACCAGTTCAGGTTCCAAACCCGCAACCCCGCCCCGTATGCCGCCCGGAGAGCCGCAGACGAACGCGCAGGCTTATACGGTAACGTTTGATTCCGAATACTGGAGTTCCAAAATCATCGCCCGTATCCCCTGTACGGCAACGGATGTGGGCAGCGTACCTGGCTGCACCAAGGTGGGCGAGTTCGAAAAGGAGAAGTGGAATTCGGATACCTCGACCAGAAACGACACATTTGTGACCTGGGACAAGGACAATTCGGCGGCAATTTCCTTCAAATGGTCTTCGCTTTCCGATTCGATGCGTGCGCAGTTGAAGTACGACCCCGCGCACCCGACGAACAGTTGGTTGAATAACGGACAAGAGGTTCTGGAGTATCTGCGCGGCAAAACGGAGCATGAGGAGGATTCACCCGGCTATCGCGCGCGTGGAAAACACCGTCTGGGCGACATCACCACGGGCGACCCGCTGTTTGTGGGGCGACAAAATGATGGCTGGACGCTGGAAACGGCATTGACGGAAGCCGACCAGAACGCCTATCGGGCGTGGAAGAACAGCACGGCGTACAAGACGCGCCCGGAAATGTTGTATGTGGGCGCCAACGACGGGATGTTGCATGGTTTTTACACCACGAACGGGGAGTGGCGCGTCGCTTATGTTCCGGGCAACGTTTTCCCCAAACTGAAAAATCTCGCCGACCCCGCTTATGGGCACGAGTTTTATGCGGATTCTTCTCTGGTGAGCAGCGACGCCCGTCTGGGCGCCGACTGGAAGAATGTGCTGGTGGGTTCAACCGGAGCGGGCGGACGTGCCTGGTACGCGCTGGATATTACCAACCCGGCTTCGTTCGGCACCGGTTCGGTGAAATGGGAATTCACACATGATGAACTGGGCGTAAACGCCACGGCGGGCACCGCGACGGTGGTGCGTTTGCAGAACGGCACATGGGCGGCGGTTTTTGGCAACGGCTATAACAGCAAGAGCCATAAGGCGCAGTTGTTTATCGTTAATCTGGCTTCGGGAGCGCTCATCAGAACCATCGACACGGGCGTTGGCAGCGCGGCTGATCCAAATGGTCTGGCCGCGCCGCGCGTCTTTGACCCGGATCTGAATGGCAATGTCGAGTGGGCGTACGCGGGCGATGTGCAGGGGAACCTCTGGCGCTTTAATCTGAACACCGGGGCGTTTTCCAAATTGCTGGAAGCGAAAGACAAAGATGGTAAGCCGCAGCCCATCACCGCTCGCCCGCTTCTTGTGAAAAAGGCAACGGCCAGCCAGCCGGGAACGCTGGTGTATGTGGGCACCGGCAAGTTGTTCGGTTCGGACGACCCGTATAACAAGCAGGTGCAAACGCTCTACGGCGTGCTGGATGAAGGGCCTGGCACCACCACAACTTATAAACGCGCCGATTTGCAGCAACAAAGCATTATCCCGGCGGCGACGACCACGGATGTGGGGAGCGTGAGCGATGTGGAAGCTTACGATACGACGACAAACGAGGTGAATTACATCACCAAACACGGCTTTTACCTTGACCTTCAAATCAAGGACAAAGCCGCGGAGGGATGGCGCGTGCTCGCCGAACCGCAGTTTCATGCCTTGTCAAAGACCGACGGCACCGTGGAATTCGCCATCCGCAGCTTAAGCAAAGACCCCTGCGTGGCGAAAGTGGAGGGGTTTGTAACGGAACTCTCTACCCTGTCGGGCGCCAAGCCGCAAAAAGCCACTTTTCTGCATGAGGCGAATTTCGCCA
>BNUD01000024.1 GCA_025997095.1 Betaproteobacteria bacterium | reverse complement strand
TCGACGATCTGGGGCAGGTGTGTATCGACGAATACGAGAAACTCCTGTCTTCTTCAAGAGTCAAACTCGTTTCCTTCACCCAGGTCTCCAACGCGCTGGGCACGGTCACGCCAGCCGCGCTGCTCACGCAACTGGCGCACGCGCACGGCGCGAAAGTGCTGGTGGACGGCGCGCAATCCGTGTCGCACATGCGTACCGATGTCACGGCGCTGGATTGCGACTGGTTCGTGTTCTCCGGTCACAAGGTCTTCGGACCGACGGGCATCGGCGCGGTGTACGGCAAGGAAGCTCTGCTGAACGCCACCGACCCCTGGCAAGGCGGCGGCAACATGATCCGCGATGTGACTTTCGAGAAAACGCTCTATCACGACGCTCCGGCGCGCTTCGAGGCGGGCACGGGCAACATCGCGGATGCCGTTGGTCTGGGCGCGGCGCTGGAATACGTGGAGGGCATCGGCATTGACAACATTTCCCGCCACGAACACGACCTCTTGACCTACGGCACGTACCTGCTGGAAGACATCCCCGGCGTGCGTCTGATTGGCAAGGCGGCGGACAAGGCGGGCGTGCTCTCCTTCGTGCTCGACGGGCACAAGACGGAAGACATCGGCGCGGCATTGAGCAAGGAAGGCATCGCCGTGCGCGCCGGACACCACTGCGCGCAGCCCATCCTGCGCCGCTTCGGTCTGGAAGCCACCGTGCGCCCCTCGCTCGCGCTCTACAACACCCACGAAGATCTGGACGCGCTGGCGGCTGCGGTGCGAAAAATCAGGAATTTGGGCGCGAGAATCGGGTAACTGAACGGCACACCTCGCCATCGACAGAGCCTGACTCCTGCAATGCAGGTTGTCAGGCTCTTTTTCTTCAAGGGATAGCGAAGCCTGAGGAATTATTTCGGCAGATTGCTGTGATCGGGAAGAGGTTCGCGGCAGGGGGCTGGAATCGCATTATTTCCATGAATGGAACTGCCAAAACACCGCCAGTTGACCTCGCCATTTTCGACTTTCGGACTCAGTACCAACAAGGTGCCGATTTGAGGGCTGAAAACGGTAATGGTGCCATCGCGTGCCACGGCTTTGTAACTGATTTGAGTCCCTTTGGAAAGTCTGGAAGGAATCAAGTCGGCAATGTCCGCCCCTATTTCCACCTGCGGATTTTCCGTGAGTTGCGCGGCAATCGGTGCTTTTGCCAAACTCGTCTCGGCGAGTAACTCTGATACCTTTGCCCTGTTCGTAGAAACATGGGGGCTGGCAGGATGATGTGTCACGGATTTTTAGATTTGACCGATTTTGTAGTTTTGGAATTGTCCGCTTTTTCCCTCCCCACGGCGGCACCTGGCGGACGCTCAGGCTGCCTTTGCCAACAACGGCGTGCGTTTGTTCTCCTTGTCATAATCCGCCAACTTCCCCGGTCAGTGAAAGACCGCCAGGCGTCCATCCAGATAACAATGCACCTGCACCTTCGCCTTGACGTGCAATAGCACTGTCTTCGGCTCGTCTTCGCGTCTCGCTTCTAATGCGAATCGGAATAATGCAAATAATTGACGAAACTATGGAACGATTGCTGTGGAGGTTTGCCGCTGTTCGCCCATTCGCACGCCCCGTTTACGAATGAGCAGGCCAGCGACAAGCCGATTAAATCATGAACGGGCGTACCACCCATCAATGCAGCACGCGCGGCGGTGTTTCACCATCTTTCTGGATTGCCCATTCTACTCACGTTGCTTCGTTCTCTTGCGTTCTGCCAAACCTGCTTGAACATGATGAAACCTGCTCATTGGAAATGCTGTTGGCTTCCTGCTTCACAGAGGATGGGAGCCAGCGCCTTCCCCTATTCCTGTTTACCGGAATCCCGCCTGCGCGCGCGCGGATGCGCTTTGTCATAAACCGCGCTCAAATGCTGAAAATCCAGATGGGTATAAACCTGCGTCGAAGCGATGCTGTTGTGCCCCAACATTTCCTGCACTGCCCGCAGGTCGCCGCTGGATTGCAGCATATGCGAAGCGAAAGAGTGGCGCAGCATGTGCGGATGCACATGTGTGGAAAACCCGTTTTTCAACGCCCGAAGATCGAGACGTTTCTGAATCATCCGCATGGAAATGCGCGTGCCGCGCCGACTGACAAACAGCGCCGCTTCATCCGGCGCGGCAAGGCTGGCGCGCACCTGCACCCATGCGTCAAGCGCCTCTCGCGCCTTGCCGCCCACGGGCACGATGCGGGTCTTGCTGCGCTTGCCGGTCACCCGCACCTCGCCTTCGGCAAGAATGCCATCGAGCGCGTCGAGATTCAGACTGGCGAGTTCCGCGAGGCGCAGCCCCGATGAATAAAACAACTCGAACATGGCGCAGTCGCGCAAGGCAAGACGCTCGTCGTCGTCTTCATGCCCTGCATCCGCCATCAACCCGCCACTTTCTTCGACCGACAGCGCATCGGGCAAACGCCGCGCCGACTTGGGGGCGCGAATATCCAGACAGGGATTTTGCTTCGCTTTACCTTCCCATTGCAGCCACTTGTAAAACCCGCGCCATGCGGAAAGCATCCGCGCCAGCGAACGACCGGAAAGTCCCTTTGCATGCAGGATGGCAATCTGGCGACGAATGGCAAGCGCATCCAGACGGTCAAACGCCTGCCCATCCGCAGCCGCCAGCAAGCGATCAAGGTCATGCGCGTAACTCGTTAACGTATTGACCGACTGCCGCCGCTGCCCGGAAAGGTAAGCGAGATATGTCGCCACCAGCAAGGCGTTCGGGTCGCTGTTTTGTGCGGTCATCTCTTTCCTTTTGCAGGCGGCGAAGCCGCTCGAATCACCCCTCGTCCCTTGTGGGATGGGGGTAAAACCACTCCCGATTATTTCAGGCGAAGCCTGAAATAATCGGCTAATCAAAGCGGCGCAAAGCAGGTTTTCACTTTGCGACGTTGGAATTACAACGCGCTATGCGTCACCCGCCCCAGCACGGCGGAAATGAGTTCGCCCAGACGTTGCAGATAGAGCGCGCCCATGCCGCTGTAAAAGCGTTCGCTGTCTTCGCTGCCCAATGCCACCATGCCGACCGCGCCGCCGCCGTTACGCAGGGCGACCAGAGCTTGCGAACGGATGCGCGGCGCATGTTCGCCAAACCACGCGGTCGCGCCGACGCCGATGGTCGCTTCCAGACTGGCGGTAGCGCCGCAGTAGGGTTGCGTCAGGCTTTCGGCAAAGCCTTGCAGGTCGACGCTGACGGCGGCGAATTCGGGCAGGTTGGCAATTTCTTTGGGACTTGTCCATATCCGCAGGGCGACATGGGGAATGGAAAAATCATCGCGCAAGTGAAAATTGATCAGCGTCAGCGCCGCCTGAAAAGTTTCGACGGCAATCAACGCCACGCCAAGGCGATGCATTTTTTCGCTGATGACATCATTTTCCTCGCCAAACGCCAGCAGTTCGCCAAGTTTGCCTTCCAGTTGCCGATTTTTTTCACGCAGGGCGAGCATCTGCCGTTCGGTGAGCGAAATGGTGCGCCCACCGTGCGGATGCGGCACGAAAATCGCCGCCAGCCGGTCGGCGCAAAGGTCGAAAAATTGCGGATTTTGTTCCAGATACTGGATGACTTCTTCGGTCTTCATAGCTCGATTTCTCCGGTAAAAACAGTAACGGCAGGACCGGTCATCAACACGGGATGACCCGCCCCATCCCAGGCAATCGTCAGCGCGCCGCCACGGGTGGCGACGGCGACTGGCGAATCCAGCAAGCCCCGCCGAATCCCTGCCACGACAGCGGCGCAAGCGCCCGTGCCGCAAGCCAGCGTTTCGCCCGCGCCACGCTCGAAAACGCGCAGACGGATATGACCGCGATCCAGTACCTGCATGAAGCCCGCATTGACCCGTTCAGGAAAACGCGGATGCGCCCTGATTAACGGTCCTTGCTCGGCAACCGGCGCGGCATCCACATCGGCGACCACCTGCACGGCATGGGGATTGCCCATCGAAACAACGCTGATCTCCAGCGACGAATCGGCAACTTCAAGCGGATAGGTTATCTGTTCCACATCGCTCACGAAAGGAATTTCGGCAGGAGAAAAACGCGGCGCGCCCATGTCGACCGTCACCTGCCCGTCGTTTTCCAGACGCGGCGTGATGATGCCTTTTTGCGTGGCGACGCGAATTTCCCGCTTGTACGCCAACCCCACCTCATGCACGAAACGCGCAAAACAGCGCGCGCCATTGCCGCATTGTTCAACCTCGCCGCCATCGGCATTGAAAATGCGATAACGAAAATCCACATCCGGCTGCTCGCTGGCTTCGACCAGCAACAACTGGTCGCAACCGACGCCAAAATGCCGATCAGCAAGAAAACGCACCTGCTCAGGCGTCAGCCCGACCTTCTGCCGCACGCCGTCAATGACCACAAAATCATTGCCCAGCCCGTGCATCTTGGAAAATTTGAGTTTCATGTTTTTTGCAAACTATCCGGCAAGCGCCTCGGTTGTCCATAGCGGAATCGTGGAATTCTAACCCATGCGCGCGCTTTCGCCTGTTCTTTACCGTTTCCCGCGAGAAACGAAGCGCCGCCCGACACTTGGCGGTTCATCACGTGCATAAGCCGAATGGTGGAAGGCGCTTCGCTTTTGAACTGCCCCCCAAAAGTTGGACACCAATCCAACCGCAAGGGAGTTGTCATGACGAAGTTGAAATATGATGAAGAATTCAAGCGAACCGTAATTCAGGATTACCTGTCAGGAACACAAGGGTTCAAGGCGCTTGCGCCCAGGTACGGAGTTGATTACGCGACGATTCGATGCTGGGTGGAAAGCTATCGTGATAATCCGGGTCGCACAAGTGTCGTTTCTGAATGGGAACGCCGGTATCATGAATGTCCCTCTACAGCATTTCTTGTGCCAATTTCTGAAACAGCTTCTCAGCGTTTTCTCTGGAACCCGTTTTCATTTTTCAATTCTGGATGCACGTTTGGCACGGTTTCTGCCAAGTTTGCACGAGGCAAAACGGCAAAACTGGTCTACAATGCCCGCCTCGTGCGCCTGATGGTGCGTTTTTTTCGGTCTGCGATGTCGGTTTTTCGTGTAAACGATTGTTTATCAACGACTATTGCCTGTTCATTGTGACGCATCGTAAACTTTTGCAGATTTTTTGATTGAGCGCCGCTGGATTTGTGTTCCAGTGCGGCGTCGTTTTTGAGGATTTTTCATGGAAAACACAGCCCCGAACAACAACCCGCTGGAACGTCGTTTGAACCTTTCCGTGCCAGTGGATGCGCTCAAAAGCGCGACTGACGAACGTTTGAAGCGCATGAGTCGCAATGTGAAAATGCCGGGCTTTCGTCCCGGCAAGGTGCCGTTTTCCATCGTTCGCCAGCAGCATGGCGCCGAGGCTTATGGCGAGGCGTTAAACGAGGCGTTGAGTTCTGCGTTCGGTGAGGCGGTAAGCAGTCAGAAGCTGAATGTGGCGGGCTATCCGCGCATCGAACCCAAGGCGGAAACGGAAAACAGCGCAACCGCGCTGGAATTTTCCGCCATCTTCGAGGTGTATCCCGAATTCACGCCCGGCGACCTTTCTGTTGCAGAGGTCGAACGTCCGACGCTGGAAGTGACCGACGCCGAAGTGAACAAGACCATCGACATCCTGCGTCAGCAACGGGTGCGTTATCACGTCGTCGACCGTGGCGCGGCAGAGGACGACCGTGTGGTCATCGACTTTCTGGGCAAGAAGGATGGCGAGCCGTTTCAGGGCGGTCAAGCCAACGATTATCCCTTCGTGCTCGGCAAAAAAATGATGCTGTCGGATTTCGAGGCCGCCGTGAAAGGCTTGAAGGCGGGCGAATCCAAGACCTTTAACCTGACTTTTCCGGAAGATTATTTCTCCAGGGATATGGCAGGTCAGACGGTTGAATTTGCCATCACGGTCAAGCAGGTGATGGTGCCGACGCTGCCGGAAATTGACGCGGAATTCGCGCGCAGCATGGGCGTTGCCGATGGCGACGTGAGCAAGATGCGCGCCGAAATCGAAGGCAATCTGAAGCGTGAAGTGAAAAAGCGCATCGAAGCCAAAGTGAAAGATCAGGTGATGGACGCGCTTCTGGCGGCGAATCCCATTCCTGTACCGAACGCGCTCATCGAAATGGAAGTGCAGCGTCTGATGCAGGAAGCGCGTCAGAATCTCGAACAGCGCGGCATGAAGGCGCAAAATATCCCCATCCAGCCGGAATGGTTTGCCGAACGCGCCAAACGTCGGGTGTCGCTGGGCTTGATTTTTGCTGAAGTCGTCAAGGTCGAACAATTGCAGGCGAAGCCGGAACAGGTCAAGGCCTTGGTTGAGGAAGCCGCCGAAACCTACGAAGACCCGTCGGAAGTGGTGAAGTGGTATTACGCCAACCCTGACGATCTCGCCAATGTCGAGGCGGTGGCCACGGAAAACAATGTGGTCGCCTGGGCGCTGGAACGTGCCAAAGTGACCGACAAGGCGGTTGTCTTTGAAGACCTGATGGGGCAACAGGGGCAACAGGCGACGGTCTGATGGTTGCCGGTTTTGTCGTAAAAGAAACAATGGCGCGTCGGGTACGGTACAGGTCATGCCGGACGCGCTCCAACTGAAAAAAAAGGATGCTTCATGGAACGTGAGCGGATGATGCCTCAGGCGATGAGTCTGGTGCCGATGGTGGTGGAACAGAGTGGGCGCGGCGAACGCGCTTACGACATTTTTTCCCGCCTGTTGAAAGAGCGCGTGATTTTTCTGGTGGGGCCGGTCACGGACGAAACCGCCAATCTGGTGGTGGCGCAACTCCTGTTTCTGGAAGCGGAAAATCCCGACAAGGATATTTCCCTGTACATCAATTCTCCCGGCGGCTCGGTGACGGCGGGGATGTCGATTTACGATACCATGCAGTTCATCAAGCCGGATGTTTCCACCCTTTGCATGGGGCAGGCGGCTTCAATGGGCGCGTTTCTGCTCTGCGCCGGGGCGAAAGGCAAGCGGTTTGCGCTCCCCAATGCGCGGCTGATGATTCACCAACCGCTGGGCGGTTTTCAGGGGCAGGCGTCCGACATCGAAATTCACGCCAAGGAAATCCTCTCCATCCGCGCCAGGCTGAACCGCCTGATGGCAGAGCACACGGGGCAACCCATTGAACAAATCGACAAGGATACCGACCGTGACAACTTCCTCTCCGCAGGGGAAGCCGCCGACTACGGTCTGATTGACAAAGTGCTGGCACGCCGCGACGCTGTTTAAGCGACTGGTCTGACCTGCTACACTATCCATTCAAAAACCCTCGCCAGAGACACTCAACATGACGAACAAGGATAAAACCGGCAGTAACGAAAAACTGCTTTACTGCTCGTTTTGCAGCAAGAGCCAGCATGAAGTGAAAAAGCTGATTGCCGGGCCTTCCGTATTCATCTGCGACGAATGCATCGAGCTTTGCAACGACATCATCCGTGATGAACTGCCCGCCGACAAGCTGAGCAAGAGCGATATGGCAGACCTGCCGGTGCCGCGCGAGATTGCCGGACACCTGGACGATTACGTCATCGGGCAGCAGCAGGCGAAGCGCATTCTTGCCGTGGCGGTGTACAACCACTACAAGCGTCTGCGCTACAAGGGCAAGCGCGATGAGGTTGAACTGGCGAAAAGCAATATCCTGCTCGTAGGTCCCACGGGTTCCGGTAAAACCCTGCTGGCGCAAACCCTGGCGCGCATGTTGAATGTGCCTTTCGTGATGGCGGACGCCACCACGCTCACTGAAGCCGGTTACGTGGGCGAGGATGTGGAAAACATCATCCAGAAGCTCTTGCAAAGAAGTGAAAACGATGTCGACAAGGCGCAACAAGGCATTGTTTACATTGATGAAATCGACAAAATTTCGCGCCGTTCCGAAAACCCGTCCATCACCCGCGATGTGTCCGGCGAAGGCGTGCAACAGGCGCTCTTGAAGCTGATTGAAGGCACCATCGCTTCCGTGCCGCCGCAGGGCGGGCGCAAGCATCCCAATCAGGATTTCGCGCAGGTGGATACCACCAACATCCTGTTCATCTGCGGCGGCGCTTTCGACGGTCTGGAAAAAATCATTCAGGCGCGTTCCGAAAAGGGCGGCATCGGCTTCGGCGCGACGGTGAAAAGCAAGGATGAAGGCAAGCGTACCGGCGAAGCGCTGCGCGATGTCGAGCCGGAAGACCTGATCAAATTCGGTCTGATTCCCGAACTGATCGGGCGTCTGCCGGTGGTCGCCACCTTGCAGGAGCTGGAAGAATCGGCGTTGGTGGAAATTCTGATTGAGCCGAAAAACGCGCTCATCAAGCAATACCAGAAGCTGTTTGCGTTGGAAGAGGTGGAACTCGAAATCCGTCCCGCCGCGCTCATCGCCATCGCCAAAAAGGCGCTGGAGCGCAAAACCGGCGCGCGCGGTCTGCGCTCCATTCTGGAACAGGTCTTGCTGGATACCATGTACGAACTGCCGGGGATGGAAAACGTCACCAAGGTGGTCATCGACGAAAACATGGTGAATGGCGACGCCAAACCCTTGCTGATTTACGCCGACCAGCCGAAGGTTTCTGGCGCATAAAACGCGATTCAAGGGGGAAGGTCGTTCCCCCCCTCTTGAATTTCGGCGCTTGATCCCCAGATAAGTCTTTCAAAAAAATTGCCGTGCGCCAGCGCACCTTTCCCAACCGTCCTGACAGAATTAATCATGTCCAATAACCCCGATTTCCCCGCCGAGCAGGCGTTTTCCCTGCCCTTGTTGCCCTTGCGCGATGTGGTGGTGTTTCCGCACATGGTGATTCCGCTTTTTGTGGGGCGCCCCAAATCCATCAAGGCGCTGGAACTGGCGATGGGCAGCAACCACGCCATTGTGCTGGTGGCGCAGAAGACCGCCGGCAAGGATGAGCCTGACGCCCAGGATCTCTACGACATCGGCTGTCTCGCCAATGTACTGCAAATGCTGAAACTGCCCGACGGCACGGTCAAAGTGCTGGTCGAAGGGCAGCGGCGGGTCAAGATTGATGCCGTGGAATCCGCTCCAAACTGTTTCATCGCGCACGCGAGCACGTTCTCCAAAGAGCGCGAGAACGAATGCGGAGAGGACGACGGCAACTTCCGCGATATTGAACTGGAAGCCATGCGCCGTACCGCCGTGACCCGGTTCGACCAGTATGTCAAACTGAACAAGAAAATCCCGCCGGAAATCATTACTTCCATCGCCGGAATTGAAGACGCCGGACGGCTGGCGGATACCATCGCCGTCCACCTGCCCTTGAAACTCGAACACAAGCAGGAAATTCTGGAAGAGATCGAAGTGCACACGCGCGTACTGCATCTGCTCTCGCAACTGGAAGCTGAAATCGGCATCCTGCAAATCGAAAAGCGCGTGCGCGGGCGGGTCAAGCGTCAGATGGAAAAGAGCCAACGCGACTATTACCTGAACGAACAGGTCAAGGCCATCCAGAAAGAACTGGGCGATGGTGAAGATGGCGCTGACCTGGAAGAACTGGACAAAAAAATCCAGGCGGCCGGCATGAGCAAGGAAGGGCTGGCGAAGGCGCAGGGCGAATTGAAAAAACTGCGCCTGATGTCGCCCATGTCCGCCGAGGCCACGGTGGTCAGAAACTACATCGACATTCTGGTGGGTCTGCCCTGGCGCAAGAAAACGCGCACCAGCAAAGACCTGCGCGCGGCGGAAAAAATTCTCGACGCCGACCACTACGGGCTGGAAAAGGTCAAGGAACGCATCATCGAATACCTTGCCGTGCAACAGCGCGTCGACAAATTGAAAGCTCCGATTCTCTGTCTCGTCGGGCCTCCCGGCGTGGGCAAGACCTCGCTGGGTCAATCCATCGCCAAGGCGACCAACCGGAAATTCGTGCGGATGTCCTTGGGCGGTGTGCGCGACGAAGCCGAAATTCGCGGGCATCGGCGCACTTACATCGGTTCCATGCCGGGCAAGATTCTGCAAAGCCTGAACAAGACCGCCGTGCGTAACCCGTTGTTTTTGCTGGATGAAGTCGACAAGCTGGGGCAGGATTTCCGGGGCGATCCGGCTTCGGCGCTGCTGGAAGTGCTTGACCCGGAACAAAACCACACCTTTCAGGATCATTACGTGGAAGTCGATTTTGACCTCTCCGACGTGATGTTCGTTGCGACCGCCAACAGCCTGAACCTGCCCGCCGCCTTGCTTGACCGGATGGAAGTTATCCGTCTTTCCGGTTATACCGAAGACGAAAAGGTCAACATCGCCATGCGTTATCTGCTGCCCAAGCAGATGAAAAACAACGGCGTCAAAAAAACCGAACTGACGGTCACGGACGGCGCGGTGCTGGACATCGTGCGCTACTACACCCGCGAAGCGGGTGTGCGGAGTCTGGATCGGGAAATTTCCAAAATCTGCCGCAAGGTGGTCAAGACCCTGCTGATGAGAAAACGCAGCAGCAAGGTGATCGTCAATCCCAAAAATCTGGAAAAATTCCTGGGCGTGCGCCGCTATACCTTTGGCATGGCGGAGAAGCAAAATCAAGTGGGGCAGGTCACGGGGCTGGCGTGGACGGAAGTGGGCGGCGAACTGCTCACCATCGAATGCGCCGTCATGCCCGGCAAGGGCAACATCCTGCGAACCGGCTCATTGGGCGACGTGATGAAAGAATCCGTGGAAGCCGCCCGTTCCGTCGTGCGCGCCCGCGCCGCAAGGCTGGGCATCAAGGCGGATATTTTCGACAAACAGGACATTCACATCCACGTCCCGGAAGGCGCGACGCCCAAGGATGGTCCGTCCGCTGGCGGCGCCATGACCACCGCGCTGGTTTCCGCCTTTACCGGCATCCCCGTGCGCTGCGACGTGTGCATGACGGGTGAAATCACCCTGCGCGGCGAAGTCCTGGCGATTGGCGGCTTGAAGGAAAAACTGCTCGCCGCCGTGCGCGGCGGGCTGAAAACCGCCCTGATTCCGCACGAAAACGTGAAAGACCTGGTCGAGATGCCCGACAACATCAAGAACAAAATCGAAATCGTGCCAGTGCAATGGATTGACGAGGTGCTGGAGCGCGCGCTGGAGCGGCGTCCGGAAGCCCTGCCGGACGAGCCGGAAACGGTCGGATTACCGCCGGAAACGCCTCATGCGGCGCAAAATGTTGTTGGTATCGTCACGCACTGATGCGAAATGTAAAAAAACATGCGCAAGAGGCTATGCGTTGATAACGACTTACGGTAGGATTCCCGCTGGCTGGCTTGTTGGCTGGTCATTTCAGGATGAGCCGCTTTTCTGCGTTTCCGCCGCGAGTTCCCGCACTGCGAGGTCTCGATGGGGTTCCTGAAAATTGATGCAGCATTTTCGTTTTTCTTTTGCAAAAAGGGGGATGTAAGTGAATAAATCTGAATTGATTGATGCAATCGCTGCGGAAGCTGAAATTTCCAAAGCCGCCGCAGGTCGTACACTGGATGCAACCGTGAAAGTCATCACCAGTCTTTTGAAGAAGGGTGATCGTCTGGCATTGATCGGCTTTGGTTCCTTCTGGGTGGGTGACCGTGCCGCGCGCACGGGGCGTAACCCGCAAACCGGCAAGCCCATCAAGATCAAGGCCGCCAAGGTGCCCAAGTTCACGCCCGGCAAGGCGTTAAAAGAAGCTGTCAACAAGAAGAAGTAAATTTCCGCGCTTTTTGCGCCGGGTGCTTAGCTCAGTTGGTAGAGCGTCGCCCTTACAAGGCGAATGTCGGCGGTTCGAACCCGTCAGCACCCACCAGATAAAAAGGGGACAGTCGAGAGATTGACCCCTTTTGCTCTTTTTCATGCCGGAACCTGCCTTTTGGGTTTCGGGGCGGTAAAATAGCATAACTTTGTCATGTTTCTGAATGGGTGAACAATATGGGAAGTATTTTAGTGGCACATGAATCCAAGGTGATCCGCGCTGCTTTGACACGTCACCTGGGAGAGCATTATTCCATTCTGGAGGCGCTGGACGGCGATGCCGCATGGCATACGCTGGTATTGAAGCACGATATTGTCGCCGTCATCGCAGGGCCAGACCTTATGCGTCTGAATGGCATGGAGTTGCTGGATCGCTTGCGCCATAACAATCTGGAACGCCTGAAACATCTTCCGTTTTATTTCATTGGTTCGCAAAGCCGGATCAACACCCTCTCTGCGGAAGCGAAAAAAGCGGGCGCGACGGATTTTGTTTTCGATAACATGGGGAAACAGGAGATTTTTTCTGTTCTCAAATTGCAGGGCGCAGCCGCAGTGGCGCCGCCCTTGTCTCTGCCGGAAAAAGCCCCTGCCCAAAGTAGCGCCGCCACGCCTGCGCCCGTCGCCAAAGCGCCTGCGCCCGCCGCGAGTGTGAGCAGTAAGGGCAAGAGCGCAAAAATGCCCCGCGCCCGTAGCGCGCCACTGCTTTCCGTGAGTCTGTTTACCGATGGCGTGCGGCGCATGTGCTCGCATGAAGGCGGGCAGGCGGCGGTGATGTTGTTCGCGCTGGATGGTTACAGCGCGCTGGCGGCGAGTCTGGGCGCGCCCACCGCAACTTCCATTATCGAAAAGCTGGCGTCTCTGGTGCAGGCGAAAATCGGCGCGAGCGACGTCATCGGTCATTTCCAGCCCGGTTGTTTCGCTGTGGCGACCATGAACAGCGGCCTGGAAGCGTGCGCTGCTTTCGCCACACGGATTGCCAAGGGTCTGTCCGGCGCCCACATCGCCTTTCACGGCAACCCCGTTCATATCAGCATTAGCGTCGGCATTGCCAGTCGTCCCGAAGACGGCGGTCTGAATGGCGATGCCCTGCTCAATCTCGCCCGGGCACGTCTGCACGCGGCGGTTGCTGCGGGTGGCGGACGTATCCAGGCGCACGGCGCGGGGTAATTCGTCGTTTTCTGAAAGACATCGGGCGAGGGGCGCCAGATTACGGGCACCTCGCCCGATTTTTTATGCCTGATGCGGGTTGCTGGGGCAAGCGCATCAAAATGCGTCAAAGCGCGGAAGAAGCGTCACTTCGCACCAAACCACCCCGTCAGGCTTCGCCTGCCACCCCTCCGATGGAGGGGAATGTGTCGCGGCTTCGTTTGACCTGTTTTTCTTCTTTGCAGGGGAATCGCCCCAAGCACGAAAACAAGCCAAACGAAGACTGGAAAAATTCCCCTCCATTGGAGGGGTGCCCCGCAGGGGTGGGGTGGTTGTTTCTACGAGATAACTACAAATCCACCCAAACCCTCAACCCTCGCTTTTGACGCGGCTGCCCAGCATTCGCGGCAATGGCGCCAATCAAGATTTCCCGCGCGCCGCAAAAATAACAACCGTCGGGTTCAACTTCGCTTACCCAACCTACAAAACTACCCTCTGCCTGTGTTCGGGCTACCGCGTTGCGTTCCGAATGGAATGACGCCTTGCTCAAGCAAACTTTCTCGTAGTCGGTCTGCGTAAGCGTGGGCGAATTTTTCTTTTTCTGCTTTCGGTACGCGCTCAAAAAAATAATTTTCGCGTTCTTCTTCGGGCATTTCCGCGAATTCAGGTAAGTGTGCCGACACGATTTGCTGGTACTGCACATAATGCCCCATCTCATGCGGCAATGTCCGGTAAAGCTGCGTGGCGCGCACGGTTTCCGGCGTCAGACGGGCGATATGGCTTCTTTTGTCGGTGACAAAAACATGCCCGTCTTTTTTCAGGCGTTCCATCTCGTTTTGGTCTTCAACACTCAGATGTTTTCCCCATTTCAATTGATGATGGCGCGGGAGCGCTTCGAGTATGATCGCTGGTTTAATTATGCCCTTGAATTCATAGATATACTGCAATCGCCCCCATACGGGCGACAAAAGAGATTCCTTGCGTTTGGGCTGACGAAAGACGATATAGCATAAATCGCCATAATCCGCCGCCGGGATATGGGCAAGTATGAACGCGACATCGGCAACCGAACAGGCGTGGTAATAATCCGCTCTGGTTTTTTCCACGATGAAAACAAATTCGTGTCCGTTAATCGTGTGCGTGATTTTTTGATATTCCGTCAGTCGCTCGGTGTAGTGCAGCAACCCGCAGGCTGGAATACACATACGGTTATTTTGCCCGTGCCCCTGTCTGGCTGTGCCGATATTACGATTGCGTCGTCGATTGTCTCTCATGGCATATCTTCGGTTTTCGGCATGGGCGGAATCAAATGGGGCGGGTTCTGCGAAATCGCCCCACCTTCGGCGACTATGCCGTGCCCTGAAGTTTCCCGATTTTGATTTTCCATTCCGCAGGGCCGCGCTCATGTACGCTGATGCCGGAGGAATCGACGGCGACCGTTACCGGCATGTCTTCTACGGTGAATTCGTAAATCGCTTCCATGCCGAGGTCGGCGAAGCCGACGACTTTTGCGGCTTTGATGGCTTTGGAGACGAGGTAGGCCGCGCCGCCGACCGCCATCAGGTAGGCGGAGTGGTTCTCCTTGATGGCGGCAATGGCTTCCGCGCCGCGTTCTGATTTGCCAATCATGGAAATGAGACCGGTTTTTTCCAGCATCATGCGGGTGAATTTGTCCATGCGGGTTGCCGTGGTGGGGCCGGCGGGACCGACCGCTTCGCCTTTGACGGGATCCACGGGGCCGACGTAATAAATTACCCGGTTGGTGAAATCGACGGGCAAAGGTTCGCCCTTTGCCAGCATGTCCTGAATGCGCTTGTGTGCCGCATCGCGTCCTGTGAGCATCTTGCCGTTCAAAAGCAGGGTTTGACCCGGCTTCCAGGCGGCGACCTGTTCGCGGGTCAGGGTGTCGAGATTGACCCGTGTCGCCACGTTGGTGTCGGGCTTCCAGGTCACGTCCGGCCAGTCTTCCAGTTTGGGCGGCGTCAGTTTGGCAGGGCCGCTGCCATCCAGGTGAAAATGCACATGGCGGGTGGCGGCGCAGTTGGGAATCATGGCGACCGGCAGGCTGGCGGCGTGCGTCGGGTAGTCGAGAATCTTCACATCCAGCACGGTGGTCAGTCCGCCCAGGCCTTGCGCGCCGATGCCGAGCGCGTTGATTTTTTCAATGAGTTCGAGGCGCAGTTCTTCGACGCGGGTGAGCGCCGCGCCACTTTTGGCTTTTTGCCGCAGCGCGTGAATATCGACCGGAGCCATCAGTGATTCCTTGGCGAGCAGCATGGCTTTTTCCGGCGTGCCGCCGATGCCGATGCCGAGGATGCCGGGCGGACACCAGCCCGCGCCCATGGTCGGCACGGTTTTTAACACCCAATCCACGATGGAGTCGGAAGGATTCAACATCGCCAGCTTGGTCTTGTTTTCCGAGCCGCCGCCCTTCGCCGCGCAGATGACCTCCACGCCGTCCCCCGGAACAATTTCGTAATGCACCACGGCAGGCGTGTTGTCGCGGCTGTTTTGACGTTTGCCCGCAGGGTCTTGCAGCACCGAGGCTCGCAGTTTGTTGTCCGGGTTCTGGTAGGCGCGGCGCACGCCTTCGTCGATCATCTCCTGCACGGAGCGCGTCGCCTCCCAGCGCACCTCCATGCCCACTTTCAAAAACACGACGGCGATGCCGGTATCCTGACAAAGCGGACGATGACCTTCGGCGCTCATGCGGGAATTGGTGAGAATCTGGGCGATGGCGTCTTTGGCGGCGGGCGATGCCTCGTGCCGCCAGGCTTCGCCCATCGCGTCAATGAAATCCTTGGGGTGGTAGTAGCTGATGAACTGAAAAGCGTCGGCGATGGACGAAATCAGGTCGTCCTGACGGATGGTGGACATGAGGGTCTCCTGGCGTTTTTTGGGGGGCGCGGCGGGTTAGTGGCTGTTTTTGCTCAACTGCGCGGACTGGTACATCAGCTTGTCGGTATAGGCCATCGCCAGTGCGGAAACGATGAAGGTCAGGTGAATGAACACCTGCGCCTGCCAGTTTGCAGGCTCTGGCGCGGTTGCGGGGTTGCTTGCGTTGATGAAGGTTTTCAAGAGGTGAATCGAAGAGATGCTGATGATGGCGGTAGAGAGCTTGATTTTCAGGACGCCCGCATTGACGTGCGAGAGCCATTCCGGCTGGTCTGGATGGTCATCCAGATTCAGGCGGGAGACAAAGGTTTCATACCCGCCGATGGTGACCATAATCAGGAGGTTGGCGATCATCACCACGTCGATCAAGCCCAACACCAGCAGCATGACATCGTTTTCGCTCTGCACGCCCGCGCCCATGACGAGATGAGAGAGTTCGCCAAAGAAATGGACGGCATACACGCCCAGGGCGACGATCAAGCCCAGATACAGGGGCGCTTGCAGCCAGCGGCTCCAGAAAATGAGTTTTTCAATGGTGGATTCCAGGGTTTTTGCGAGGGTGGTCATAATGGTGGGGGAGGGAAGATGAAGGGGGCAGGTAGTCTACCATGCAAGGGGAAGCGGGAAAAAACCTTGCCAGACCTTAATTGGTTTCGTGCTTTTTCAGCGTCTTGCCTTCGGCGGCGCGGGCGGCACGGACGGCTTTCGGGTCTGCAATCAGTGGGCGATAAATCTCCACCCGGTCGCGCTCGCGCAGGGTGGCGTCCGGCTTGGCGAGTTTGGAAAAAATCCCGAATTTACCCTTTTGCGGGTCGATGTCCGGGTATTTTTGCGGGAGACCGGAAGCCAGTACCGCATCGCTCACCGTGCTGCCCTGTGGCAATTCCAGTTGAATCAACTCCTGCCGGTTCGGCAGGGCATAGACGATTTCCACGTTCATCGTGTCACTCATGTTTTGGCTCCATAAACCTGCTCTGCGCGTTGCACGAAGGCTTCCACGAAGGTATTGGCGATGCGGCTGAACACCGGTCCGATCACCTTCTCGAACAGTTTGCTGGAAAATTCGTAGTGCAGGCGGAACTCGATCTTGCAGGCATCTTCGCGCAAGGCCTTGAAATTCCAGCTTCCTTCCAGTTTTTTGAACGGACCATCAACCAGGCGGATGAGCATGGCAGCGGGAAATTCCTTTGTGTTCTCGGTCGTGAAATGCGCCTTGATGCCGTGGTAGTCGATGTGCAGCGTACCCACCGTGATTGTTTCATCACGCAAGCGGCACTCCGTGCGACTGCACCAGGGCAGGAATTGCGGGTAATCCTCGCAGCGGTCGACCAGTTCAAACATTTGCTGCGCCGAATGCGCGATCAGGACTGATTTTTCGACCAGCGCCATACTTTCGTCGAATCCTTGTTAGAATCCGCGATTCTAAAGGAATCACACCGGAATCGCACCGCATTATGAGCATCGCCAACAACAAAAAAGTCTTTCACGACTATTTCGTCGAGGAAAAGTACGAGGCCGGACTGGCGCTCGAAGGCTGGGAGGTCAAATCCATCCGCGCCGGACGGGTGCAAATCAAGGAGGCCTACGTGCTCGTCAAGCGGGGTGAAATCTGGCTTCTGGGGATGCACGTCACGCCCCTGCCCACCGCTTCCACACACATTCATCCCGACCCCGTGCGAACAAGAAAACTGCTCCTGCACGAAAACGAAATCATGAAACTCATCGGCAAGGTCGAACGCGCCGGATACACCCTCATGCCCATCGACCTGCACTACACACGCGGGCGCATCAAGGTGGAAATCGGGCTTGCCAAGGGCAAGAAACAGCACGACAAACGCGAAGACGCCAAGGAAAAAGACTGGGCGCGAGAAAAACAGCGTCTGATGCGGGAAAAGGTCAGGGGCGCGTAATGGTTAAAGGCGCGTCACCGTGCACGGCATCAGCGTAGACACCCTGCTGTATGGGCTGGGCATCGCCGCTTCCGTCGTTTGCGGCGCAACCGGTGTGCTCGAAGCCGGACGCAAGCATATCGACCTGTTCGGCGCCATCACCGCCGGCATCGCCGCTTCGCTGGGCGGCGGCACGGTGCGCGACCTGCTGCTTGACCGAAAAGTGTTCTGGATTGCCGACCAAACCTACCTGATTGCCACCATCGCCGCTGCCGTCATGACCTTCTTTCTCGCCCGCCGCTGGAGGCTGCCCGCAAAACTCTTTCTGCTGCCCGACGCAATGGGGCTGGCGCTGTTTACCGTCGTCGGCACGCAAATCGGATTACAATTCCAGACGCCCTGGCTGGTCGCCAGCCTGATGGGCGTCATCACCGGCGTTTTCGGCGGACTTCTGCGCGACGTGCTCGCCAACGAAATGCCCCTCGTGTTTACCAGCGAACTCTACGCGACTGCCGCCTGGCTGGGCGCGGTCGCCATGATTGTCATGCAGGAGTTGGGTTTGGGTTACGTCGCTTCGAGCTTTCTCGGCATGGGCGTCGTCATTCTCATTCGCCTCGCGGCGATTCGCTGGCACATCACCCTGCCCAGCCTGAAAACAGGAAATTCGTAATCTCCCTCGTTCAAGGAGTCTTCATGTCTACCCTTCAGAAACTCATTTTGACCTGCTCGTTCTGTACGCTTGCCGCGTGTACCTCTTTACAGCCGATTGCCGAACAGACCTCCCCCTTGCCGGAAGCCGCAGCGCAAACCGGTTCCGATGAAATGGCGGCGCTTGCCGGAATTTACGCGGGCGACCTGCCCTGCGCCGATTGTGTCGGGCAACGCTGGCATCTCGTCCTGAACGCCAATCAACGCTATCGCCTGCGCCTGACTTATCTGGACAAGGGCGTGGAAGAACTCACTGGCTTCTGGCGTCTGGGGGAAGGCGACAAGGTTTACCTGAACGATGACGGCGTGGAGAATTTCGCGTTTCAGGCGGCGGAAGACCAATTAAGCCTGCTGGATAGACAAGGGCAACCCATTGTCTCCCAATTCAACTACACCCTGACCCGCCAGCCCGACACCCCGCTGCAAGGCATGACCTGGAACCTCGTGCGCCTGGTCAATCAAGAGGGCGCGCCCCAAACCCTGCCCCCCAAACCCGCCCAACTGCGGCTGGACACCAACGGACGCTTTTCCGGCTTCGGCGGCTGCAACCGCATCCTGGGCGCTTATCAGATGGCAGAGGAGGTGACAGACGCCGAACTCTTCTTCGATCAAATCGCCAGCACCAAAATGGCCTGCATCGGCGATGCAGCCACGCTGGAAGACGCTTTTCTCAAGGCATTGGCGCAAGTCGAAAGCTGGCAAATCAAAGGGCAAACGCTGTACCTGCTTGATTCCGATGGAAAAGTGACGCTGGAACTGGAAGCGGCTGAACCGGAACCCTAGTAGACAGGCAAAACCATGACAAGGATGATCACCGCTGTCAGCACAGCGATCCAAAAATAGAACACCCGCAAGAAGAGAAGTAGTGCAGTTACAGCGGCGGAAAATGAGCGATCATCATATTCTTGGTGAAGCCTCCGCAGGAAATGGAATGCACTGAACGAATAATAAGAGGCGATGCCGATGGAAATGGGAAATGACGCAAACATTACAGCAGAGTAACCAACCCTGCTGGGAAGCTCCTCGATACTTCTCTTGAGATCAAAGATTCCGAACAGCCGAACTGAATGCCTTGCAAGCGCAAGTCGACGCCCTGAAACAGCTACAAGCCGAAACTGCCGCCGAGTTGGACGCACTGCTTCCCGCCATCCTTGATCGCGCTTTCAAGGGCGGGTTATGAAATCCGGGCGCATCGGCGTTCCCGCTGGCGCTTCCAGCGTTCGATTTGCCACGTCATCTCATTTGAGGGATGCAGGGGCGGTTCGTGAACCGCCCTGTGGTGTCCGGTAAGGGCGCGTCCTGCCAAAAGCCTGCTACCCATCCAGTACCGTAGTGGTAAACTCCACGCTTTTGCAAAATCCGGGCACGTGCCCGACTAAATCGACAGGTTGACTCATGAGCGACGTTAAAAAAGCAGTGCTCGCCTACTCTGGCGGGCTGGATACTTCGGTAATCCTCAAGTGGTTGCAGGACACCTACCAGTGTGAAGTGGTGACGTTCACCGCCGATCTGGGGCAGGGGGAGGAGCTGGAACCGGCTCGGGAGAAGGCGCTGAAGTTCGGCATCAAGCCGGAAAACATTTTCATCGACGACCTGCGCGAAGAATTTGTGCGCGATTTCGTCTTTCCCATGTTCCGCGCCAACACACTCTACGAAGGCGAATACCTGCTCGGCACCTCCATCGCCCGCCCGCTGATTGCCAAGCGGCTGATCGAGATTGTGGAAAAAACCGGCGCGGATGCCATTTCGCACGGCGCGACCGGCAAGGGTAACGATCAGGTGCGCTTTGAACTCGGCGCTTATGCCTTGAAGCCCGGCATCAAAATCATCGCCCCGTGGCGCGAATGGGATTTGCTCTCGCGGGAAAAATTGCTGGCGTATGCCGAAAAAAATGGCATTCCCGTGGAAATGAAGCACAAACAGGGCGGTTCGCCTTATTCGATGGACGCCAACCTGCTGCACATTTCCTACGAAGGTCGCCATCTGGAAGACCCGTCGGCGGAAGCGGAAGAAGAAATGTGGCGCTGGACGGTTTCGCCGGAAAACGCGCCCGACCAGGCTGAATACGTCGATTTGGACTTTGAGCGTGGCGATCTGGTCGCCATCAACGGGCAACGCCTGAAGGCGCACGAACTGCTGGCGACCTTGAACAAACTGGGCGGCAAGCATGGCATCGGTCGCCTTGACCTCGTGGAAAACCGCTACGTGGGCATGAAGTCGCGGGGCTGCTACGAAACCCCCGGCGGCACGATTCTGTTGAAGGCGCACCGCGCCATCGAATCCGTGACCCTCGACCGCGAAGCCGCCCACTTGAAGGATGACCTCATGCCGCGCTACGCCAGCCTCGTGTACAACGGCTACTGGTGGAGTCCTGAACGTCATGCGCTGCAAGCCTTGATTGATTACACCCAGCAGAACGTAAACGGCAATGTGCGTCTGAAACTCTACAAGGGCAATGTCATTGTCGCGGGGCGCGATTCCAAAACGGATTCCCTGTTTGATTCCACCATCGCCACCTTCGAGGATGACGCGGGCGCTTACGACCAGAAGGACGCCGCCGGTTTCATCAGGTTAAACGCGCTGCGTTTGCGGATTGCCGCCAATCTGAAGGCGAAGAAGCAAAAATAAACGGGGCTTGTCCTCTTTCTTCAAAAAGGGCGACCCAGGTGGTCGCCCTGTCATTCAACAGGTTTTTACCCATGACGAATAAAAACGATTCTTTCGACAATGTTTCCGTACTGAAAGCGGGCAATGTCTATTTTGACGGCAAATGCGTCAGCCACACCGTGCTGTTTGCCGACGGCTCCAAAAAAACCATCGGCGTGATTCTGCCGTCCACGCTCACCTTTAACACTGGCGCGCCGGAAGTAATGGAAACCGTTGCTGGCGCGTGCCGCGTGCGGCTGCAAGGCGAAACGGAATGGAAAAGCTACGGCGCGGGCGAATCTTTCAACGCCCCCGGCAATTCCAGCTTCGATATTGAAGTTTCCGGCGAACCGTATCATTACGTTTGCTACTACGGCTAAAGGAAAGAAGATGCCCTCATTTGACTTTACTTCCGAAGCCGACATGGACGCCTTGAAAAACGCCGTGGATGTCGCCACGCGCCAGGTTGATAACCGCTACGATTTCAAGGGCACCGCCGCCAAAGTGGAACTGGACGAAAAAAACAAAACCATCACCCTGCACGGCGATTCCGATTTTCAGCTTGACCAGATCAAAGACATCCTTTTTCCGGCGATGGAAAAAAAGGAAAAAGAAAGCGTCAAACGCCTGGATCAGCAAGCCGTGCAAAAAGTTTCCGGCAACAAGGTGAAGCAGGAACTGAAAATCAAAAGCGGGATTGAGAGCGACCTTGCGAAAAAAATCGTCAAACTGATCAAAGACAGCAAAATCAAGGTGCAAGCCTCCATTCAGGGCGACGAAGTGCGGGTGCAGGGCGCAAAACGCGACGACCTGCAAGCCGCCATCGCGCTGGTGACGAAAAGCATTACGGATTTCCCCATTCGTTATGGCAACTTCCGGGATTGAAGCAGACGGCGCCGCGCGGGAAATCTTGAAACTGCCTTTGGTGCCGTCGGCGCTCCCAGGCAAGGTTTGTTGTCATCAGTCTGGCAGGATCATCCTGCTCCCCCCCATTTCGTCATTGCGAGGAGCGTAGCGACGTGGCAATCCAGGCAAGGTTTCAGCCTGTAGGTTGGGTAAGCCGCAGGAAGAACCCGACATTGGCGATTCACCGCGCGCAACCTGCCAGATACCGGGCGGATGACCAGATTGACGGATCAGTGTCGGGTTCAACTTCGCTTACCCAACCTACGAGAAACTTATGCTCGCCGTCATTGCTATGAGCGTAGCGACGTGGCAATCTCTCTGGTCGCCAAGATTGCCGCGTCGCTACGCTCCTCGCAATGACGCGGGGGTTTGTCAGCAGTTTGTGGGGAGCAGGATGCTCCCCCCACTATGCGCCACATGGATTGCCGCGTTGCTCTGCGCCTCGCAATGGCACCGAACATGCGCGCCATTTCATGCATGATGCGTGGTGGGTTCTAGCCGTACAGCAGCGCCTTGCAGGTTTCTTCAAAGCTGCCCTCCAGTCGGGTGAGGACGGGAAAGAGGTGTTCTTCGTCGAGATTCAGGCGCATCCATGCGTCTTCATCCAGATGCGGGATGGCGCGGTTGCCGGAGGGACATTTGTCCAGCGCGTGCGCGAGAACATCGGCAAGGTGCATCGCGTCGACGCTGCCATCGTCCGGTGGCGCGTGGTGTCCGGCGATGGCGGCGGAAAGTTCTTCCGGCAGCCCCCATTGCCGCGCCAGCATGGCGCCCGCCTGGGCGTGGTCGATGCCCAATACGGCGCGCTCCATCCGATAGCGGGCAGCGGAGGTGGCGTTTTCGTAATCCAGCATGGTTTGATATTCGTCAGGAAAGCAGAGGGCGAGAATAATCTGCCCGATGTCGTGCAGCAGCCCATTGGTAAAGGCGGTATCCGGCGTCTGGTGGTGGAGTCCGATCAGTTCGCGGGCGGTGATGGCGACGGCCACGGAGTGTTGCCAGAAATAGTTGAGATTGAAACCGGCGCAGGGCGGTTGCGGTAGCGCGCCCATCATGGCGACATTCAGCGCCAGGGTATACACGGCACGCAAACCGAGAATCTGGATGGCGTCGTCCAGGCTTTTAACCTGCCCAGAAAGCCCGTAAAAAGAGGAATTGGCGATTCGCAGGATACGCAGCACCAGCCCCTGGTCAGTGGACAGGTGTTGGGTGACGACGGAGATATTCAACTGTTCCGCGTGCGTAAAACCTTTGAGCAATTCGGCAATCAGTGGCGGCAGGTCGGGCATACGGGCAATCGCTTCTTGCACTTTGCCCGCGTCAAGCAAGGGGGTTACGGATGGAACAGGGGGCGAGGCGCACGGAGCAAGGGTATCGGGCGCGGATTTCGGTGGTGTTTCAGGTTGATGCAGGCGGTAATGCGTGAGCATTGTGCAGAGCGCGCGCGCGCCGGAATGTTCGCCCAGTTGGGCGAAGCGTCGGTTTAACGCGGCGATGTGTTCGGGATTGGGTTCAGTCATTATTTTGCGGCATGAAAATGATGAGTTTGCCGCTCGCCTGTGAGCGCAGCCCCAGAGTGCGACAGCGCAGGTTATAGAGCTTGCCGTCGGCGGCGATGAAGGGCGGAATGTCCACGTCTTTTTCGTCACCCTCATTTTGCATGATGTGTTGCAGCAGTTTTGGCGACAGCAGGGTGCTGATTTGACCGCCCAGTAACAGCGCGTGAGCGCCAAAGAGTTTTTGCGCCGCTTCGTTGGCGGAAGCGACCATGCCATTGTCGTCAACGCCCAAAAGGGGCAGGGGCACAAGCTGGGTGACTTCGTGCAAAACCTTCACCACCTTTTCGCCAAGCTGGATTCGATACTGTTTTTCTTCCAGAAGTTGCTGCAAATGCTGGTTGTTTTCAAACAGCTTTTGATTGGTTTCGGCAAGCGTCTGCGCGAGATGCCGATTGTGGTCGCAAAGCCCCTTGTAGACGAAGGCTTCGGCGACGGTTGCGCGGAGTTGTTCGTCATTCCAGGGCTTGGTAAGAAATTTGTAGACCGAGCCTTTATTGACCGTGCGGGCGACGCTCTGGATTTCCTGGTCGCCCGTGAGCAGCATCCGCACGCTGTCGGGCTGGAGTATTTTTGCCTGATGCAAAAATTCATCGCCGCTCATTCCGCTCATGTGCTGTTCGCTCAGGATGACATCCACCGTCTGTTCACGCAGGATTCGCAGCCCGGCTTTGCCGCTGTCCGCTGAAAGAATGTTGTAACCACCCTGCCCTAACAGGTGGCAGAGGGCGTTCAGGACGCCGGTTTCCTCATCAACCAGCAATAAGGTATTGGCCAGGGTTGGCGCTTGCATGTTGGTTCTCCCGATGCCGTGCTTTTACGCCGCACGTTTAGTCTGGATGCCCTTTCCGCGCCATCAGCCGCCAGATGAGCGGCGTGAAAATCAGTTGCATCGCCAAATCCTGTCGGTCGCCGGGAATCACGATGGTGTTGGCGCGGCTCATGAATGAATCTTTGATCATGGAGAGCAGGTAAGGGAAGTCTACACCTCTTGGGTCGGCAAAGCGGATGACCACCAGAGATTCACCATCTTCGGGAATGCTGCGGGCGATGATGGGATTGGACGTATCCACCAGCGGCACCCGCTGAAAATTGATGTGCGTGAGTTCAAACTGCGGCACGATGTAATGCACATAATCCGGCATCCGCGCGAGGATGGTCTGCATCACCGCCTCGCGGGAATAGCCGCGCATACGGGTGTCGCGGTGAATTTTCTGTATCCACTCCAGATTGACCACCGGCGCGATGCCGATGAGCAAATCGGGATGCCGCGCCACATCGACTTCCGGCGTCCGCACCGCGCCATGCAAGCCCTCGTAAAAGAGCAGGTCGGTGTCCGGCGGTAAAGCTTCCCAGGGTGTGAAAGTGCCGGGCGTCTGCCCGTGGCGGTCGGCTTCTTCCTTGTCATGCAGATAATAGCGACGCTGCCCCGTGCCGGTTTCGGCGTAGGTGCGAAACAGATTCTCCAATTCGGAAAACAGATTGGTTTCCGGTCCGAACAGGGAAAAACGCAGCTCGCCATTGCCCGCCCGCGCTTCATTCATACGCCGCAACGCGGCGCGTTCGTAACGATGAAAACTGTCGCCATCAATGATGGCGGCATTGACGCCCTCGCGCCGGAACATGCTTTCAAACACCTGCCGCACGGTACTCGTGCCCGCGCCGGAAGAACCTGTAATGGCAATAATGGGATGACGGGTGGACATAGGCGCTTATTCGTCTGGCTTGGCGTGGTAGCTGACGAGGCGTTCGACTTCGTGCTTCGCCCCCAGAATCACCGGCACGCGCTGATGCAGTTTGGCAGGCGCCAGGTCGAGAATCCGCGCCCGTCCGGTACTGGCGGCGCCGCCCGCCTGCTCAATCAACCATGCCATCGGGTTCGCCTCATACATCAGCCGCAATTTGCCGCCTTTTTCACGGGTGCGCGCATCTTGCGGATACATGAACACGCCGCCGCGAATCAGGATGCGATGCACATCCGCCACCATCGCCGCCACCCAGCGCATATTAAAATCCCGCCCGCGCACGCCTTCCCGACCTTGCAGCAACTCCGCCACATAACGCTGCACCGGCGCTTCCCAATGACGCTGATTGGACATATTCACCGCGAATTCGCTGGTCTCCGCCGGAATGGTTAACTTTTCCTGCGTGAGCACAAACGCCCCCGACTCGCGGTCGAGCGTGAACAAGGCAACGCCATCGCCCACCGTCAACGCAAGCAACGTCGTCGGGCCATAAATGGCGTAGCCCGCCGCCACCTGCGCCGTCCCCGGCTGCAAAAACGCCTGCTCCGCCGCCGCCTCGCTCGACATATCCACCCCATCCGGGCACTTCAACACCGAAAAAATGGTGCCGATGGACGCATTCACGTCGATATTGGAAGACCCATCCAGCGGGTCAAACAACAACAGATATTCCCCTTGCGGATAACGATGCGGAATCAGGCGCGGCAAAGGCATCTCCTCGGACGCCATCGCCGCCAGATGCCCGCCCCATTCATTGGCATCCAGCAAAATTTCATTGGAAATGACATCCAGCTTCTTCTGCGCCTCCCCCTGAATGTTCTCACTCCCCGCTTCCCCCAGCGCGCCCCCCAACGCCCCCTTGCCGATGGTGACGGCAATATGCACGCAAGACCGTGCCACCACCTCAATCAACAAACGCAAATCAGCCGGAATCAGTTGCTTTTCCCGTTGTTTTTCAATCAGATAGCGTGAAAGTGTAATATGACTGGCGTGGCTCATGCGGACTCCAAAAAGGGGTAAGGGACTGCACGCGAAGCGGTAAACCCGTGCAGACGAAAGGGGGAATTTTACCGCATGTCGGGGATGCTTCGTGTGCCCACCTACGAGGCTTGATGAACGATTGTAGGGGCGGTTCGCGAACCGCCCGTTTGAGAATGGGTGTTGCAAGGATGGTATTGAGCGTAGCGCGGACATCCGTAGAGTGGATGAGCGCAGTGTTATCCACCATCAAACCTGTGTTCGCGCACACAGCCAAGAGCCGACAAATGGGTGATGTGCGCGATGAACCGCCGAATGGTGGAAGGCGCTGCGCTTTTGCCGTCGCTTCGCTTCGTCGAAACCCGCTGCCACCCTACATGTCCGGGCTGCACTTGCTTTCAACGGGTTCGTTGCGCCACGCGCTCAATCGCGGAATCCAGCGGGGGACGTTGCGTTTGTATTCGAGATAGGATTCACCAAAGCGTTTTTCCAGTTCCTTTTCTTCAAAAAGCGGAAAATAAATCGTGTTGATGATGAAAAACAGCACAAACCAGACGAAAATCCATCCTGAATTCAGGAGCAGGGTTTCGGCAATCAGGATCGTCAAAACGCTGCTGATCATCGGATTTCGCATATAACAATATGCTCCCGACACGACCAGTTTTTTGGGCGGATTCCAGGGCGCTGCCGTGCCTTGGCCTTTTGTCGCAAAAAGGCGCATGGTCCATCCGGCAAGAAAAAGTCCGAAAACAAACAAAACGCCACCGATGCCGAGCCATAGCGGATGGTTTTGTATCCAGTGATAGCCCGTACAATAGAGCAGTAGCGCCGGAATCATCACCAGAACGTTCATCGGCAGAATAATGACGGTTCTGACCCATTCAAAAATCATGTTTCATCCCTTTGCCCGCCAATTTCTCAACCGCAACGAATTCCCCACCACCGAAACCGAAGACATGGCCATTGCCGCGCCCGCGACGACGGGGTTCAAAAAGCCGAAGGCGGCCAAGGGGATGCCGATGATGTTGTAAATAAAGGCGAAAAAGAGGTTTTGCCGGATTTTGCTTAAGGTGGCGCGGGATAAGTCCAGCGCATCCGCGAGTGCGCCGAGGTCGTTTCGCATCAGGGTGATGTCGGCAGTTTTGATGGCGGCGTCGGAGCCTTTGCCCATCGCAAAACTGATGTCGGCGGCGGCAAGCGCCGGGGCGTCGTTTACGCCGTCGCCCGCCATGCCGACCACGCCGCCAGCGGCTTTCAGGCGGGTGATGGCGGCGGCTTTGCCTGCGGGCAATACGCCTGCCTGAAATTCATCCACGCCGGAAGCTGCGGCGATGGCGGCTGCCGTGCGTTGGTTGTCGCCCGTGAGCATGATGAGGCGCACACCTCTGGCGGAGAGGCGTTTGAGGGCGGCGGGGGCGCCGGGTTTGAGCGGGTCGGCAATGGCGAAAATGCCGAGTGGCTGCACCTGTTCGGGATTGTTCCAGTCCGCCAACGCCACGACGGTTTTGCCCGCGTCCTGCAAGCGGGCGAGTTGGGGCGCGATGTTGTCAGGGTCAGCGAGCGCCCACTGCGGCGTGCCCAGACGCAGCAGGCGTCCGTTGATTCTGGCGGCGACGCCGTAGCCTGTGTGCGCCTGAAAATCCTCGATGTGGGCGGGGGGCGTATTTTGCGCGGCGGGCAGAGCGAGGATGGCGCGCGCCAGCGGGTGTTCCGAGCCGCGTTCCAGTAGGGCTGCGAGGGTGGAGAGGCGGGCGGCATCAACTTCTTTTGCCAGCGGCACAATATCGGTGACTTGCGGCGCGCCCAAGGTCAGCGTGCCGGTTTTGTCCAACGCGAGGATGCCGAGTTTTTCAGCGCGTTCCAGCGCCTCGGCGTTACGAATCAGGATGCCCGCTTTTGCGCCTTGCCCCGTGCCGACCATGATGGCGGTCGGCGTCGCCAGTCCCAGCGCGCAGGGGCAGGCGATGACCAGCACCGCGACGGCGTTGATGAGGGCGTGGGCAAAATCGCTGCCCGCCAGAATCCAGCCTGCGAAGGTGAACAGCGCGATGGCGCAGACGGTCGGAACGAAGACGGCGGCGATGCGGTCGACCAATCGCTGCACCGGAGCCTTTGAGCCTTGCGCTTCGGCAACGAGGCGGATGATGCCCGCCAGCAGGGTGGTTTCACCCACGCCGGTGGCACGGCAGCGCAACATGCCTTCGCCATTGTGGGTGGCGGCATACACCGTCGCTTTGGCGCGCTTGCGGATGGGCATACTTTCGCCGGTCAGCAAAGCCTCGTCCACGGCGGAATCTCCGTCAATGACTTCGCCATCCACTGGCACGGCTTCGCCGGGGCGGACGATGAAAATGTCGCCGGGGATGAGGGTTTCGACGGGAATTTCCATGAGTTCGCCGCCACGTTCCGGTCGTTCGATGCGGGCGGTGCGCGGTTGCAGGCGCACGAGGCTCTCCAGGGCTTCCGAGGTGCGCGCCTTGGCGCGGGTCTCCATCAGCTTGCCCAGCAGCACCAGCGTGATGACCGCCGCCGCGCCCTCGAAATAAACATGCTGACGCAAGTCGCCAAAGAGGGTGACATGGGCGGAAAGCGCCCATGCCGCCGTGGTGCCCAGCGCGACCAGCACATCCATGTTGGCGCCGCCGCCTTTCAGGGATTTCCACGCGCCCGTGTAAAAGCGCGCGCCGATCCAGAATTGCACTGGCGTGGCGAGCAGAAGTTGCAGAAGACGGGGCAGTTCGTGCGGGGACTCCTGCCCGTGTCCGGCGGGGGCAAAAAACATGAACAGCATCTGCCCGACAAGCGGCAGGGTGAGGACGAGCGCCATCAGAAAGCGTCGCCATTCCGCCTGCCAGAGCGCGTCTTTGCGGGCTTTTTCGGCTTCCTGCGAGCGGTTTTCCGTGCGGCTGGCTTGAAATCCCGCCTGTTCGATGGCGTGGATGATGTCTGGCTCGCAGGCGACACCCGGCTGCCAGCGAATTCTGGCGCGCTCGTTGGCGAGATTGACGCTGGCTTCGACGCCGGGCAGTTTGTTCAAAACCGTTTCAATGCGGGCGGCGCAGGCGGCGCAATGCATCCCGCCAATCGCCAGTTCCAGGGTTTGCGCGACCACGCCGAACCCCGTTGTTTCGATGGCAGCGACGACTTCGGTTGCTTTGGCTCCGGCGCCTTCATCCAGGGCAACACTGGCTTTTTCGCTGGCGAAATTGACATGGGCGGTCACGCCGGAGAGGGCGTTTAACGCTTTTTCGAGCCGGGCGGCGCAGGATGCGCAATGCATCCCGGAAATGGGGAGTTCCAGTTGTTTCATGCGAATCCTGAGAGAAAAACCCCTTCCCTCTTGTGGGGGAGGGTGCCCCGCAAGGGGAGAGGGGATATTACAACATGGAACCGAAAACAAACGCCCGATAAAGACCATACAAACCGTAGGCAAAAATCAGTAATCCCGCCAGCAGGCGCGTAAAACGGGCTTGTACATAGGCGCGAAAGCCGGATAACAAAAAGCCCGCCAGCAGCAGGTTGGGCAAAGTCCCCAGACCAAAAGCCAGCATGGTGAGCGCCCCCGCCTGCGGCGAACCGGCGCTCAGCGCGGTCGCCAGCACGCTGTAGACGAGACCGCAGGGCAGCCAGCCCAGAATCAGCCCCAGCGGAAACGCCTGACGGACGCCCCGCACTGGCAGAAAATGCTGGCTCCACGGTTGAATGTGTTGCCACAGGCGACGCCCTGGTTTTTCAATCCAGATGAGCGCGCGGGTTGCGCCCATCAGATACAGCCCCATTGCCAGTAGCATCAGATTGGCGAAAACGAGCAGGGCAATCCGCACGGGCTGCTGCGCGGCAACTGCCATGCCGCCCGCGCCCACCGCCCCCGCCACCGCGCCCGCCAGGGCATAGGACGTGATGCGTCCGAAGTTGTAGGCGAGGTGCAGCGAAAAACGCGGCGCTTTGCTTCCCATGGAAATGGCGCCGACAATGCCGCCGCACATGCCGAAGCAATGCGCGCCGCCCAAAATGCCGACCGTAAAGGGAATCCAGAGGGTAGTGATCATGTTATGTGGGTTGTCCGGGTTTCAGGGCGCGACGGGTCAGGCATTTGAAACGCAGCGCGGCAAGTAAGACAAACAGCAGGTTAAAGGCAAAACAGAGCGCAAACAGAAGACGGGGTTCTTTGGTGAAACTCTGGACATTGATGCCGCCCATGATCCAGAGGTGAGAAGCGATGACGGTGACAACGGGTTCCATGAGCGCAAATAACGAAAACCGGAAAAGCGACTGTTTCATGGTGATTTTTTGTTCCTTTAACTGCCCGGCAACGACGAGATAAAAGATGACCATAAAAATAATGTTGAGCAGTACAGGAAAAAAAACGTAAAGAAACAGGATGACAAAAAACGACAAATAGACGACGCTGCCCAGAAACTTGACGAATGAACCGAGTATCGTGGCGTTCATGTGAATGCCCTGGGTTATGGGCGCAGGGTGACGCATAACGTCGATGGCATAACAATTCCTGCCTTGCGGATCAGCCTGCTCCCCATTTCACACATTCGGGAGCAGGATGCTCCCGCTACTATTAATCCGGCAATCAAATACGCCGTCTGGCGCACGACGATGGCATTTGGTAGGGCGGGGTCGAAGAGCGCGCCCAGACTGATGACAACCCCCCCCCACGTCAT
>BNUD01000023.1 GCA_025997095.1 Betaproteobacteria bacterium | reverse complement strand
CGATCAGCTCGCGGCGCAACTCGCCACACGGCAAGGCGTAAAGCGCGCAGTAAATGGTTTCATGAGCGATGTGCCAGTCGGGTTTGTCAGGGTGCATGTGTCGCAGTCTGCCTGCAATTTGCTGCGGCGACCAGCTTTGTTCAAGCAGATCGCACACGCAGTCAAACAGCGGTGAATTTGGGCGTGACTTTCTTGCCCCACTGCGGCACCGCGCTCGGGTAGCGGCTCCTGCACGATCGCGCGGCAACTCAAGCCAAGATTCAACCCGCGCTGAATCTCATTTCTTTCGTCCGCCGCTATGTGTTCGTAATCTTTTTTCATTCGACACCCTGCCAGAAAGTGGGGGGTTGCACTTCATTCTGGAATCCGCCATATCCTGTCAGGTGGGCGGGATCGTAGAAACAACCACCCACCCCTGCGGGCACCCCGCCAATGAAGGGGAATTTTGGGAGCGACGGCGTCTTGCCGTCGCACGATGGCGAGGACGCCATCGCTCCCGGGCGGGCGCTTAACACTTCAAAATTCATCGTAAAACTAACTCTGGTTGAAACCCCGCCCTTTAGGGCGGGGGGAGCCAAACCCCTTTCTTACGGCCGGGGTTTCGGCGACCATTTGGGGAGGGGATGCAAACCCCTTCCCAAATACGTTTGACCGACAGGCCTGAAGGCCTGTTGCTAATTTCTTGGTGCGATTGCCCTGACGTGGGACACCTCATTTTCGAGCCATCCTGCTAGAATCCTGACTTTTGCAATCGTACCGCTTTCGCCTTCGGCAAGGAATGATCTCATGAGCGCCCAAGTCATCAAAAATACCGTCGTCACCCTGGAATATAACGTCACCAACCCGGAGGGCGAAGTGGTCGACGAGGGGCGCGAGGCGCTCGTATATCTGCATGGCGGTTACGACGACATTTTTCCCAAAATCGAGGAAGCCCTGCACGAGAAGCGCGTGGGGGAAACGGTGGTCGTCAAGTTGCAGCCCGATGAAGCGTTTGGCGAGTATGACGCGGAGTTGGTGCAGGTCGAGCCACGCAAGCAGTTTCCGAAGGAACTGGAAGTCGGGATGCAATTTGAGGGCGGGCCGGAGAGTTCGGATGATGAGGATGATTTTGTGATTTATCGCGTCACCGAGATTGCCGATGGCAAGGTGGTGCTGGATGGTAATCATCCCCTGGCGGGCGCGGCGTTGATTTTTACCTGCACCGTCACCGCCGTGCGCCCCGCAAGCGATGAAGAAATCGCGCATGGGCATGTGCATGGCGAGGAGGATGAGGAAGAAACGCGACATTGAGTTTTGTGTGATGGGGGTTTGCAGGTCGGGCACGTTTCATGTGCCCGACATCAGGGATCAGAGGTCAGGTGACAGTCATCAGGGGAGGCTTTGCCGCCACAGGGCACGGCACCGCCGTGCCCCTACATCTGTGTCGGGCATGTGAAGCCATCGCTCCCCTACGAACGACATACCCCCCCCAACGACCGCTGGAAACATATGGTAACGCGGCGTCCGAAGCGGTAACCTTTTCTAACAATTTGCTTGCTGCCTTTTGTTTTTTGAAGCCGCTATACTTGCCGCCTCTTTTTGATTTTAATGCCATCCGTGTTCATCGCCCGTCGTTGCCTTCCCCTCTTGTTGTGTCTTGCCTGTGCAGCCCCGCTACACGCCGCTCCTGATCCTTTCGGTGTGGAAGCGGGGGTGGTCGCGCCTTGTTCCGAGCCGAATGCGCCGATTGTTTCGGGGGATGCACCGCTCTCGCTCCCGGATGTGATTGATCTGGCGCTTTGCCATAATCCGCAGACCCGCGCGGCATGGGCTGCCGCCAAGGTGGATGCCAGTCTGGTCGGGGTTGCCAGGGCGGCTTATCTGCCGGACATTGACGCCAGTCTGGGCGGCAATCGGCGGTACAGCAAGAGCGATGGCGAGCGGGACTGGTCGCGGCAGCGGACGGGGAATCTCACATTGTCTTATCTGTTGTTCGATTTCGGCGGACGGGCGGCGCGGCTGGAAAACAGTCGGCAGTTGTTGAACGCCGCCATTGCCCATCAGGATGTCACCCGTCAGGCGGTGTTTCTGGAAGCCTTGCAGGCGTTTTATCGGGTCCACGCGACGGCTGCCGCCGTGGAAGCGGCGGCAGCGGCGGAGACTGCGGCGCAAAAGAGTTTCAAGGCGGCGGAGGCGCGTTATCAGGCGGGCGTCGCTACGCCTGCCGACCGACTGCAAGCGCAGACGGCTTTTTCGCAATCCAGCCTGAATCGCATTCGTATTCAAGGGAATTTCAAGAACGCGCAAGGGCTGCTCGCCAATGTGATCGGGCTGGACGCGCAGCGTCCGATGACGCTGGCTCCGCTGGCGGCGCCGTTGATTGCGACCAACAACGCCATACCGCAACAATTTGAAGCCAATCTGGAACGGTTCATTGACGCCGCCAAGCTGCGTCGCCCTGACCTCGCGGCTGCTTTAGCCCGCTACAAGGCGGCGGAGGCGTCGATTGACTCCGCGCGCTCGGAAGGCTTGCCGCGCCTCAATTTTTCTACGAATCCTGCCTATTCGTCTACGCGGCTGGGCGATGAGCGGAGCAGCAGTCATAGCGGCAGTCTGAATCTCACCCTCAACATTCCCTTGTTCAGCGGCTTCGCCAACAGTTACCAGATTCGCGCCGCGCAAGCGCGGTTGGAAGAAAGCGACGCCGCCCGCGAAAAACTCGCTTTGCAGGTGAGTCTGGATGTGTGGCAGACGTGGCAGGATTTGCAAACGGCCAGCCAGAGCCTTTCTACCGCCGCCGACCTGTTGGCGAGCGCCGAGGCTTCCGCCCGCGTGACGCTGGGGCGCTATCAATCCGGCGTGGGCAACATTCTGGATGTGTTGAACGCCCAAAGCGCCCTCGCCGACGCGCATATGCAGCAAATTCAGGCGGCCTATGACTGGCACATCGCCCGCGCCGCGCTGGCGCGCGCTTTGGGCGTGCTGGACAAAGACCTGCTCGACGAAGAATTTGCTTTTGTTGCTTCCCCCAATACCGCCCCGCCCCTTCGGAACGCGCCATGAAAAAAATCCCCTTCAAACCGTTTGCCCTGTTACTCGCCATCGGCGCGCTGGCGGGCGGCGCTTATGTCTGGTTCACCCACGATGGGCGCACGCCGGAAGAACGCTACAAATTCGCGGAACTGGCGACGGGCGAGATTCGCCAGACGGTTTCCGCCAACGGCACGTTAAATCCGGTGACGCTGGTCAATGTCGGCACGCAGGTTTCCGCCAGCGTCAAGGCGCTGTATGTGGATTTTAATGATGAAGTCAAAGCGGGGCAGATTCTGGCGGAACTGGACGACGCCATGCTCGCGGCGCAGGCGCGGCAGAGCAAGGCGAATCTGATGAGCGCCAACGCGACGCTGGATTTGGCGCTTGCCAATGCCGACCGGATGCAAACCCTGTTCGCGCAGGAATATGTCTCCAGACAGGAAGTCGACCAGTCGGTGCAAGCCTTGAAGAGCGCGCAGGCGCAGGTGCGGCAGGTCGAAGCGCAGGCGGACAAGGATGCGGCGAATCTGGGGTACACGGTCATCCGTTCGCCGGTTTCCGGCGTGGTGGTCGACCGTCAGGTTGATGTGGGGCAGACGGTCGCCGCCAGTTTCCAGACGCCGACCCTGTTCAAAATCGCGCAAGACCTCTCGCAAATGCAGATTGATTCCGCCTTCGCGGAAGCCGATGTCGGCAATATCAAGGTCGGGCAGCGGGTGACGTTTACCGTTGATGCCTTCCCCGACCGGAATTTTCGGGGCAAGGTGCGGCAGGTGCGGTTAAATCCCACGACGACTTCCAATGTGGTGACTTACAACGTGGTGGTGGGCGTGGATAATCCTGAACAAATCCTGCTGCCCGGCATGACCGCCTATGTGAATATCACGGTCGCGCAGAACGACGACGCGCTGCTCCTGCCGAACGCGGCGCTGCGCTTTCGTCCATCGGCAGAAGACGGCGCAGCGCCCGCAGAAAAACCCAGAAGCGCGCCGGGCGGGGTGTTGAGTGGCGCGGGCGGCGGCATGGGTGGTCCCGGCATGGGGGGCGGTCCGCGCAGAAATGGCAATGGGGGTCAAGGTCGACCGCCAGGGGGCGCTACCGAAAACCAGAGCAAGGGCACGGTCTACGTGCTGCGCGAAGGCAAACCGACGGCGATGATTGTGACGTTGGGCATCACCGATAACCGTAACACCGCTGTCATCGGCGGCGAATTGAAGGCGGGCGACAAGGTGATGGTCGGCATCGCCGAAACCGGCAAGGGCGCGGCAAGCGGCGGGTCGATGCAGTTCAGGGCGTTTTGATGAATCTCTCTTTTCTGTGCTCATCAGGGGTAACCCTTCATCTGGGAGCGCCGGCGTCCTCGCCGGCGGTTTTAAGATTTTCCGCGCCAAGCCAACCCCGCCGGCGGGGACGCCGGCGCTCCCAGGCGAGCGGGTTTGAAACCCGCCCCTTGTGCGGGGTTTGTCATCCGTCTGTGGGGAGCAAGATGCTCCCCCCACGCTTTCCCCAACCCTCCCCGCAAGGGGAGCGGCGTAAATAATGACGACCCTGCCCATCCCCGCGCCCGTCATCGAAATCCTTGGGCTATACAAGGATTACCAGACGCCCGCAGGCCCTTTCCCCGTATTGAAGGATGTCAATCTCGCCATCCATGCCGGGGAATTTGTCGCCATCATGGGGCCTTCCGGTTCGGGCAAATCCACCTTCATGAACATTCTGGGCTGCCTCGACCGCCCGACTTCCGGCGCGTATGCGCTGGAAGGGCAGGATGTGGCGCAGATGGACAAGGACGCCACCGCCCGTCTGCGCGGGCAGGCGTTGGGTTTTGTGTTCCAGGGTTTCAATCTGCTGCCGCGCATGAGTCTGGAAGACAATGTGGCGTTACCGCTCGTTTATTGCGACACGCCAAAAGAAGAACGGCGGCGGCGGGCGCGGGCCTTGCTCGCCAAAGTCGGGTTGGAACAGTACGCGACCACCCTGCCCAACCGCATTTCCGGCGGGCAGCAACAGCGCGTCGCCATCGCCCGCGCGCTCATCAATACGCCGCGCCTGATTCTCGCGGATGAACCCACGGGCAATCTGGACAGCCACACCAGCGAAGAAATCATGGAACTGTTCTCCGCCCTGAACCGCGAAGGCATCACCATTGTGCTGGTCACGCACGAACCGGATATCGCCCTCTACGCCCACCGCCAGGTGCGCTTTCTGGATGGCCGCATCGTACATGACGCGCCGACGCACGAATCGGGGCACGTTTTGAGTACGCAGCCGGAGGTCACATGCTGATCGGCATGTTCCATGAAGCCTGGAGCGCGATGGGCGCGAACCGGATGCGTTCACTGCTCACCATGCTGGGCATGGTCATCGGCGTGGGCGCGGTGGTGCTGATGATGGCGATTGGGCAGGGCGCGCAATTTGCGGTCGCGGAAAGCATCAATTCAATGGGCAGCAACCTGTTTATCGTACTCTCCGGCGGCACCAACAGCGGCGGTGTACGCAGTGGCATGGGTAGCGCGCCCTCGCTCACCACCGCTGATGCCGACGCCATTCGTGAACTGCCGGGCGTCGCCGCCGCCTCGCCTTCCCAGAACGGATCGGCGCAACTCGTGCATGGGGCATTGAACTGGAATACCTCGGTCATCGGCGCGGTGCCGGATTATCTGGAAGTGCGCTCCTGGCCGCTCGCTTCCGGCGACCCGTTCACCGCCTCCGACCTGCGCTCGGCAACCCGCGTCGCGTTGATTGGGCAGATCGCCGCCGAAAACCTGTTTGCCGACGAAGACCCGGTGGGCAAAACCCTGCGTATCGGGCAAGCGCCCTACCAGATTCTTGGCGTGCTTGCCAAAAAGGGACAAAGCCTGGACGGACGCGATCAGGACGACGTACTGATCGTGCCGCTGACCACGGCGCAGAGGAAACTCTTCGGCACGCCCTTTCAGGGTTCGGTGCGCGCCATCATGGTCAAGGCGGAACGCGCGGAAACCATGCCGCAAGTGGAAATCGCCATCAACGACCTGCTACGCCAGCGTCACCGCATCCGCGAAGGGCAGGACAGCGATTTTTCCGTGCGTAATCTCACCGCCATCGCCGATTCCGCCGCCGAAACCACCCGCGTCATGTCGCTCTTGCTGGGCGCGATTGCTTCGGTATCGCTCTTGGTCGGCGGCATCGGGATTATGAACATCATGCTGGTGTCGGTGACGGAGCGCACCCGCGAAATCGGCATCCGCATGGCGATTGGCGCGCGCGAACGCGATGTGCTCACGCAATTTTTGCTCGAAGCCATCATCATTTCCGTGGTCGGCTGTCTGATTGGACTGGCGATCGGCGTCGGCGGGGCAGTGCTGATCAATGCGCTGACGGATACGCCCGTGGTCATTTCCGGAAATACCGTGCTGGTTGCCTTTAGCGTAGCGGCGGCGACAGGAATATTTTTCGGATTTTACCCGGCGAGGAAAGCGGCAAGACTGGACCCGATTGAGGCGCTGCGGTATCAGTGACGGGATCAGGGATCAGAGGTCAGGTATCAGGTATCAAAACCGAAACCGCGATGCCCCGCTTTTGATCCCTGATTCCTGACCTCTGATCCCTGTAGTTCGTAGGTCGGGCACGTTTTATGTGCCCGACATCAAAGCGTCGGGCATGTGAAGCCATGCCCGACCTACGAGAAACCGCAGGGGCTGCTTTTGTCAAAAATCTGGAATGTGGGTAAACCTCAGCCCAAAAACCGCTGCTGGTCACGGCGGTACGCTACGGGCCGACCTGTATTTGCTGCGTAATTCCAATTCGCATCAAAAGCAAACCTTTGTCGACTTCGCCTTGCCGTGCAATCGCACTGCCTTCGGGCAGTCTTCGCGTCTCGTTTCTAATGCGAACCGGAATAACGCGGTTAACCATAAAAAAGGCGGCAACACCTTCCGATGCTGTCGCCTATGGTCGCTGACAAAGCTATACAAGTTGTTTCGCAGGGATGAGATTTTGAATCTGCCAGGTTCGCCGTTGCTGGGAGTCGCCACCCGTCTGGGAGCGCTGGCGGTTTTAAGATTTCCCGCGCACAGCCAAACCCGTCGGCGGTGACACCGACGCTCCCGTACCGCTCCACTCAATATCGATAATGCTCCGCCTTGTACGGACCTTCGACGGGCACGTCGATGTAGGCGGCTTGTTCGGGGGTGAGCGTGGTCAGGTTGGCGCCAATTTTTTTCAGGTGCAGACGGGCGACCATTTCATCCAGCTTCTTCGGCAGCACATAGACGCCGACCGGATAATCGGCGGTTTTGGTGAAGAGTTCGATTTGTGCCAGCGTTTGATTGGCGAAGGAATTGCTCATCACGAAACTGGGGTGTCCGGTGGCGCAACCCAGATTCACCAGGCGACCTTCCGCCAGCAGGATGATGCGTTTGCCATCAGGGAAAATGATGTGGTCGACCTGCGGCTTGATGTTTTCCCAAGTGTATTGCTTTAAGCTGGCAACGTCGATTTCGGAATCGAAGTGACCGATGTTGCAGACGATGCTGTTGTTTTTCATCGCCCGCATGTGCGCGTGGTTGATGACGCGAACATTGCCCGTGGTGGTCACGAAAATGTCGCCCGCTTTGGCGGCTTCGTCCATCTGCACCACGCGATACCCCTCCATCGCGGCTTGCAGGGCGCAGATGGGGTCGATTTCCGTTACCCACACCGTCGCGCCCAGTCCGCGCAGGGATTGGGCGCAGCCCTTGCCCACGTCGCCATAGCCCAACACCACGGCGATTTTGCCCGCAATCATCACGTCGGTGGCGCGCTTGATGCCGTCGACCAGCGATTCGCGGCAGCCGTAGAGATTATCGAACTTGGATTTGGTCACCGAATCATTCACATTGATGGCGGGGAATTTGAGTTCGCCGCGCGCGTGCATTTGATAGAGGCGATGCACACCCGTCGTGGTTTCTTCGGTCACGCCCTTGATTTCTGCAATGCGCGTGGAATACCACGTCGGGTCGCTGGCGAGCTTGGCGCGGATGGCGGCGAAGAGCACGGTTTCTTCTTCGCAGGTCGGCCTGGCGATGACGGAGCTATCCTTTTCCGCCCGTGCGCCCAGATGCAAGAGCAGCGTGGCATCGCCGCCGTCGTCCAGAATCATGTTGGAATACCCGCCATCCGGCCATTCAAAAATGCGATGGGTGTAATGCCAGTAATCTTCCAGACTCTCGCCCTTGACGGCGAACACGGGAATCCCGCGACCGGCAATGGCGGCGGCGGCGTGGTCTTGCGTGGAAAAGATGTTGCAGGAAGCCCAGCGCACCTCCGCGCCCAGCGCGGTCAGCGTTTCAATCAACACCGCCGTCTGGATGGTCATGTGCAGCGAGCCGGTGATGCGCGCGCCTTTCAGCGGTTGCCCGGCGGAAAATTCCTCACGGATGGCCATCAGCCCCGGCATTTCGGTTTCGGCAATGGCAATTTCCTTCTTGCCCCAGTCGGCAAGGGAAAGGTCGGCAATAACGTAGTCTTGGGATGCGGTCACAACAATGCTCCTGATGAATGAGCGCCGTTGAAACAGAAAAATTCCGAGCCTGGGACAAAAGTCTCGCAGCGCCCCTCGGAAGGGGGGTGATTGTACTACGTCAGGTATCAGAAACACCTGCCACCTGACCTCTGATGCAGGGCATTCATGCGATTGCCCTGCCGAAGGTTGTAGCTCCCTCTCTCACCCCGGAAGACTACAATCTATCCTTTCTCCTCTGTTTTATTTCTGCCGTTGTAGCTCCCTCTCTCACCCCGGAAGACTACAATCCTCCCCCCCCAAATTCCCCGTCCGACGTAGCTGGACGGGGAATTTTTTTGTTCAGAATGGCTTATAGGTTCAATGACACGAGGCGCAAATTTCCGTTTTTTGAAAATTTGCGGGGGCAATCTGTTCCCCTGCTTAGAACAACATCAGTTGCGAGGCGCTGCCTCTTTTTTCCGCAAAACGTGGTGCACCGATCAACAGTTTGATGCCCGCGAACTGTTTTTCCGTGACGGTCATGCAGCGCACGGAACCGGCGGGCGGCAGGTTGTCGGCTAAGCGTTTCTGGTGTTTTTCCTGATCGTCCAGTCCGGATAGCAGGCGTCCGTACACCGACCATTGGATCATGTCGTAGCCGTCATTGAGCAGAAAGCGGCGGAATTGTACGTACTCTTTCTTTTCCGCTTTGGTCACCATCGGCAGGTCGAAGAACACGATCATTCTCATGAAGCGTCGTGTCTCCTGACTCATTGTTCAGTATTCCAGCGCGTGGGTTTTCAGCCCGATGAGCGCCGGCAGATCAAGGGTGTGACCGTTTTCGCCGTTCTCGAATACCCGGCATAGACTTTCCACGGCATACTCGATGGCGGATAACACCGACATGCAACCACTTGTCATGCCCACGTCCGCATTCAACAATTCGACCAACCCTGCCTTGTCTTCCGGGCTGAGTTCTGCCTTTTCTCCCCCGGCGCGCTTTGCTTCGCGGAATACGTGCAAATCCACCAGCGGACGAAAGGGTTCGATCAGGTCATCCGCCAGATTGAAAGCATTTTGCTCGTTGGCATGAAAAAGTCCGATGGAAGGATGCAATCCGTGCGCGACCAACCCACGGGCAATCGCGCCGCGCAGGATGGCGTAGCCGTAGTTGAGCGCGGCGTTAATCCAGCCTTCTTCGCCACGATAAAAACCGGAACCGAACAGGTGCGGAAAGTAAAATGCCGCCGCCTGTCCTTCCAGATTTTCCATATCGCCAGAGCGCACATCCGCCGCAATCGCTTCCAGACGTTTGCTGCCTTCCCGTTTGGCAAGAGCGAGACAACGCCCCTGATTCTCGATTTTGCGCCGAACCATTGCCGCCCATGCCTGCTTGATGAGCGGCTTGCCCGCCTGTAGTTGCAGGCGCAGCATTCGGGTTGTACGCGAGTGATTCAGAAAGGGCAGGAATACGCCATTGGGCTGATGGTTGTCGCCCAACGAATAGAGGCTGATGCCGTATTCCGCGCAGGCGGAAAGCACCGGATGCGTCAGCGTGATTTGCCGATGATTGAGGACGACCACGGCAATGTCCTCAAAGGGAAGCGTTACCGTCTCATCTTGCTCGATGGCAAGTGAAAAATGCTCCCGCTTGAGGCGAGCCGGGCGGGAAATCATGATGCTACGCCAGCCCACGGCGCGGCTCCGGACGAGCGGGATAGATGTTGCCCAAGACGTCTACCTCGAATTTTTCGAGTTTTATGGCGGTTTTGACGCCGATACTTTGAATCAAACCGTCCTTTCCAATGTTTTGATTTCGATCGTGCGCCCAAATGTCGATTGAACCGATCGCACGATTGGCACCGCTATAATATCCCAAAAGAATGTTTTTTTTGGTAGTAATCCGAACCAAATCATTCGGGTGCAACGAAAAACACCAATCAAAACTCTCGTCAATCAGTGTCCATTTTTCTTCATCTTTTCCCTGAATAATCGCCCGATTCGGCAGCCCGGCTATCCGATGGTGCACATACACCGGCACAAGATGGAACTTGCCTGCCTTGGTGAACACATCCACGCGCAACATGCTGTCGTTTTTGGCGATGCCGCCACGGATAGGAATGCCGGAGAGTTTGCCGATTTCACCCGGTTCCGTGCCGCGATGATTTTCGTAGAAAGCAGGGAGATAAAGTTCTTTTTCATCGTTGGGTTTGAGCAACTGGCTATGGTGATAGCCCGCCGACACGCAGGCTTCGTCATAGCGTTGCCCTTGCGCCATGAAGGGCACGATTTTACGAAGCGCGCTCAGGGAAAGATTGCTGAATTGATTGAAACTCACTTCGGAGAGGGCACCGATCAGCTTTTCGCCGCCGGGCAAGGCTAATTTGCGTAGTTCGGCAACGACCTCATCGCCATCCTTATAAACAGACAATATGCGGGCGATTTCGTCCAATTGTTCCGGCGTCCATCTTGTACGAACAATACTATACAATACGCGCACTTGTAGTTTTCCGGGGTGAGAGCCGTTGCTACAATAAGGACTGCCTTCGGGCAGATCCGAATCCGAAGAAGCCCGGCAGGGAAACCTGTCGGGCTTCTTCTTTTTACAACCAGCCGGTCTTCTTGAACCGGTAATACAAAAACCCGCTCGCGCCCGCGAGCAGGGCGAGGGCGGCGGGGTAGCCCCATGACCAGTCGAGTTCGGGCATGTATTTGAAATTCATGCCCCAGATGCCGGCGAAGGCGGTGACGGTGGCGAAAATCCCCGCCCAGGCTGCGAGGCGTTTGTTGACTTCGCCAAATTCGATGGTGACGAGCGAGAGATTGACCTGAATGGCGGTGGCGGCGGTTTCGCGCAGGATGTCCAGCGCGGCGTTGATGCGGACAAGATGGTCGTGTACATCGCGGAAATGCTCCTGACAGACGGCGCTCAGGCGGGGTGTGCGTCCGCCGTACAGCTTGCCCGCGACTTCCATCAAGGGGGCGACGGCGTGTTTCAGCGTGGTGATGCGGCGTTTGATGGCGTACAGGCGTTCGATGTTGTCGCGGTAGGGGGCGCTTTTGGAGAAGATGCTGTCTTCCACACTTTCCAGTTCGGATTCCAGGCTGTCAATCAGGGGGAAATAGCGGTCGACCACGGCGTCCATCAGGGCGTAGAAGACGAAGCCCGCGCCGAGCGAGAGGAGTTCCGGTTCCTGTTCGCAGCGGCGGCGCACGCCGAGAAAGGGCTGCGGGCTGTGGTTTCGCACGGAAAGGATGTAGTTGCTCCCGACGAAAAGATTGACTTCGCCCAGCAGGTAGTCGTCTTCTTCTTCGTTCAGGGTCAGGAGGTGCATGACGGCGAAGAAGTGTTCGCCATCGTATTCTTCCAGTTTCGGGCGTTGATGACCGTGGCGGGCGTCTTCAATCGCCAGCGGCGGCAGGTCGAATTCTTCCCGCATTTTTTCCAGTTCTTCCGGCGTCGCGTCGCGCAGGGCAACCCAGATGAAGCAGTCGGAGCGTCCCATGTATTCGCTGACATCCTCGACGGGGATGTCCACAAAGCGGGCGCCATTTTGCAGCAGGGCGGAGTGAATCAGCATGGTTTATTCAGATTGAATCGGCGGGAATGCGTTGTTCGTGCGCGTAGAGGTCGGCAATGGATTCGCGGCGGCGGATGAGGTGCGCCTTGTCGCCGTCGACCAGAACTTCCGCCGCGCGCGGGCGGGTGTTGTAGTTGGAACTCATCGCCATGCCATAAGCGCCTGCCGAGAGGACGGCGAGCAGGTCGCCTTCGGCAATGGCGAGGGGGCGTCCCTGCCCGAAAAAATCGCCGCTTTCGCAGACGGGTCCCACCACGTCATAGCGCGCGGCGGGGATGTTTTTGCGCGTGACTGTCACGATTTCATGCCAGGATTTGTAGAGCGCCGGGCGCATCAGGTCGTTCATGGCGGCGTCAATGATGGCGAAATTTTTTATGGCGCAAGGCTTCAAATACTCCACCCTGGTCAACAGCAGACCGGCGTTGCCGACCAGACGACGCCCCGGTTCGAGGATGATTTTGAGCTTGCCGCGCCCCTGTAATTTGTCGAGGAGCGGGGTGAGATAGGCGGCGACTTCCGGCGGCGTTTCGTCCTGTTGGTAACGGATGCCCAGACCGCCGCCCAAATCGAGATGACGGATGGCAATGCCGCGCGCCGCCAGCTCGTCAAGCAGGACAAGCAGGCGATCCACGGCTTCCGAGAAGGGGGCGGGGTCGAGGAGTTGCGAGCCGATGTGGCAGTCGACGCCGACTACTTCGAGATTGGGCAAATGGGCGGCGCGTTCGTACAGGGCGGGGGCGTCGGCAATGGGCACGCCGAATTTCGCGCTTTTCAGTCCGGTGGAAATGTAGGGATGCGTCTTGGGGTCGACATCGGGATTCACCCGCAGGCTGACGGGCGCTTGCTTGCCCAATTGCCCTGCGACGGCGTTGAGGCGTTCCAGTTCGGCGGCGGATTCGACGTTGAAGCACAAAATGCCCGCGTTCAACGCTTGTTGCATTTCTGCAACACTTTTGCCGATGCCGGAAAAGACGATTTTACGCGCGTCGGCTCCGGCTGCCAGCGCCCGTTGCAATTCGCCGCCGGAAACGATGTCGAAGCCCGCGCCCAGACGGGCAAAGAGATTCAATATCGCCAGATTGGAATTGGCTTTGACGGCGTAGCAAACGAGGCTATCCGCGCCCAGCGGATGCGCCGCGAGCGATGCCTGAAATTCGCGCAGATTTTCAGTGAGGGCAGCGCGGGAATAAACGTAGCAGGGCGTACCGAATTGCGCGGCGATGCCGGGCAGGGGCAGGTTTTCAACGTGCAGGCAATCCTGCCGATAGGCAAAATAAGGGGAACCGGGGAGCGTCATTCTGGTTTGTTTTCGGTTGTGTTAACATCGTCGGGTTGCTGGGCATCCTGTTGCGGCGGGGCGCTGGGGGTGTTTTTCCCGAACGCGCGCTCGTACAGGGAAGGCGGCGCGGCGCCAGCGGGTTTTTCCAGCGAACCCCGTGTACCGCAGGCGCTGAGGGCGAGGGCAGTGAGCAAGATGATGAACGAACGATGCATGATGAAATCGCGTGGGGCGAAGGGTTAAAAACGGAAAATGGTAACACAGCATGAATGAACAGGAATTTGAGCAACGCGCAGACGCGATTTTCGGACAAATCGAGCAGGCGCTGGATGCGGCGTCAGACAGCGAGGAAGCCCGCGATCTGGACTACGAAACCCTGCCCGGCGGCGTTCTGGAAATCGAAGGCGTCGGGCGCGGCAAGATTGTCGTCAATCGCCATGTTGCGAATCGGGAAATCTGGGTTGCCGCCGCTGCCAGCGGTGGTTTTCATTTCGCCTGGAACGGTGCGGATTGGCGGGATACGCGCAGTGAGCGGACGCTACCCGCCTACCTGAACGAGTTATTCGCGCAGGCAGGCGTACACATCGAATTAAGCGGACTCAATACGGTTTGAAAATGTTGGCGGGCGGACTGCCGATGCTGGATTCGCCGCCTTCGCCTTCCGTGGGATCCGCTTCGGGCGGTGGCGGGACGTTTTCGGCGTAATACATGTCTCCGTAAGCGGCAGCGATGCCTTTGGGCTGCGCTTGCGGCATTTCCGGCACATTTTTGAGCGTGGGCTGCATGAAGCTGATCCAGATGGGCAATGCCACCCGCCCCCCGGTTTCGCCGCTGCCCATTTTACGGGGTTGGTCGTAGCCGACCCAGGCGCAACCGACAACGGTTTTCTGGAAACCGCAAAACCATGCATCCAGAAAATCGTTGGTGGTGCCTGTCTTGCCGGCGAGGTCGTGCCGTTTCAAGGCGGCGGAAGCGCGGGCAGCCGTGCCGCCGATGGCGACATCGCGCAGCATGGAATACATCATATAGGCATTGCGTGGCTCGATGGCGCGCAGTTTTTCATCCCCCGCTTTGGGCGGTCTGGCTTCTGCCAGCACCCGTCCGCGTTGATCGCGGATTTCCCGCACAACGTAAGGGCTGATGCGATAGCCGCCATTGGCGAAGACGGAATAGGCGGTCGCCATCTGCCAGGGCGTGACGGAACCCGCGCCCAGCGCCATGGTGAGATAGGGCGGGTGGTCTTTGGCGTTGAAGCCGAAACGGGTGACGTAATCCTGCGCGTAAACCGGGTTGATGGCTTGCAGCAGGCGCACGGAAACGAGGTTCTTGGAGCGCATCAGGGCGGTACGCAACGTTATCGGGCCATCGTATTTGCCGTCATAGTTATGGGGTTGCCAGACCTTGCCGGTGCCGCTGGCGTCGATGGCGAGCGGTTCATCCAGCACGATGCTGCCCGGTGAATAGCCTTTTTCCAGCGCCGCCGAGTAAATGAAGGGTTTGAAGCTGGAACCCGGCTGCCGCCACGCCTGCGTCACATGGTTATACATATTGCGATTGAAATCGAAGCCGCCGACCAGCGCGCGAATGGCGCCGTTTTCCGGGTTGGTGGCGACGAAGGCGGATTCCACTTCCGGCAGTTGGGTGATTTCCCACTGCTCACCTTTCCGGCTGACGCGAATGATGGCGCCGCGCCGCAATTTTTTGGCGGCGGGCGCCTTATCGCCCAACATGCGCGCGGCGAATTTCAGGGCGTCGCCGGACAAGGTAATGCTTTCGCCATCCCGTATATGCGCCTTGACTTCCTTCGGCGAGGCTGCGAAGACGATGGCGGGCAGCATGTTTTCCGCAGCGGGGAATTCGTGCAGGGCGAGATCCAGCGTTTCGTCGAAACTGGTGTCTGCGTCGGCTTCCGCGCCCAATTTTTCCAGATCAACATAGGCTTCCGCGCCGCGATAACCCTGCCGCCGGTCGTAATCCAGCACGCCCTGGCGCAATGCCTGATAGGCGGCTTCCTGCTCATCTCTGGTAATCGTGGTGATGACTTGCAAGCCGCCGCTGTAAGCCGTATCCGGGAAGCGTTCGACGGCAATCTGACGTGCCATTTCCGCAACATACTCGGCGTGCAGCGAGTATTGCGAGGCGATGTCGCGCTTGATGACGAGGGTTTCCGCCAGTGCCTCTTGTCGCTGCTCTTCGGTAATGTAAGACAGTTCGCGCATCCGCCTGAGCACGTATTCCTGACGTTGGCGGGCGCGCTTGGGATTCACGACGGGATTGGCCGTGGAAGGCGCTCTGGGCAGCCCTCCCAGCATGGCGGCTTCGGCAATGCTGACCTGTTCCAGGGGCTTGCCGAAATAAATCTGCGCTGCCGCCGCGAAACCATAGGCGCGCTGCCCCAGAAAAATCTGGTTGATATACAGTTCCAGAATCTGATCCTTGGTGAGATTGTGCTCAATCTTGAAGGACAGCAACGCTTCGTAGAACTTGCGCGTCAGGGTTTTTTCCTGCGTCAGGAAAAAATTACGTGCCACCTGCATGGTGATGGTCGAAGCCCCCTGCCGCTTGCCCTGGGACGTGAGATTGACGTAAGTGGCACGCGCGATGCCCGCAGGGTCGATGCCGCTGTGCTGGTAAAAACGGTCGTCCTCGGCTGCCAGAAGCGCCTGTTTCATGTGTTCGGGCACTTCCTGTATCTTTATGGGCGCACGGCGTTCCTCGCCAAACTCGCCAATCAGGTAGCCGTCGCTGCTGTAAACCCGCAACGGAATGTTGGGACGATAGTCCGTCAAGGCTCCCAGACTGGGCAGGTTCGGGTAGGCGATGATCAACACGATGACCGCAACGGCGCAGCCAGCAACGGCAAGGCCGAGCAGGAACAGGATGGGGTAAAGTATGATGCGGGCAACAGTGGGCATCGCAGACGTTGTCAGAGAATGAAGTGCGGCGCATTATACCTGCCCTGCACAGAAAGTTGCTCAGGCGACAAATAAGACGAACAAATTGCTTTACATTACGTTAACTTGTTGTTAGCATCTAATGTAAATTATTGGTTGTTGTCGTAACTGCCGATTTTTAATGGCTTTTTTGAGGGGGTGGTGAGATTGGATCTATCCTTGTTCAATTCCAAGGCGCGTTCCTTGCTCGGATTGGATATTAGTTCGTCTGCGGTCAAGATGGTTGAACTGTCTGGCGCGGGTCACAACGAGTATCGAGTCGAGCGTTACGTCATTGAGGTGCTACCGAAGGACGCTGTTGTCGATGGCATTATTGCCGACGTCGACGCAGTCCAGTCGGGGGTGCGCAGCGCCTGGAAGCGCATGGGAACGTCCGTGCGCAATGTGGCCATGGCGCTGCCCGCAGCCGCCGTGATTTCCAAAAAGATTATCGTGCAGTCCGGGCTGCGCGATGATGAGCTGGATGATTTCGTGACAGCGGAGGCGGGGCAACATGTTCCCTTCGCCATTGACGAAATCAATCTGGACTATCAGATTATCGGTCCGTCTGCTTCGTCGCCTGGCGAACTTGAAGTTCTGCTTGTCGCATCCAAAAAGGATCGGGTGGAAGATCGCCTGGCGATTGCCGATGCGGTCGGGTTGAAGACGGTCGTGATGGATGTTGAATCCTACGCGGCGCTGTCGGCATTTGAGCTGGTGTCCAGGCAACTGCCATACAGTTCCGGGGCAGTGGTGACGTTGCTGGATATTGGAACGAACGCCATGCGTTTGACAGCGTTGCGCGACGATACTCCGGTCTATGTCAAGGAGCAGGCATTTGGTGGCGGCATTTTGACCCAGGACATCGCACGGCGTTACGGCATGAGTTATGGCGAAGCTGAAGCTGCCAAGCGTTCCAACAGTCTTCCCGATGACTACGAAACAGAGTTGCTGCCGCAGTTTTCCGATAATCTGGCTCTGGAAGTGGCGCGCGCCCTGCAATTCTTCTTTACTTCCACACAGTTCAACAAAGTTGATCATATTGTACTTGCGGGTGGGGGGGCTGCGATTGACGGTATTGACAAGCTTGTGGCGGCCAGAACCCAGGTCAATACCATCATTGCCAATCCTTTTGCAGGCATGATGCTTTCCGACAAGGTGCGCGCCAACAATCTGCAAGCGGATGCGCCCTCGTTGATGAATGCGTGTGGTCTGGCGTTGCGGAGGTTTGATCCATCATGATTCGCATTAATCTGCTTCCTTACAAGGAAGAAATTCGTAAAGCCAAGCGGAAACAGTTCTACTCCATGGCGGTGATGTTCGCCATTCTGGGGGCGGTGATTGTTGGCTTGGTCTATACGACAGTCGAGCTTGCCATTAGTAATCAGCGCAGTACGAACAAGGCGTTGCAGGACGCAATTGACGCTGCAAAAGATCAGGTTGAGGAAATCGCCAAAATCAAGGCGCAGACCCAGGCGTTACTGGGGCGTAAAAACGCAATCGAATCCCTGCAAACTGATCGTGCCAATACCGTTCATTTGTTGAGCGAACTGGTGCAGCAGACGCCGGAAGGCATTTATCTTATTGAGGTAAAGCAAACCGGGCGAGCGGTGATGGTGAAGGGCTATACGCAATCCAATTCACGCGTGTCGAACTTCATGCGTAACATTGAGTCTTCCAACTGGATGGCTGCTTCCCAGTTGATCGAAGTCCGGGCTTCAGTGGTTAATGGGCGGCGCATTCCTGAATTTTCTTTGAATTTTCAGTTGGTGCCAGATAAATCCGAGGCGGCTGCAAGAGCAGCAGCAGCGGCTGCTACAGCCGAGGGAGGCGAAGAATCATGAGTCTTAGCGAAGATTTTCGTTGCCTGTCCAACAAGGATCCGGGAACGTGGTTGCCGATCCCGAGGCTGACTGTTTTGGTGGGTATTCTGATTGCTGTTGTCGTGGTCTTGGGCTTTTTAGTGATCTATCCACAATTTGAAGACCTTGAAGCTGAAAAAAATAAAGAAGCTGTGCTGCGGGCTGAATTCCTCGACAGCAAGCAGCAAGCCATCAGTCTGGATTTGTATCGGCAACAGCTTGAAGAAATTGATAAATCGTTTGGCGTGCTCTTGAAGCAGTTGCCTGATAAAACCGAAGTTGAGTCTTTGCTGGCTGAAGTGAATCAGGCGGGTTTGGGGCAGGGTTTGCAATTCGATTTGTTTCAGCCGGGCGCTGCGGTGGTCAGGGACTTTTATGCGGAACTGCCGATCACGGTCAAAGTCAACGGCAGTTACCATGAGTTTGGCGCATTTGCTGCTGATATTGCCAAACTGCCGCGTATTGTGACGCTGAATGATATCTGGATTGTACCTGGACAAACTGGACAAACTGGGCAAGTTGGAGGGAGGCTGGTCATGGATATGCAACTCAAGACCTTCCGTTATCTTGATGAAGCCGAGACAGCTGCTGCTCCTGAAGGAGGTCAGTAAAAATGAACAAGATATGTATTGTTCTGGTTGCTCTGTTGGTTGCTGCCTGCAGCAATCAGGGAAATATCCAGAATTGGATGGATGAGGAAACCAGCAAGATGCGTCCCAGTGTTCCCCCTCTGCCGCAAGTCAAACCCTATGAGGCGGTGCCTTATGAGGTGGCAAGCGCTCTTGACCCGTTTAATAGCAGCAAGATTGTTCCGGAAGGCAAGGGGAGGCATATCGGTAAAGGGGGTGATCTGGAACCCGACTTTGAAGCGAGAAACGATCGTAACAATATTCTGGAAAAGGTTCCGCTGGAATCCGTCCAGCTTATTGGGGTTATGAATCTCAATAATACGATCATGGCGGCTGTTCAAGTCGAATCGTTGCAGTTAATCAAGCAGGTTAAGGTTGGCGATTGGATCGGTGTGGATTTCGGCGTGATTACGCAAATCAAGGAGCAGGAAATCGTCATTAAAGAAGTTATCGAGGATCCCAGTGGTGAATGGGTTGAGCGCGTTAATGCGCTGCAATTGCTGGTTAAGGAGGATGGCAAATGAAACACGTTAGACAAATCTTGGGTTGGGTCGTTGCCCTGTCTTTGGGGGTGATGTTCCCTGCATTTGCAGGTGTAGCTGGAGCCGAGGAAAACGCGATTACAGGCGTTAATGTCGCTCGGCAAGGCACAGCCATTTTGCTGAAAATTGACCTGAAAAATCCTCTGGATGAGTTGCCAGCGGAATTCAGCGTGAGCAATCCTCCGCGCATTGCACTGGATTTCAAAGCGACGACAAATGCTTTGGGTACCAATCAGAAGAGCATCCGGGAAGGTGACTTTACCAGCCTGGATGTCGTTCAGGTTGGTGAGCGTACGCGTGTGCTCCTGAATCTGGTGCGCAGTATGCATTACGCAGCGAAACTGGAGGGTACGTCCTCCGTGTTGGTGACGCTGACGCCATTGGAAAGTGCTGCTTTGGTAGCCACTACGGTGCCTTCATTCACACAAGGAACAGATTCTCGGCATGAAATTCGTGATCTGACCTTCCGCAGGGGTAAAAACGGTGAAGGGCGGGTTATCGTTGATTTGTCGGATACGGGGACGGGTATTGATATTCGTCAACAAGGCAATAATCTGGTCGTTGATTTCCTGAAAACAGGTTTGCCGGATAACCTGCGTCGGCGTCTGGATGTGGTCGATTTCGCGACGCCTGTGACTAACGTTGTGACGGAAGACAAATCCGGTAACGTGCGCGTCACGATTACTTCGCAAGGTCAATGGGAACACAACGCCTATCAGATGGACAACCAGTTCGTGGTGGAAGTCAAAGCGATTGTCGAAGACCCCAACAAATTGGTGCAAAGCAGCAAACTCGGCTATCAAGGCCCCCGCATCAGCATCAATTACCAGAATGGCGATGTACGCGCCCTGTTGCGCTTGATGGCGGAAGAGCTGGGTTTGAACGCTGTCATCAGCGACACAGTGACGGGCACGACCACTCTGGTGCTGAAGGATGTGCCGGCTGATCAGGTGGTTGATATCATCTTCCAGCAAAAAGGGCTGGATATGCGCAAGAACGGCAATGTGCTGTTGATCGCGCCGCGTGATGAAATTGCGACCCGTGAAAAGCTTCTGTACGAATCCAAATTGCAATTGGAAGATCTGGAACCCTTGGTGACGGAAACTTTCCAGTTGAATTACCATGAGGCTGAAGCCTTCAAGGAGATTCTCATCGACAAGGAGCGCAGTCTGCTGTCCAAGCGTGGCAGCGCCGTGATTGACCCGCGTACCAACGTCATCTTCATTCAGGATACGCCGACCCGTCTGGAAGAACTGCGTCGCATTGTGGCAACGGTCGATATTCCCTTGCGTCAAGTCTTGATTGAGGCTCGGATTGTGGAAGCGACCGACCAGTTTGCGAAGAATCTGGGGATACGGCTGGGGCTGCTCACTGGCAAGGCCTACACAAATGCCGGTATCTGGGCAGGAATGGGAGGGAGCGACCTGAGACTAAATCCTGAATCTTCTACGGGAGGAGATGGTTCGTATGTAGCGAGGACTAGTTCGGCTCATATGGAGGGATCCTTAATGGGTCCCGCAGCACTCAGCTCTGGCAATCAGATCAACCTTCCCGCCGGGAGCTATGGTGAGCGTGCTCCTTCCGTATTTAACTTCCTGCTCAGCAATCGTCAGGGAACGCGACTGTTGAACATGGAAATCTCCGCGCTGGAAGCCGACCTCAAAGGACGTGTGGTGTCCAGCCCGCGTATCATGACTTCGGATCAAGGTGAGGCGCTGATCGAACAGGGGGTGGAAATTCCCTATCAGGAAGCTTCCAGTTCGGGTTCCACCAGCGTGTCTTTCAAGAAAGCCGTATTGTCCCTGAAAGTGAAACCGCACATCACGCCGGATGGCAGGGTTGCCATGAAGCTCGAAATCAACAAGGATTCGCGCGGCGAAACCCTGGCGGGCGGTGTGGCCATCAATACCAAGAAAGTACAGACTTCCGTGCTGGTGGAAAATGGCGGTACGGTCGTGATTGGCGGTATTTATGAACTGACGACGCGAAACGACGTTGATAAGGTGCCTCTGCTGGGGGACATCCCGATTCTGGGTTATGCCTTCCGTTCGCAGTCGCGTCTCAACGAAAAATCGGAACTGTTGGTGTTCATTACGCCCAGAATCATCAATGAGAATCTGACCGTTGGAAATTGACAGGTTTCTGCGTCAGCAAAAAAAGGCCGGGTTTCCGGCCTTTTTTATGGCTGAAAAAAGCTGGCTTCGCTTAGAATGGCGGGCGTGAAAGAAGATACCCATATTTTTCTGGTAGGCCTCATGGGGTCGGGCAAGACGACGATTGGGCGGCAACTTGCCAAACGGCTGGGACGCCCTTTTCTGGATTCCGACCATGAGATTGAGGCGCGCACCGGAGTGCGTGTGCCGACCATTTTTGAAATCGAGGGCGAAGCCGGATTTCGTCGGCGGGAGGCGCAGGTCATTGCGGAATTGACGCAACAGGGTGCGCCTGTCGTTCTGGCGACAGGCGGCGGGGCGGTGCTGGATGCGGGGAATCGCCGTTTGCTGCGCGAAAATGGCTGGGTTGTGTACCTTGATGTGCCGCCATCCCTGTTGTGGGAGCGTACCCGCCATGACCGCAATCGTCCCCTGCTGCAAGTGGAAGACCCGCTGGACAGGCTGGAATCGCTGTATGCGGCGCGTGACCCTTTGTATCGGGAAAGCGCGCATTTTGTGGCAAAAGGGGGCGACTTGTCGCCTTCTGCGCTCTGCCAATTTTTGTTGAAGGAATTCGCCAAAACATGCGTACCGTCAATGTAGCCCTTGCCGAGCGCGGCTATGCGATTCATATCGGGCGCGGCGTTCTGTCCGCCCCAGATTTGCTGGCTCCGTATCTCACGCATCAATCCGTTGCGGTGGTGACGAATGAAACCGTCGCGCCTTTGTATTTGCACACTTTACGCGCCAATCTCGCGGAATTGGGCGTACAGCCGCTGGAAATCGTGTTGCCCGACGGTGAGCAATACAAAAACTGGCAAACCTTGAACCAGATTTTCGACGCACTGCTTGCCCATCATTGCGAACGCAACAGCACCCTGATTGCGCTGGGCGGTGGGGTGATTGGCGACATGGGCGGCTTTGCCGCAGCCTGTTTTCAACGTGGCATCGCCTTTATCCAGATTCCCACCACCCTGCTCGCACAGGTGGATTCGTCGGTGGGCGGCAAGACGGCGATCAATCATCCGCTGGGCAAAAACATGATCGGGGCTTTTCATCAGCCGCGTCTGGCGCTTGCCGACATCAGCACGCTGGCGACCCTGCCGGATCGGGAGCTTTCCGCCGGGCTGGCAGAAGTCATCAAATATGGGCTGATTCGGGATGCCGATTTTCTCTCCTGGCTGGAAGCCAACATGACCGGGTTGATGGCGCGTGACGAGGCGTTGCTGGAAGAAGCGGTGTTTCGTTCTTGTCAGCACAAGGCGGAAGTCGTGGCTGCCGATGAGCGCGAAACCGGCGAGCGCGCGCTTCTGAATCTGGGGCATACCTTCGGGCACGCCATCGAAACCGGGCTGGGCTATGGCGTCTGGCTGCACGGCGAGGCGGTGGCGGCGGGTACGGTAATGGCGGCGCGGCTTTCCGCCCTGTTGGGTTATCTGACAGAAGCCGATGTGCGGCGCGTGGAAGCGGTGTTGCAGGCGGCGGGATTGCCAGTGCGGGGAGCGCGTTTGGCAAAAGCGAACGGCGCGCGTTACCTGGAATTGATGCGGCACGACAAAAAGGTGCAAGATGGCCGCTTGCGGCTGGTGGTGCTGGAAGCCATCGGCAGGGCGGCGGTGAGTGACAGGGTTGCGGACACGGAGTTGCTGGCTGCGATTGACGCAACTTGTGACTGAAATCAAAAATTGTGCGCCGCAATATCTTGATGGCAGTAGGGGTTTAGCAGTATATTCGCACGCTTTCCCTGAATTTGCGGCGTCGGGTTTTTTCTGACGCCGAATGTTATCCCGGCAACGCGAGGTTGCTCAAAATGAACAAGGAATCAAGAGTGATGGCAGGTGCACCTGAACAGCAGGGTCTATACGACCCGACGAACGAACACGATGCTTGCGGCGTGGGGTTTGTAGCCCACATGAAGGGGCAGAAGAGTCACAACATCATTGAGCAGGGACTCTTGATTCTGAAAAATCTGGATCATCGGGGCGCAGTTGGCGCTGACCCGCAAATGGGCGACGGCGCGGGTATCCTGATTCAGATTCCCGACCAACTCTACCGTGAAGAAATGGCAAAACAGGGCGTGACCCTGCCGCCCGCTGGCGAATACGGCGTCGGGATGCTGTTTTTGCCGCGCGAAGCCGCTTCCCGTCAGGCTTGCGAAGCCGAAATCGAACGCAATACCAAGGCGGAAGCTCAGGTGATTCTGGGCTGGCGCGACGTGCCGGTCGACCATGAGGCGATTCGTTCGCCCCTCGTGCAGTCCACCGAGCCGGTGATTCGACAGGTGTTTGTGGGGCGCGGCGCGGATGTGCTGACCACCGACGCGCTGGAACGCAAGCTGTACATCATCCGTCGGCGCAGCGCCAACGCCATCAAGGATTTGAAATTGAAGCACGGCGGCAAGTTTTACGTGCCTTCCTTCTCCGCGCGCACGGTCAATTACAAGGGCATGTTGCTCGCCGGGCAGGTCGGGCTGTATTACAGGGATTTGCAGGATGAGCGCGTCATCTCCGCGCTGGCGCTGGTGCACCAGCGTTTTTCCACCAACACCTTCCCGACCTGGGATCTTTCGCATCCCTTCCGCATGATTGCCCACAACGGCGAAATCAACACCGTGCGCGGCAATGTGAACTGGTTTACGGCGCGTTCGCAGGCGACTTTCTCGCCGCTGTTGGGCGATGACCTGAAAAAAATCTGGCCGCTGCACTACCCCGGTCAATCCGACTCCGCCGCCTTCGACAATGCGCTGGAACTTCTGGTGATGAGCGGTTATTCGCTCACCCACGCCATGATGATGCTGATTCCCGAAGCCTGGGAAAAGCACGCCAGCATGGACGAAAACCGTCGCGCCTTCTACGAATACCACGCGGCGATGATGGAACCCTGGGACGGCCCCGCTGCCGTGGCATTTACCGACGGTCGCCAGATTGGCGCGACGCTTGACCGCAACGGTCTCAGACCTGCCCGTTATCTGGTGACGGATGACGATTTGGTGGTGATGGCCTCCGAATCCGGCGTGCTGCCCATACCGGAAAGCAAAATTGTCAAAAAATGGCGCTTGCAGCCGGGCAAAATGTTCCTGATCGACATGGAACAAGGGCGCGTCATCGACGACAAGGAATTGAAGGATTCCCTCTCCAATGCGCGTCCCTACCGTGAATGGATTGAAAAAATCCGCATCAAGCTGGATGAAATTCCCGCCGCCGAAGAAAGCATTGAGGCGAGCGGAGCGCCGCTCATTGACCGCCAGCAGGCGTTCGGCTACACGCAGGAAGACGTGAAATTCATCCTCGAACCGATGGCGGCGAGTGGTGACGAGCCGACCGGCTCAATGGGCAACGACAGCGCCCTGCCGATTCTTTCTTCCCGTCCCAAAGTGCTGTACGGCTATTTCAAACAACTGTTCGCGCAGGTGACGAATCCGCCCATCGACCCGATTCGGGAGGAGCTGGTGATGTCGCTGGTGTCTTTCGTCGGACCCAAGCCCAACCTGCTCAACACCACCGACATCAACCCGCCGATTCGTCTGGAAGTGTCGCAGCCCGTGTTGCTGGAAGGCGATATGGAGAAAATCCGGCACATCGGAAAATACACGGGCGGCAAGTTCAAATCCTACGAACTGGACATCAGCTATCCCGTCGCCTGGGGCAAGGAAGGCATCGAGGCGCGTCTGGCGTCGCTGGCTGCCGAATCCGAAGACGCCGTGAAGCAGGGCGCAAACATCCTCATCGTGTCCGACCGTCGCATGGACAAAAATCATCTGGCGATTCCCGCGCTGCTGGCGACTTCCGCCATTCACCAACATCTGGTGACAAAAGGCTTGCGGACTTCCACGGGGCTGGTGGTGGAAACCGGCTCGGCGCGCGAAACGCACCATTTCGCGCTGTTGGGCGGTTACGGCGCGCAAGCCGTGCATCCCTACCTCGCGCTGGCGACCTTGCGGGCGTTGGCGAAGGGCGACAGTGAAAAAGCGGAAAAGAACGTCAGCAACTTCGTCAAAGCCATCGGCAAGGGCTTACGCAAGGTCATGTCGAAGATGGGCATTTCCACCTATATGTCCTACACGGGCGCGCAAATTTTTGAGGCGTTGGGGCTGCAACAAGCCTTCGTCGACAAATACTTTACCGGCACGCCGAGCAAAATCGAGGGCATCGGGCTGTTTGAAGTGGCGGAAGAAGCCCTGCGTTTGCACAATTCGGCGTTTTCCAGCGACCCGGTGCTGGTCAACATGCTGGACGCGGGCGGCGATTACGCTTTCCGCGCACGTGGCGAAGACCACATGTGGACGCCGGATTCCATTGCCAAACTGCAACACGCCACCCGCTCCGGTCGCTACGAGACCTACAAGGAATACGCCCGTCTGATCAACGACCAGACCCGCCGCCACCTGACCCTGCGCGGACTCTTTGAAATCAGGCCGGCGGGCGTGCCCGTGCCGCTTTCCGAAGTGGAACCCGCCAGCGAAATCGTCAAACGCTTTACCACGGGCGCGATGTCGTTAGGTTCCATTTCCACGGAAGCGCACACCACGCTTTCCATCGCCATGAACCGCATCGGCGGCAAATCCAACACCGGCGAAGGGGGCGAGGACGCGCGCCGCTTCACGCCCCTGAACGCGGGACAGACCCTCTCCGAAGTCATCGGCAAATCCCGTATCGAACGCGATTACGTGTTCAAGGAAGGCGATTCGTTGCGTTCCGCCATCAAACAGGTGGCGTCCGGTCGCTTTGGCGTCACTGCCGAATATCTCGCCAACGCCGACCAGATTCAAATCAAGATGGCGCAAGGCGCAAAGCCCGGCGAAGGCGGTCAGTTGCCCGGTCACAAGGTTTCTGAATACATCGGCTTCCTGCGCCACTCCGTGCCCGGCGTCGGGCTGATTTCGCCGCCGCCGCACCACGACATTTACTCCATTGAAGACCTGGCGCAGCTCATCCACGATCTGAAAAACGTGAATCCCGCCGCCAGCATTTCCGTCAAACTGGTCGCCGAAGTCGGCGTCGGCACGGTCGCGGCAGGCGTCACCAAGGCGAAAGCAGACCATCTGGTGATTTCCGGTCACGACGGCGGCACGGGCGCATCGCCCCAGGCTTCCATCAAACACGCCGGTAGCGCGTGGGAACTGGGGCTTGCCGAAACGCAACAAACGCTGGTGTTAAACCAACTGCGTTCACGTGTGCGGGTGCAGGTGGATGGTCAGATGAAAACCGGACGCGATGTGGTCATCGGCGCGTTGCTGGGCGCGGATGAATTCGGTTTTGCCACCGCCCCGCTGGTGGTCGAAGGCTGCGTCATGATGCGAAAATGCCACCTGAACACCTGTCCGGTCGGCGTGGCGACGCAAGACCCTGTGCTGCGTAAACGCTTCTCCGGTCAGCCTGAACACGTCGTCAATTATTTCTTCTTCGTCGCTGAAGAAGCCCGCGAACTGATGGCTGAACTGGGCATTCGCAAGTTTGACGACCTGATTGGTCGCGCCGACCTGCTGGAAAAGCGCGCGGGCATCCAGCACTGGAAGGCGCGGGGGCTGGATTTCTCGCGTGTCTTCCAGCAACCGGACGCCGCGCCGGAAATCGGTCGTCTGCATACGGAGGGGCAGGATCACAATCTTGGCAAGGCGCTTGACTTGCAACTGATCGAAAAAGCCACCCCTGCGCTTGAAAATGGCGGCAAGGGCGAAAGAACGCTCATTGAACTGCCGGTGAAAAACACCAACCGTACCGTAGGCGCGATGCTCTCCGGCGAGATCGCCAAACGTTATGGCGCGGCGGGGCTGCCGGACGGGAGCATTCACATCCGTCTGACGGGCACCGCAGGGCAGAGCTTCGGCGCTTTTCTGGCGCAGGGCGTTACCCTGGAACTTCTGGGCGAAGGCAACGATTATGTCGGCAAAGGGCTTTCCGGCGGGCGCATCATCGTGCGTCCGCATGCGGATTTTCGCGGCGAAGCTGCAGGCAACATCATCATCGGCAACACCGTTCTGTACGGCGCGACCAGTGGCGAAGCCTTCCTTTCCGGCGTGGGCGGCGAACGCTTCTGCGTGCGGAACTCCGGCGCGTCGGCGGTGGTGGAAGGCGTGGGCGACCACGGCTGCGAATACATGACGGGCGGCACCGTCGTCGTGCTGGGCTTGACCGGGCGCAATTTCGCGGCGGGCATGTCGGGCGGCATCGCCTACGTGCTGGATGAAGACGGCAGCTTTGCAGAACGCTGCAATCTCACCCAGGTCATGCTGGAAAAGGTGCTGCCCGCCAGTGAGCAGGTCGGCCCCTTCCATCATGACGAAGCCGACGAAACCCGGTTGCGTCGCCTCATCGAAGCGCACGCTACGGCAACCGGCAGCGAACGCGCCAAGAGCATTCTGGCGGATTGGGCGAACCATCGCGCCAGATTCGTCAAAATCTTCCCCAATGAATATCGCCGCGCCCTGACCGAACTGGCAGCGGCCAAGCAGAAGGAGGCCGCATAACATGGGCAAGCCGACGGGATTTCTGGAATTTGAGCGTCAAGAAGAAGCATACGATCCGGTAGCGGAGCGTCTGCAACACTATCGGGAATTCATCCACACCCTGAGCGACGAGGCCGCGACCACGCAAGGGGCGCGCTGCATGGATTGCGGCGTTCCCTTCTGCAACAACGCCTGTCCGGTGAACAACATCATTCCCGACTGGAATGACCTCGTTTATAAAGGCGACTTGCAAAGGGCGCTGGAGGTGCTGCACTCGACCAACAACTTCCCCGACTTTACCGGGCGTATCTGCCCCGCGCCTTGCGAAGCGGCGTGCACCCTCGGCATCAACGCCCTGCCTGTGGGCATCAAATCCATCGAACACGTCATCATCGACAAGGGTTGGGACGAAGGCTGGATCAAACCGCAAATCGCCGCAACGAAAAGCGGCAAAAAAGTCGCCATCGTCGGCTCCGGCCCCGCTGGTCTGGCAGCCGCGCAACAACTGGCAAGAGCCGGGCACGCCGTCACCGTCTTCGAGAAAAGCAGCCGCGTCGGGGGTTTGCTTGGCTTCGGCATCCCCGATTTCAAACTCAACAAATCGGTGATTGATCGGCGCGTGGCGCAACTGGAAGCCGAAGGCGTGACCTTCAAAACCCGTGTCATCGCGGGCGACGGCAAACTGCCGACGGGCATCAACAATGACGCGACCGAAGGGGTGAGCGCCGCTGCCCTGCAAAAAGAATTTGACGCCGTAATTCTCGCCGCCGGTTCCGAAGTTCCGCGTGATCTACCCGTACCGGGGCGCGAACTGCAAGGCGTTTACGCCGCGCTGGAATTCCTCATCCCGCAGAACAAGGAAGTCCAGCAAGGCATCAAAAATCCCATCAACGTCAAGGGCAAACACGTCGTCGTCATCGGCGGCGGCGACACGGGTTCCGATTGCGTGGGCACCAGCTACCGCCACGGCGCGGCCTCCGTGACCCAGCTTGAACTCATGCCCAAGCCGCCGGAAGCGGAAAACAAGGCGCTGACCTGGCCCTACTGGCCGCTGAAACTGCGTACCTCGTCCTCGCACAAGGAAGGCGACACCAGGCGCGAATTCGCCGTAGCCACCAAGGCGTTCATTGACGATGGACAAGGCAGGGTCAAAGCCATCCAGGCCGTGCGGGTCGCGTGGCAAGACGGCAAGATGAGCGAAATCGCAGGCTCGGAATTTGAACTCCCCTGCGACGCCGCATTTCTGGCAATGGGCTTTTTACATCCCGTCAGCAGTCTGCTTGAGGCCTTCGGCATCGAAAAAGACCCGCACGGCAACGCCAAAGCCAACACCGAAGGCGAAGCCAGCTACCAGACCAACGTGCAAGGCGTCTTCGCCGCAGGCGACGTGCGACGCGGACAATCCCTGGTCGTCTGGGCAATCCGCGAAGGCCGCCAATGCGCCAGAGCCGTGGATGAGTTTTTGACGGGTAGTTCGCTGCTGCCGCGTTAAACGGTTGTTGGCGGAAGTATTTACAGGCTGCATCGTGATGGATGCAGCCTGTTTTTATTTGGGCGACAAAATTGTGGCTTATTCCAATTCGCATTAAAAGCGAACCTTTGTCGACTTCGCCTTGCCGTGCAAGAGCGCTGTCTTCGGGCAGTCTTCGCGTCTCGCTTCTAATGCGAATCGGAATTATTAATCCGGCAATCAAATACACCATATGCTGCCACAGGCTGTAGGTAAACCGTATACTGTAGGGGTAGCGTGGCAAAACCTCTGAAATCCCCTATTCATGCTGCTTTCCTGGGATTTTATCCGATAAATCGTGGAAGTTCTTCAGCGTGGTTTTGCGGGAGTTCTTCAGCGTTAGCGAGGGATGTGTTCGGTTTTTGACCCGGTGCGCGGCGCATGAAACACGCAACACCGTATCCCGGGGGTCGTCTCAGAAAACGGAAAATAAAGCACGTTAGGCTATTTGCATATACCGTAAATGTTTCACGGTGCTACAATGGCGTAACCTACAACCCACAAACACGCGAGGTGCATCATGCCAAGGCTGGAAGCATTGCAGGCGAAAAAAAAGCAGATTGACGCGCAGATTCAGGCGCTCCGCGCCCGTGAAACTCGGCAAGCTCGGGCGCGCGACACGCGCCGCAAGGTCGTGCTCGGAAGCGCCGTGCTCAAACTGATAGAGGACGGTAGGCTGAAATTCGATGATTTGGTCAACGAGTTGTCGGCACGAGACCGCAAGCTGTTTGATGTCAACGACCGGACACCGAACGCGACCACAATAGCCGCCATGAATGAAACCAAGTTTGAGACAATGACACTCGACGAGGCGGCAGGCCTCGCATGAGAACGATAGAGTCGACAAGCCAGTACAAACGCGATTTGAAACGTTCACAAGGTAGCGGCAAGCATCCGGCGCTTGAGCTTCGGCAAATCCTCGAACTGCTCGCGACAGATCAGCCGCTTCCGCAAAAGAACAAAGACCATGCACTAACGCAAAACTGGAAAGACTATCGAGAATGCCACGTGAAACCGGATTTCCTGCTTGTCTACAAGCTGCCAGATTCAGGGACGCTACGGCTTATACGTCTCGGTTCGCACTCGGAAATTTTCGGCCTCTAATTCGTTGTTTCTGCCGCCTTCGGCGGCCCTTCTCCCAACTGGCGAAACCGGGTGCCAACAGTCGTGTCACCAGCCGCCATTCCGATTACGGCAGATCGAGGCGGGCGGCGCGTCATCGAGTATCAACTCGAACGCAGCCCTGCCGATCTTGATGAAATCGACTACCTCCTGCATGGCCAGCAATCAAGATTTCAGTTTAGGGCACCTCGAAAAACCTCTCTTCCTCTGGATTTGTTAAAATTACGTTGTTCTGAATTTTAAAGTAGGTGAAGCAGATGCTCTCACGTAGCGCCCTCAAGACGGACCTGTTTGCAAGTGAAGCGCA
>BNUD01000022.1 GCA_025997095.1 Betaproteobacteria bacterium | reverse complement strand
TGCTGGAAGAAGCGGAACGGAAGAATTATGGCCCCCGGACTTTTGGACGCTCCGATGAAACGCTGCAAACCTACGTCATTCGCAGACCGGATGTGGAAATCTGGATTGAGTTGAACTGCAACTACCATTGTTATTACACCGTCGCCCAAAAAGGCGAAATGAAGCAATCCGTCGGTCTGATTCCCGCCAGTGCCCTGAAAGACGCGCTGGACAAGGAAGGGCATGTCGCGCTGTACATCAATTTCGATGTCGACAAGGCGACCATTCGCCCCGACTCGCAGGATATCGTCGCGGAAATCGCCAAGCTGCTGGAAAACAATCCCGACCTGAAAATCCGTATCGAAGGTCACACCGACAACACGGGCGAGGCCGCCCACAACCAGACCCTTTCCGAAAACCGCGCCAGCGCCGTGTTCGGCACCCTGCTCGCCAAAGGCATCGCGCAAAACCGCCTGGAATCCCAAGGCTTCGGCGCGACCAAACCCATTGCCGACAACAAAACCGAAGAAGGCAAAGCCAAAAACCGGCGCGTGGAAATTGTGAAGCTCTGACCCATGCGGGGCGGCTCACGCGCCGCTCCTACCCCGCCCGCGCCGTTTAGCGCAGCCTGTAGGTTGGGTAAGCCGCAGGAAGAACCCGACATTGGCGATTCACCGCGCGCAACCTGCCAGATACCGGGCGGATGACCAGATTGACGGGTCAGTGTCGGGTTACGCTACGCTTACCCAACCTACGAGAAACTACGCTTGCCGTCAAAAGCGAGGCGCGTAGCGACGCGGCAATCCAGACATCAGGTGACAGGTAACAGGTAACAGGTAACAGATGTCAGTACTTTCTGGAGGCAAAGCCGCCCCTGATGACTGTCACCTGACATCTGATACCTGATACCTGATACCTGTACCCTATGCTCCTGGATGACCCAACGTCATTTCTTGTTTTGGACAACCGTGTTTTTTGCTACACTCCGCACGCTCAATATTCTGATAACGTGTTTTGGCAGGGGCTTTTCTCCCCCACCCCAAACGGTCGCCGAAACCCCGACCGCAAGAAAAGGGTATGGTTCCCCCGCCCTGAAGGGCGGGTTTCAAACCGGAGTTAGTTTTACGATGAAACCCAGTCACTTTTTGTTTGTGCTGATGAGCCTCTCGCTGCTTGCGGCTTGTGATGACGAACCGGCGGAGTCCGCCACTTCTTATACGAGTACGCGCACGGCGCCTGCCAAGCCGAAAGCCGCGCCAGAAGACACTCCCGGCACCGTTTTTGACATCAACCAGATCCCGGTCACGGACAAGCCCCTGGACGAATTCCCGTTTTTTACCTCGCCGGAAGGGCACAAATACGTGTCGGACTTTGGCGAGATTGACGTCGAGCCGAAAAACACCAAGGAATTTGACCGTTACTATTTTGTGACCAACAAGACGACCCTGCATCAGGTTGAAGGCAAGACCTTCCGTGTTGAACTTTATGACAATACTCGCAACAGCTGGATCATCGAGGATGCCGCGCGCGTCGAGCAGCATTACGAAAACGCGATTACGGCGGCGGGTGGCGTTAAGGTATTTGATGGAAAAGCAGACATCAAACGCACCTACGACACGCTGGAAACGGTGGAACGCAGCCAGTATGCGCCAAGGTATCAAGGGGATAAACGGCAGATATACGTGATTCGCCAGCCGAATGCTGAAGTGTGGATTGAAATCTCCTGCGGTAAAGAGTGCAGCGTCACCGTCGCCAGGAAAAGCGAAAAGCAACCCTCCATCGGCCTGATTCCCGCCAGCGACCTGAAAGACGCGCTGGACAAGGAAGGGCACGTCGCGCTGTATATCAATTTCGATACAGGCACAGCGACCATCCCCCCCGACTCGCAGGACATCGTCGCGGAAATCGTCAAGCTGCTGGAAAGCAATCCCGACCTGAAAATCCGCATTGAAGGTCACACCGACGACACGGGCAGTGCCCTCGACAGCCAAACCCTCACCGAAACCCGCGCCAACGCCCTTTTCAGCGCCTTGCTTGCCAAAGGCATCCCGAAAAATCGTCTGGAATTCCAGGGCTTTGGCGGGACAAAACCTGTTGCCGAGAACAAAACCGAAAAAGGTAGAGCCAAAAACCAACGGATAGAGCTTGTGAAGCTCTGATGCCTGTATGTGGGGCGGCTCGCGAGCCGCCCCTACCCTTGTCCGTGCCGTTTAGCGCAAACATCCGCACGACTTGCCACATGGCAGGGCTACTTGCTAACACCACACCGTCAGCAACACCATCGCCATGCCGCCGATGGCTTCGACGGCGAGAAAGCAGAGCAATGCCCAGAATCCCTGACGGCGGACTTCATCCGGGTGTGCCTTTTGTCTGCGGGCAGAGAGATAGTTCACGATGCGCCCCAGGCAATATGCCATAGCGATGCCAAAGGTGAAGAGAATGTAAATCAGCGTCAGGTATTGTTGATTGGTCAGGATGCGGCAGCGTGTGCCGCGCATCCCCCAGATTTGCATCAGGGTGTCGTAGCGCATGGCGATTTGCATCCCGAAATAGATTTCCGCGCCGAAAGCGATGAGTGCCAATAGCATAATCCAGGTGCTGGCGTCCATGAGCGAATGGAACGCTTGCCGCGCCTCCAGCTTCAGTTCGTAACAAAAATCATCCCACCCGCGTTGCAGGCTCATGCTGCGGTTCCTCCTACGGTGATGCCGTCCAGTCGCAGGGTTGGCACGCCGACGCCTACCGGTACGCTTTGCCCTTCCTTGCCGCAGGAGCCAACGCCGGGGTCAAGGCGCATGTCGTTGCCAATCAGGGCGATGCGGGTCAGCGCTTCCGGGCCGTTGCCGATCAGGGTCGCGCCCTTGATGGGCGCGGTCACCTTGCCGTCTTCAATCAAATAGGCTTCGCTCATGGAAAAGACGAATTTGCCGCTGGTGATGTCGACCTGCCCACCGCCAAAGTTGGCGGCGTAAATGCCGTTTTTTACCGAGCGAATGATCTCTTCCGGCACACTTTGCCCGGAGAGCATGTAAGTGTTGGTCATGCGCGGGAGCGGCAGATGGGCGAAGGATTCACGTCTGCCGTTGCCGGTCGGGGCCACGCCCATCAGACGGGCGTTGAGACTGTCCTGCATGTAGGCTGTCAAAATGCCGTCTTCAATCAGCGTCGTGGATTGGGTGGGATTGCCTTCATCGTCGATGGTGAGCGATCCGCGCCGATTTTTGAGACTGCCGTCGTCGACCACCGTCACGCCGGGCGAGGCGACGCGCTCGCCGATGCGCCCCGCGAAGGCGGAACTGCCCTTGCGGTTGAAATCGCCTTCCAGCCCGTGCCCGACGGCTTCGTGCAGCAGAATACCCGGCCAGCCAGGCCCCAGCACCACCGTCATTTGTCCCGCTGGCGCGGGGCGGGCATCCAGATTGATGACCGCCTGATGCACCGCCTGACGCGCAAAATCTTTCAGGAGGGCGTCCGTGAAATACGAATAATCAAAGCGTCCGCCGCCGCCCGCCGAACCCTGCTCGCGGCGACCGTTTTCTTCGATGATGACGCTCACCGAAACGCGCACCAACGGGCGCACGTCGGCGGCGAGGCGACCATCGGAACCCGCCACCAGCACGACTTCCCATTCCCCCGCCAGGCCGCCCATGACCTGCGTCACGCGGCTGTCTTCGGCGCGGGCAAAGGCTTCGAGGCGTTCCAGCAATTCAACTTTTGCGGCGGCGGGCAGGGAAGCCAGCGGGTCGGCACCGGCATACAGGGGCGGCGGCAGGATTTGGGGAGAGAGGCTGGAAACGCGGGAACCCGTGCGCCCATCCTGTCCGGCAGCGCCGATGGCGCGCACGCTGGCGGCGGCATCTTCCAGCGCCGACAGGCGAATGTCGTCGGAATAGGCAAAGGCGGTTTTCTCGCCACTGACGGCACGCACGCCAACGCCCTGGTCGATATTGAAACTCCCCGCCTTGACGATGCCTTCGTCCAGACTCCACGATTCGTAGCGGGCGTATTGAAAATAAAGGTCGGCGTAATCCACCCGCCGCGCCATGATGCCGCCCAGAATATGCTCCAGATCGGTGTGCGCGAGGTCGTAGGGCGTGAGCAACAGGCGTTCCGCCTGATGGAGAGGGGAATTTTTTTGCGAAGAAGAAGGCATGGGTCAGGACATTTTCAGAAGACAGAGGACAGATTGATTGGCAAGGCGCAGCGCCGTTGAGGAATGCATCGTCGGTTTTGCCGACCCGCTCCGGGGATGCGGCGCAGAGCGAGGGCGTGGATTTTACGCTTCCAGCGTCGCTTCTTCTTCCTCGAACGTGAGCCGCACCTGTTCTTCGCCGTCCACATCCACCGTGACATGCCCGCCGTGGGTGAGGCGGCCAAACAAGAGTTCGTCCGCCAAAGCGGCGCGGATGGTGTCCTGGATCAAACGCGCCATCGGGCGCGCGCCCATCATGGGGTCGAAGCCTTTTTTCACCAGCATTTCTTTTAATGCCGTAGTGAAATGGGCTTCGACTTTTTTCTCGTGCAACTGTTCTTCCAGTTGCATCAGGAATTTGTCCGCCACGCGCAGGATGATGTCGTGACCGAGGGGCTTGAAGGAGACGGTGGCGTCCAGACGATTGCGGAATTCCGGCGTGAACAGGCGTTTGATTTCCGCCATTTCGTCGCCCGCCTGCATTGCCGTGGTGAACCCCATCTGGCTCTTTTGCAGGTCGGCCGCGCCCGCGTTGGTGGTCATGATGATGATGGCGTTGCGAAAATCCGCCTTGCGCCCGTTGTTGTCGGTCAGCGCGCCGTGATCCATGACTTGCAGCAGAATATTGAAAATGTCGGGATGGGCTTTTTCAATTTCGTCCAGGAGCAGCACGCAATGGGGTTTTTTCGTCACCGCTTCGGTCAGCAGCCCGCCCTGCTCAAAGCCGACGTAGCCCGGCGGCGCGCCAATCAGGCGAGAAACGGCGTGGCGTTCCATGTATTCGCTCATGTCGAAACGCAGGAGTTCGATGCCTAGCGCGTAGGCAAGCTGGCGGGCAACTTCGGTTTTGCCAACTCCCGTAGGGCCTGAGAACAGGTAGGCACCAATCGGCTTGCCAGGCGCACCCAGACCGGAGCGCGCCATTTTGATGGCTTTGGCGAGCATTTCGATGGCGATGTCCTGCCCGAAGACGACGGTTTTCAGGTCGCGTTCCAGGGTTTTCAGGGCATCACGGTCGTCGCTGCTGACGTGGCGCGGCGGGATGCGGGCAATTTTGGCGACGATTTCTTCGATGTCGCTCTTGCCGATCATTTTTTTCTGCCGCGATTTGGGCAGGATGCGCTGCGCCGCGCCCGCTTCGTCAATCACGTCAATCGCCTTGTCGGGCAGGTGGCGGTCGGTGATGTAGCGGGCGGAAAGTTCCACGGCGGTACTGAGCGCCGTGCTGGAATACTTGATGCCGTGATGCTCCTCAAAGCGCGCCTTCAGACCTTTCAGGATTTCCAGCGCTTCGGCTTCGGAAGGTTCGCCCACGTCGATTTTCTGGAAGCGACGGGAGAGGGCGTGGTCTTTTTCAAAAATGCCGCGATATTCGTTGTAGGTGGTCGCGCCGATGCACTTTAATTGCCCGCTGGAGAGCGCCGGTTTCAGGAGATTGGAAGCGTCCAGTGTGCCGCCGGATGCCGCGCCCGCGCCAATCAGGGTGTGAATTTCGTCAATGAACAAAATGGCTTCTGGATTTTCGCGGATTTGTTTCAGGACGTTTTTCAGACGCTGCTCGAAATCGCCGCGATATTTGGTGCCCGCCAGCAACGCGCCCATGTCGAGCGCGTAAACTACCGCCTTGGAAAGCACTTCCGGCACGGCGTTTTCCACCACCTTGCACGCCAGCCCTTCCGCAATGGCGGTCTTGCCAACGCCCGCTTCGCCCACCAGCAGGGGGTTATTTTTGCGGCGGCGGCAGAGGGTTTGAATCACCCGTTCGAGTTCCGAATCGCGCCCAATCAGCGGGTCGATGTGACCTTCTGCCGCCTGTTTGTTCAGATTGACGGTGAAATTTTCCAGCGCGCTGGCGGCTTGCTGCTGCGGCTGCGCGCCATTTTCCCCGCCCGCGCCCACGCCTTCCGTTGTCTTGGATTGCTGCGCCACCTTGCTGACGCCGTGGGCGATGAAATTCACCACGTCCAAGCGGGTGACGCCTTGCTTTTGCAGGTAATAGACGGCGTGCGAATCCTTTTCGCCAAAAATGGCCACCAGCACGTTCGAGCCGTTGACCTCCTTTTTGTTAGCGGATTGCACTGTCATGATGGCGCGCTGAACAACGCGCTGGAATCCCAGTGTCGGCTGGGTGTCGACGTCGCCATCCCCTGGCGCGGTGGGCGTGTGCTCCATGATGAAGCGGGTGATGTCGAGGCGCAGTTGTTCCAGATTCGCGCCGCAGGCGCGCAGGGTATTCGCCGCCGTGGGATTGTCCAATAGCGCCAGGAGCAAATGCTCGACCGTGATGAATTCGTGCCGTTTCTGCCGCGCTTCGACAAACGCGATGTGCAGACTGATTTCCAGTTCCTGGGCAATCATCAGTTTTTCTCCATAATGCAGGCAAGCGGATGTCCGCGCCGCCGCGCGAAAGCGCTGACCTGTTCAACCCTGGTCGCCGCGATGTCGCGGGGAAACAGCCCACAGAGGCCGCGTCCTTCGTGATGCACTTTTAACATGATTTCAGTCGCTCGCTCCCGGTTCATGGCGAAAAAGCGTTGCAGCACATGGATGACAAATTCCATGGGCGTGTAATCGTCGTTCAACAGCAGCACCTTGTAGAGTGCGGGCGGTTCAGTATGAACCGCTTCATCTTCCAGAACTGCTTCATTTTGATGCCAGGTACTCATGCGCTGATTCTAGCGGATGCAGGAAAGCAGAGGCGAAAAATCGGAAAAAATCACCTGAAAACAGCCCGTTTGGGGCGAATACTGACACTGTTGCACAATATCCGGGGTCTGGCGCACGAAAGTAGTTGACGCCGGAATGCGGCTCGCGTAAAACTGCGCCCGTGTTTAGGTTCAAGATGTATCGCCACGCCACTGGCACCGGTCGCTGGAATCAAAACAGGGTAGTCGGGATTTTCCCGTGTTTTTTTGTTTTTTGTAGGAAGCAGCAGATTATGGCAATTGGTACAGTCAAGTGGTTCAACGATTCCAAAGGTTTCGGTTTCATCACGCCTGATGACGGCAGCGAAGATCTCTTCGCGCATTTCTCCGCCATCAACATGAATGGTTTCAAGACCCTGAAAGAAGGCGAGAAAGTCTCCTTCGACGTTGTGCAAGGCCCCAAGGGCAAACAAGCCTCCAACATTCAGCGCGCCTGAGTATTTGAGCAACTGCACAAGCAAACCCGCCGTCAGGCGGGTTTTTTAATGGTATCGGGATCATCCCCCGCCCTCACTTCAACCCGTACCACGCGCCGCGCCCGCCGCCATGTTGTTCCAGATGCCCGCGTTCAATCAAGTCACGGAAATGCGGCTTCAGGGTGTTACGGTTGCTGCCGGTCAGCTTGATGGCTTCCGCCATCGTGATACGTCCGTGTTCGCGGGCAAACTCGACAATTTGCAAAGACAGGACGGGCAATGCCGCCAGCACGATTTTTTCGCGCTCAATCTTCTTTTCCAGCCGCCGCACCTGCTCGGCAAGGGCGCGCAGAAAGAACAGCAACCACGGTTGCCAGTTCGGGGCATCGCTGCGAATCGTGCCTTGCGTTTGCCGGAGCGCAAGGTAATAGGCTTCCTTGTTCGCCTCGATCACGCTTTCCAGCGAACTGTACGGCACACAGGCGTAGCCGGATTGCAGCAGCAGCAAGGTGGTCAGCACACGACTAAGCCGCCCGTTGCCATCCTGAAACGGATGAATTTCCAGAAACACAACTACAAAAATGGCGACGATGAGGAGCGGATGTAAATGCGCCTTGTCGCGCTCGTCGCTCACCCACGCCACCAACTCGCGCATCAGGCACGGCGTATCGAAGGGCGTTGCCGTTTCAAACACCACGCCAATCTGCGCGCCAGTTTCATCGAAGGCGGCGACGCTGTTGGATCTGGTCTTGTAATTGCCCCGATGCCGTTCGTCCTTCTGGCTGTGCTCCAGCAGAATCTGGTGCAACTGCTTGATGTAGTTTTCGGTAAACGGGATGTCCTGCCACGCGCCAAAGACCAAATCCATCAGCCTGGCGTAACCCGCCACTTCCTGCTCGTCGCGCGTTTCAAACTTCTGGATGGCGAGATTGGAGAGCAGGCACTCGACCTCACGGTCGGAGAGCTTGCTCCCCTCAATGCGGGTTGATGAACCGATGCTCTCAATGGTCGCCACCCGCCGCAGGCTCGATAAACGGTCAGGCGCAAGTGTACCCAGCGCGTGCCAAGCGCCCTTGAACTCGTCAATCCGTGCAATCAGGCGCAGGATTTCCGGTGTAATTTGGAGAATATCGGTTCGGAACATGAACCAATAATACACCCAATTACACCCAATTCTTATAAATGGGTGTAATTGGGTGAACAAATGGCACCTCGCCTCGAAAATGGGCGCTTCTGGACAACAGAAAGCCCGCAAACTGATTGCTTTGCGGGCTTTCTGTATGTATCGCTGGTGGAGAGAACTCCCGACCTCAGCAAGCGTAGCGCGAACATCTGCAGGGTGACAGCGGGTTTCGACGAAGCGAAGCGACGGCAAAAGCGAAGTGCCTTCCACCATTGAGCGGTTGCGCGCGACCATAAGCTTGATAGTGGAATAAGCGAAGCGCATCCACCCTACAAAACCGCCGCATTCAACGCATACAAAAAAGGGCGGTATCTCCCGACACCGCCCCCTTTCACATCTCCATCAAATTACAGAATCAGCGGCACGATCAGGAGCGCCACGATGTTGATGATTTTAATCAGCGGGTTCACCGCAGGGCCGGCGGTGTCTTTGTAGGGGTCGCCTACGGTGTCGCCGGTGACGGCGGCTTTGTGGGCGTCGGAGCCTTTGCCGCCGAAGTGTCCGTCTTCGATGTATTTCTTGGCGTTATCCCACGCGCCGCCGCCGGTGGTCATGGAGATGGCGACGAACAGACCGGTGACAATCGCGCCCATCAGCACGCCGCCCAGGGCGACGGGGCCTAGCAACATGCCGACGATGACGGGGACGAGCACGGGCAGGAGCGAGGGGACGATCATTTCCTTGATGGCTGCCGTGGTGAGCATCCCTACGGCGCGGGAATAATCGGGCTTGGCGGTGCCGTCCATGATGCCTTTGACTTCGCGGAACTGGCGGCGCACTTCTTCGACCACCGAACCGGCGGCGCGACCGACGGCTTCCATCGCCATCGCGGCGAAGAGGTAGGGAATCAGACCGCCGATAAAGAGACCGATAATCACATTGTGATCGGAAAGATCGAACTTGAACGCCTGACCTGTCGCGCTATTGATCCCCAGCGCGTGCGTGTAGTCGGCGAACAGCACCAGCGCGGCAAGTCCGGCGGAGCCGATGGCGTAGCCTTTGGTGACGGCTTTGGTGGTGTTGCCCACGGCGTCCAGCGGATCGGTGACGGCGCGCACGGCGTCGGGCAGTTCCGCCATTTCGGCGATGCCGCCCGCGTTGTCGGTGATGGGGCCGTAGGCGTCCAGCGCAACGATGATGCCGGTCATGGAAAGCATGGACGTGGCGGCGATGGCGATGCCGTACAGCCCCGCCAGACTATAGGCAATGCCGATGGCGGCGCAGACCGCGAGCACAGGTCCCGCCGTGGCTTTCATGGAAACGCCCAGCCCCGCGATGATGTTGGTGGCGTGTCCGGTTTGCGAGGCGGCGGCAACGTGTTGCACGGGGCCGTATTCGGTGCCGGTGTAATACTCGGTAATCCAGACCAGCACGGCGGTCAGCGCCAGACCGATCACGGCGGAGCCGAAAATGGCATTGGTCGTCAGTCCGTCCGGCAATGGAATGTCGCCTAACATCCAGTTGGTCACGGGATAAAAAGCGGCGATGGCGAGCACACCCGCGACGGCAAGACCGCGATAAAGGGCGTTCATGATTTTGCCGCCTTCAAAGGCTTTGACGAAGAAGCAACCGATGATGGAAGCGATGATGGAAACGCCGCCCAGCACGAGCGGGTAGACCACCAGCGCGTCGCTCGCGCCGGGCATCAGCGCGCCCAAGACCATCGTGGCGACGACGGTGACGGCGTAAGTCTCGAAAAGGTCGGCTGCCATCCCGGCGCAGTCGCCCACGTTGTCGCCGACGTTATCGGCAATCACCGCCGGGTTGCGCGGGTCGTCTTCGGGAATCCCGGCTTCCACCTTGCCCACGAGGTCAGCGCCGACATCCGCGCCCTTGGTGAAGATGCCGCCGCCCAGACGGGCGAAGATGGAAATCAGCGAGCCGCCGAATGCCAGCCCCACCAGCGGTTTGACCAGATCGTGCAGTTCCATTGCTGGCGCGAGGTATTTCAGGATGGCGTAGTACCCGGCGACACCCAGAAGACCCAGCCCCACCACCAACATGCCAGTGATGGCGCCGCCGCGAAACGCCACGGCAAGCGCCGCCGCCAGACCCTGACGGGCGGCTTCGGCGGTACGCACATTGGCGCGCACGGAAACATTCATGCCGATATACCCGGTTGCGCCGGAGAGCAACGCGCCGATTAAAAAACCGATGGCGGTCTTCCAGTCAAGGGCGACGCCCAGGGCGAGGAAAAGCACGATGCCCACGGCGGCAATGGTGGAATACTGCTTGTTCAGGTAGGCGGAAGCGCCCTGTTGAATGGCGCGGGCGATTTCCTGCATACGCTCGTTACCGGCAGGCAGGGACAAAATCCATTTACTGGAAATCGCGCCGTAGAGCACCGCAACGAGTGCACAAACCAGCGCGAGGATTAGACCGGAAGACATCAGCTACTCTCCTAAAAAAACAGACTACAGCAAATTCACCCGACCCCGGATGGGCTGCAATCGGAAAACTTCAAAGCCCCCCCCGACGACAGCGACGCCGGAGGGCACGATTCAAACTTCAAACGCCGCCAACTTCTTGACGACGGCAACATTTTTCAGCCGCACGTAATCGGGCAAGCCGCGCACGAAGGGCGGGATGGCTTCGCCTTCGATCAGGGGCGCGAGATAACGGCGGCAGGCTTCGGTAATGTGAAAACCATCCGGCGTGATGAATTCGCGGGGCATTTTCTTTTCCACATTGGCGACATTTTTCAGGTCAGCGACGACAATTTCCCAGGCGTAGGGCGCGTCGGAGGTGCGGCGAATGGCGGGCATGGTAGCGTTTTTCCCCGCCAGCGCCTGTTCCACGGCCGCCCTTCCCACGGCGTAAGCCTGCTCCACATCCACCTGAGCCGCGATGTGACGCGCCGAGCGTTGCAGGTAATCCGCCAGCGCCCAATGGTATTTGTAGCCCAGTTTATCCTTGATGAGCTGCGCCACCACCTGACCTGCGCCGCCCAACTGGGCGTGTCCGAAGGCGTCCTTGACGCCCATGTCGGCAATCAGCTTGCCGTTAGCATCATGCAAGCCTTCCGACACGGCGACGGTGCAATAGCCGTAACGCGCGACGCATTCCCCCGTCCGCGCCAAAAAAGCGTCAGGGTCAAAGGGAATTTCGGGGAACAGCAGAATATGCGGTGGGGTGTGCCCAAACGCGCCTTCGGCTTCAGAAGCCAGACCACAGGCGGCGGTAATCCAGCCCGCGTGCCGCCCCATGACTTCAAGCACAAAAATTCTGGTCGAAGTGCGCGCCATCGAGGCAACATCAAACCCCGCTTCGCGCATGGAAGTGGCAACGTATTTGGCGACCGAGCCGAAGCCGGGGCAGTTGTCGGTGATCGCCAGGTCGTTATCCACGGTCTTGGGGATGCCGACGCAGGTGAGCGGAAAATCCAGCGTCGCCGCCAGTTGCGAGACTTTCCAGGCGGTGTCCATCGAATCGTTGCCGCCGTTATAAAAAAAATAGCCGATGTCGTGCGCCTTGAAGACTTCAATCAGGCGTTCGTACTGGGCGCGATGTTCATCCAGCGATTTCAGCTTGTAGCGGCAGGAGCCGAACGCCCCGCCCGGCGTGTGTTTCAGACGGGCGATGTCGGTTGCGGATTCCAGCGAGGTGTCAATCAGGTCTTCGGCAAGCGCGCCGATGATGCCATCCCGTCCGGCATAAACTTTGCCGATTTTGTCGGAATGTTGGCGCGCGGTTTCAATCACGCCGCAAGCGGAAGCGTTGATGACGGCGGTCACACCGCCGGACTGGGCGTAAAAAGCGTTTTTCGGCATAAGGGGTTGGCTTTATTTCAGCGCGGCAAAGACGCGTTCGGTAATGGCATCCACACTGCCGACCCCGGCGATTTTCTTTACCCTGGGCGCGTCCGCCTGTTGCAGCGCGGCATAAAAATCCACGAGCGGTTTGGTCTGCTCGTGATAAATGACGAGGCGTTTCTTGACCGTTTCTTCTTTGTCATCGTCGCGCTGCACAAGGTCTTCGCCAGTCACGTCGTCCTTGCCCGCCGCCTTGGGCGGATTGAATTTGACATGGTAGGTGCGCCCCGAAGCCGGATGCACACGGCGACCTGCCATGCGTTCGATGATGTCGGCGTCGGGCACATCCACTTCCAGCACAAAATCCAGCGCCACCCCCGCTTCCAGCAGGGCTTCGGCTTGCGGGATGGTGCGCGGAAAGCCGTCAAACAGGTAGCCGTTTTTGCAATCCGCCTCCCGCAAGCGTTCCTTGACCATACCGATCATCACGGCGTCCGGTGCCAGAGCGCCCGCATCCATGAATTTTTTGGCTTCCAGCCCCAAGGCAGTGCCCGCCTTGACCTGAGCGCGCAGCATGTCTCCGGTAGAAATCTGGGGAATGCTGTATTTTTCAGTAATAAATTTCGCCTGAGTGCCCTTGCCAGCGCCCGGCGCGCCTAAAAGAATCAGTCGCATGTTGTTCCCTGTGTTTGTTGCACGACAAACAGCGGAAATTACGCGCAAACGGGCGAGAGGTCAATTGTTCCGGGAGCGTCGGCGCCCTCGCCTGCGGGTTTGCGTTTATCTAATTCCAATTCGCATCAAAAGCAAACCTTTGTCGACTTCGCCTTGCCGTGCAATCGCACTGCCTTCGGGCAGTCTTCGCGTCTCGCTTTTAATGCGAATCGGACTAAGCCCTGCGCTCCCTGTCCTCCGCACCCTGAACGTGGTAGATTTCGGCGTTGACAACGCTTCTCTTTGCCGCACTTTTTCATCTGTTTCGGGATAATGCCATGCGCGTTTTGACTTGGGGGCTGCGCCTCCTGTTATTTCTCTTTCTCTTTCTGTTCGCCCTGAAAAACGCGGAGCCTGCCCGACTTCATTTCTTTTTTGGACAAGTCTGGGTCGCGCCGTTGTCGCTGGTGTTGGTGGCATTTTTTGCCGCCGGTAGTCTGTTGGGTGTGCTGGCGATGGCGGGTTCTTTATTTGGGGCGCGGCGTGAAGCGGGGCGTCTGAAAAAAGAACTTGACCGCGCGCACGCCGCCCTTGCCGACGCGACTGTCGCCGCAGCATCCATTGCACCTTCTGATACCAACGCCGTGGAGTCCTGATGGAACTGGAATACTGGCAGTTGCTCATGCTGCCGCTTTTTTTTGCCCTGGGCTGGGTTGCGGCGCGAGTGGATATTCACCATGTCGTGCGCGAATCCCGCGAATTGCCGCGCTCCTATTTTCAAGGCTTGAATTTTCTGTTGAGCGAACAGCCCGACAAAGCGATTGACGCCTTTCTGGAAGTGGCGCGCAGCGACACCGAAACCGTGGAACTGAATTTCGCCCTGGGCGGGCTTTTCCGGCGGCGCGGCGAAACCGAACGCGCCATTCGGATGCACCAAAGCCTGATTGAACGCGATGGTCTGGGCGAAGAAATCCGTCTGCAAGCCCTCATGGAACTGGGGCAGGATTATCTGAAAGCGGGGCTGCTTGACCGCGCCGAAGACATTTTCGCCAAACTTAAAACTTCCTCGTTGCAAGAGGAAGCGCAGCATCAGTTGCTGGAAATTTACCAACTGGAAAAGGAGTGGCAAAAAGCCATCAACGTCGCCCAGGAGCGCGATGCCCCTTGTTCCGGCAAGAACATCGCCCATTTTCATTGCGAACTCGCCGCCAATGAACTGGTGCGCTCGAATTTTGACGCGGCAAACACCCACTTGCAGGCAGCGCAACAGGCGCATCGGCAATGCGTGCGCGCCAGTCTGCTTTTGGGCGACATCGCCCTGCAACAAGATAAACCCGAAACCGCCATCGCCGTCTGGCAGAAAATCGAACAACAGGATTCAGCCTACCTTGCGCTGGTCGCGGGCAGGATGCAGGAAGCCTACCGCCGTCTGGGGCGACCGGAAGAAGGTCTGGCGCTGCTGCGCGCCTACCTCGAACGCTACCCCTCGCTCGACCTGCTGGACAGCGTGTACCAACTCGAACTCGAAGGCGCGGGGCAAGACGCCGCCTACCAGATGGTACGCGCCGAACTGCAACGCAACCCGTCGCTCTTGGCGCTGGAAAAACTCATCAGCGCCCGCCTGCCTCTGGTCGCCCACGAGAGCCGCGCCGATCTGGAACTGGCGCGCACCATCATTCAGGGCTATACCCGCCGCCTGGCGCGTTACCGCTGCAACGATTGCGGCTTTCGCGCCCGCCAGTTTTATTGGCGCTGCCCCGCCTGCGGCGGCTGGGAAACCTATCCGCCGCGTCGGGCGGAAGAATTTGATTCTTCGCTGTAGGAAATTGGCGGACGACTGGGGAAAGGAAATCATGAATAAATTCATGCCCCTTGTTTTGCTCATCACCAACATCTTGGTCATGCTTGTGGGTATAGCATACGTAAGAAGCCCCGAAGTGCTCAGTATTCGGGCAACCGCCTTGAGGGTTTGGTTAACGGAAATCGTCGTTGTTGTTGTCCTTGCCTTCATATGTCTCGCCATGACTAACCCGTATGGATACGGCTTCTTTTTTGCAATTGTTGGCACTCCCATTTGGACAGTTGTGTTTGCTTCATTTTCAGGATTGCTTCTACTCATGGTGGTTATGAGGCAGGAAGGATGCTCTTGGCGGATTGTAGGAACATATTCACTCACTATTTTCATTTGCATTATCTTCGGACTTCAATGGCTGGGGTCAGTCATATTGAACCACGCACACTAAACAATAAAATCGGAACATCAAAAGGAAATCTGGCGCATGTCTTCAATCCTCGAAAAATTCTCCCAAGTTCGCCTGCTGGTCGTCGGCGACGTGATGCTTGACCGCTACTGGTTCGGCGAGGTCAGCCGCATTTCGCCGGAAGCGCCGGTGCCGGTCGTGAAGGTGGAGCGGCTGGAAGAACGTCTGGGCGGCGCCGCCAATGTCGCGCGCAACATCGTCGCCCTGGGCGGCAAATGCAGCCTGCTCTCCGTGGTCGGCAACGACGACGCGGGACACACCTTGCAAGGTCTGCTCGCCAAAAGCGGCATCGTCGCCGGTCTGCATGTGGATTCCGGCATTGACACCACGGTGAAGCTGCGCGTGATCGGTCGCCAGCAACAGCTTTTACGCATCGACTTTGAAACCGCCCCTTCGCATGAAGTCTTGCGAACCAAACTGAAAGATTTTGAGCGTCGTCTGGAAGATTGCGACGCGGTGGTGCTCTCCGATTACGGCAAGGGCGGACTCGCGCACATCGCCGAGATGATTCGCCTCGCCCGCGCCGCCCGCAAACCCGTGCTGGTCGACCCCAAGGGCGACGACTTTTCCAAATACGCGGGCGCAACCCTGATTACGCCCAATCGCGGCGAATTTCAGGCGGTGGCGGGGCGTTGGAAAACCGAAGCGGAACTCGCGGAGAAAGCGCGCCGTCTGCGCGAAGCGCTGAATCTGGACGCCCTGTTGGTCACGAAAAGTGAAGAAGGCATGAGCCTGTTTACGGCAGACGAGACGCTGCACGAACCCGCCGTCGCCCGCGAAGTCTTCGACGTTTCCGGCGCGGGCGATACCGTCATCGCCACCCTCGCCGTGCTGCTGGCGGCTGGCGCGCCCTGGCAGGAAGCGGTGCATGTTGCCAATGTCGCGGCGGGGATTGTCGTGGGCAAACTGGGGACGGCAGAGGTGACACGCGAGGAACTGCTTGCTGGCCTCGAATAAATCTTTCCGCTCTCCAATCCTCCCACGAGATGAGGATGACCAACAATTCCATATGGATACCCCAACCCCCTGCGAATGCCAGGCAACCGCGTCATTGCGAGGAGCAAAGCGACGTGGCAATCCAGGTGCCGGTGGGAGATTGCCACGTCGCTACGCTCCTCGCAATGACGGCAAGCGTAGTTTCTCGTTGGGTAAGCGAAGTTTTGAACCCGGCGGTTGTTATTCTTGCGGCGCTTCGCGCCGCAAAATTTCTCTGACACCTGATACCTGATGCCTGACCTACTGCCCCCCGCCACCCTCGCCTTCTCCCCCGACGGCACCCCCTGGTCGGAACGCTATGGCGATGTGTATCACTCCCGCTACGGCGGGCATGATCAGGCGCGGCATGTGTTTTTGGCGGGCAACGGGTTGCCGGAACGCTGGCAGGGGCGCGAGCAGTTTGTGATTCTGGAAACCGGCTTCGGGCTGGGATTGAATTTTCTCACCACATGGGCGGCGTGGCGTACCGACCCGCACGCCTGTCGGCGTTTGCATTTCGTTTCCGTCGAAAAGCACCCGTTTCGCCTGCCAGACCTGCAACAGGCGCACGCGGCATGGACGGCGGCGATGCCGGAACTTGCGCCGCTGGCGGCAAAACTGCACGCGCATTGGCCGCTGCTCACGCCCGGTCTGCATCGCGTTTCACTGGAAGGCGGACGCCTGACGCTCACCCTGGCATTCGGCGATGCCCGCCACATCCTGCGTCGCCTGATGCTGGCGGCGGACGCGTTTTATCTGGACGGTTTTTCTCCGGCGAAAAATCCCGATTTATGGTCGCCGGAAATCTGCAAAGCCATCGCCCGCCTCGCCGCCCCCGGCGCGACGCTCGCCACCTGGTCGGTGTCGGGCGCGCTGCGGGAAGCGCTCGCCGCCAACGAATTCGAACTGGAAAAACGCGCGGGCTTTGCGGAAAAACGGCAAATGCTGGTCGGTCGCTACCGTTCGCGTAAACCGCATCCTTATCCTGCCCCCGCGCCCGACGAACGCCGCGCCATCGTCATTGGCGCGGGCGTCGCAGGCACCTCTGCCGCCGCCGCGTTGGCAGCCCGTGGCTGGCAGGTGGAGGCGCTGGAAGCGCGCGACGCGCCGGGGCAAGGCGCTTCCGGCAATCTGGCGGGCGTCATGCGTCCCCTGCCCTCGGTGGATGACAACTTTTTGGCACGCCTCACCCGCATGGGTTTTCTTGCCGCCTTGAATGATCTGCAAACCCTGACCGCAGCAGGTTTGCCGGTGCGCTGGGGACAAACCGGCGCGCTCCACCTCGCCCGCGATGCCGAACACGAAGCCACGCAAGCCAAAGCGGTTGCGACACTCAGGCTGCCGCCGGAATTTCTGCGCTACCTGGATCAGCCCGCCGCCAGCGAATTGTTGGGCACTCCTACCGCGCGCGGCGGCTGGTACTTTCCGCTGGGCGGTTGGGTGCAGCCGCCTTCGCTCTGCCGCGCCAATCTGCTCGCCCATCCAGATCGCATCACCCTCCGCTGCAATACGCGGATCGCGGAAATTCGCCGCGAGCAAGACACATGGCAGGCGTTGGACGGGCAAGGCAAAGTCATCGCCGCCGCGCCGCATCTCGTCATGGCAAGCGGCATCGACGCGCCCCGTTTTTCGGCTTTCTCATGGCTGCCGCAACGCGCCGCGCGCGGACAAGTTAGTTGGCTCGCCGCCGCCGACACGCCTGCGCTGGATACCCTGATTTGCGGTCAGGGCTACGCCACGCCGCTGGTCGATGGCACGCGCGTCGTCGGCGCGAGTTATGGGCTGGATGATTTGGAGATGAATGAGCGCGTACAGGAACACGCCGAAAACCTGCACAAACTGAACGCCCTGCTGCCCGATTTTGCCGAACGCATCCAGCCGGAAAACTTGCACGGCAGGGTCGGCTTTCGCCCCATGTCGCCCGACCGCCTGCCCATCGTCGGCGCAGTCCCTGACCTCACTACCCGCAAAACCCGCCGCCGCCCGCCCGCGCATCCCGGACTCTGGTGCGTGCAGGGTTTTGGCTCACGCGGTATCGTCTGGTCGACATTGATGGCGGATTTCATCGCCAGCCTGATGAGCGGCGAACCGCTCCCGCTGGAATACGATCTGGCAAACGCCATCGCGCCGGACAGGTTTCTCTGATTCCTGCCAGCGAACGCCCGATCAAAAATCGTAATCCGCCATTTTTCCTGGCGGGTGGGCGCAGGGTTTTCGTTTTTCACAATGGCACGTATATTGATGTCTTTGCCCCCTCACTCACAGCAGCGAATCCATTTCAAGGAGTCTACGATGTCCATCAAAGCCTATGGCGCTCACGCGCGTGATAAATCGCTTGAACCGATGGAAATTACCCGCCGCGCGCCAGGCGCGCGCGATGTGCAAATCGACATCGCCTATTGCGGCGTGTGTCACTCCGATCTGCACACAGTACGGGCGGAATGGGCGGGTACGCTTTTTCCCTGCGTACCGGGACACGAAATCGTCGGGCGCGTTTCGGCAGTGGGCGCGCATGTCACCGACCACAAAATTGGCGACCTCGTGGGCGTCGGCTGTATTGTCGATAGCTGTCAGCATTGCGAAGAATGCGACAGCGGGCTGGAAAACTACTGCGATGGCATGGTGGGCACCTACAACGGCGCGACCCCGGACGCGCCCGGCCATACACTGGGCGGCTATTCACAACAAATCGTCGTGCACGAGCGTTATGTGCTGCGCATCCATCACCCCGAAGCCCAGCTTGCAGCCGTCGCGCCGCTCCTGTGCGCCGGCATCACCACCTATTCGCCGCTGCGCCACTGGCAGGCGGGAGCGGGCAAAAAGGTCGGCGTCGTCGGCATCGGCGGGCTTGGTCACATGGGCATCAAAATCGCTCACGCGATGGGCGCGCATGTCGTCGCCTTCACCACATCGCCCTCCAAACGTGACGCGGCGAAGGCGCTGGGCGCGGATGAAACCGTCGTTTCTTGCAATGCCGATGAAATGGCGGCGCACGTCAAGAGTTTCGATTTCATTCTCAACACCGTCGCCGCTCCCCACAATCTCGACGCCTACATGACCCTGTTAAAGCGCGACGGCACGATGTGCCTGGTCGGAATGCCCGCCTCGCCGCATCCTTCGCCAGAGGTATTTCACCTGATCGGCAAACGCCGCGCCCTCGCCGGATCAATGATCGGCGGCATTCCCGAAACCCAGGAAATGCTCGATTTCTGCGCCGAACACGGCATCGTGGCGGACATTGAACTCATTCGCGCCGACCAGATTAACGAGGCTTACGAACGCATGGTCAAGGGTGACGTAAAATACCGTTTCGTCATCGACAGCGCCAGTCTGTCGGCATCTATTCCACGATAATTTTTTGCACATCACAGGAGAGCCATCATGCCGCAACCTTTTCTCACCCTGAACAACGGCGTCCAGATCCCGCAACTGGGCTTGGGCACATGGCAAACGCCGGATGATGTCGCCGCCGCTGCCGTCAGCAATGCGCTGAAAGACGGCTATCGCTTAATCGACACCGCCGCCATTTATGAAAACGAAACCGGCGTCGGCAGGGGCTTACAGCAAGGCTTAAAAGCCGCCGCCTTGTCGCGTGAAGACGTGTTCGTCACCACCAAACTCTGGAACAGCGAACAGGGCTATGACAGTGCCTTGCGCGCTTATGACGAAAGCCTGAAACTTCTGCAACTCGATTACGTCGACCTGTACCTGCTTCACTGGCCTGCGCCGAAAAAAGACCTCTATGTCGACAGTTGGAAGGCTCTGGTGCGCCTGCTGGAAGAAAAACGTGTGCGCGCCATCGGCGTCTCCAATTTTGAACCCGCGCATCTGGAACGCATCATCAAGGCAACCGGCGTCACCCCCGCCGTCAATCAGATTGAACTGCATCCCGACTTCCAGCAAACGGAACTCAATAAATTCCATGTCCAACACAACATCCTGACGCAATCATGGAGTCCGCTGGGACAAGGCGCTTTGCTGAAAAACGAGGTCATCCGCGCCATCGCCCAAAAGCACAACAAGACCCCCGCGCAAGTGGTGATCCGCTGGCATCTGGAACAACAACTGCTGGTGATTCCCAAATCCATCCACGCGCCCCGCATCAGCGAAAACTTCGCCGTCTTCGATTTCGCGCTCGACGCCGAAGACCTCGCCAAAATCAGGACGCTGGACGCCCCAAAAAACCGCATCGGGCCACATCCGGATACGGCGGATTTTTAATAAAGTGACGGGTTTCAAGCCCGCCTGGGAGCGCCGGCGTCCTCGCCGGCGGGTTTGGCTTGGCGCAAGAAATCTTAAAACCGCCGGCGGGACGCCGGCGCTCCCAGCAACGGCGAACTTGGCAGATTCAAAATCTCGCCCCTACGAAACAACTTGTACAGCTTTGTCAGCATCCTGCTCCCGTGTGTTTGTATGAGGGAGCTGGAAGCGCCCCCACGATTTGTAATTCCGGTTCGCGTTAGAAACGAGACGCGAAGACAAGCAGAAGACAGCGCTCTTGCACGGCAAGGCGAAGTCGACAAAGGTTCGCTTCTAATGCGAATCGGAATACCGCGCTTCCAGCGCCTCAATCGCAGGCAAGGTCTTGCCTTCAAGAAATTCCAGAAACGCCCCGCCGCCCGTCGAAATGTAGCCCACGTCATCGGCAATGCTGAACTTGGCAATCGCCGCCAGGGTATCGCCGCCACCCGCGATGGAGAAAGCTTCCGAGTGGGCGATGGCGGAGGCGAGCATCTTGGTGCCGCCCGCGAACTGGTCGTACTCAAACACCCCGACGGGGCCATTCCAGACGATGGTTCCGGCGTTGGCGACAATCTGCGCCAACTGCGCGGCGCTTTTCGGTCCGATGTCGAGAATACGGTCGTGCGCGCCGACGACATCCACGGAAATTTTATTGGCGCGCGCCAGCGCCGACAGCTCATCCGCCACCACCACATCAACGGGCAGCGGTACTTCCGCGCCGCGTTCGCGCATGATGTCCATAATCGCGTGCGCTTCCTTGACCAAATCGGGTTCGGCAAGCGATTCGCCGATGCGTTTGCCGGAAGCGAGCAAAAAGGTGTTGGCGATGCCGCCGCCGACAATCAGTTGGTCGACCTTTTTCGCCAGCGATTTCAGGATGGTCAGTTTCGAGGAAACTTTCGCGCCGCCGACGATGGCAACCAGCGGACGCGCCGGTTCGTGCAGGGCGCGGGAGAGGGCGTCGATTTCCGCGCCCATGAGAATGCCAGCGCAGGCAACCGGCGCAAAACGGGCGATGCCGTGCGTGGTCGCCTCGGCGCGATGCGCCGTCCCGAAAGCGTCATTGACATAAACGTCGCAAAGCGCCGCCAGCTTGCGGGCGAGGCTTTCGTCATTCTTTTTCTCGCCCACATTACAGCGACAATTTTCCAGCAACACCACCTCGCCAGCCTGTACCTGTACGCCATCTTCCACCCAGTTTTGCAGCAAGCGCACCGGCTTTTGCAAGCGTTGCGACAGCCGCACCGCGACTGGCGCAAGGGTATCGTCCGCGCCAACCTTGCCTTCCGTCGGACGCCCCAGATGCGAAGTCACCATCACCGCCGCGCCTTTGTCCAGACAATACCTGATGGACGGCAACGACGCCTTGATGCGGGTATCCTCGGTGATATTGCCCGCCTCATCCTGGGGCACATTCAGGTCGGCGCGAATGAAGACACGTTTTCCGGCAACATCGAGATCGGTCAGTTTGATGACTTGCATGGCATTCTCCGGCATGGAGCACGCGCCCCGTGCGAAACAAAAGCGCGTATTGTCGCAAAATCAGGTCGTAAAATCACGCGCTGCCACAGACGATGAATCGGACGGTTTCCGGTAGATATCAGGAATCAGGTGACAGAGGTCAGGTATCAGTACCTTCGGCGGCTTTGCCGCCCCTGACTACTGTCACCTGACCTCTGATACCTGATGTCGGGCATGTGAAGCCATGCCCGACCTACGAAACTCTCCCGCCGTGCCATAATGCCCGCCCTTTTTCTCTCTCTCCCTTCCCCATGACGCCGCGCCCGCTCGAATTACTGGCTCCTGCCAAAAACGCCGATTTCGGCATTGAGGCGATTTTGCATGGCGCGGATGCGGTGTATATCGGCGGGCAGGCGTTCGGGGCGCGGGCGTCGGCGGGGAATGGCGTTGCCGACATTCATCGGCTGGCGAGCGTGGCGCATCGTTACGACGCCAGGGTTTTTGCGGCGGTGAATACCATCCTGACCGACGCGGAACTGGAACCCGCCCGGCGGTTGATTTGGCAACTTTACGAGGCGGGGGTGGATGCGGTGATTGTGCAGGACATGGGGCTGCTGGAACTGGATTTGCCGCCCGTTCAGTTGCACGCCAGCACGCAAACCGACATCCGCACGCCGGAGAAGGCGCGCTTTCTGGATCGCGTCGGGTTTTCGCAGTTGGTGCTGGCGCGGGAATTGAGTCTGCCGCAAATCCGGCGCATCGCCGATGTCACAACCAGTACGCTGGAATTTTTCATTCACGGCGCCCTCTGCGTCGCCTATTCCGGTCAGTGCTACATCAGCCACGCGCATACGGGACGCAGCGCCAATCGGGGCGAGTGTTCGCAAGCCTGCCGTCTGCCTTACAACCTCGCGGATGGCGAGGGGCGCATCATCGCCATGCATCAACATCTGTTGTCGATGAAGGATAACGACCAGAGCGCCAACCTGCTCCAACTGGCGGAAGCGGGCGTCGGCGCGTTCAAGATTGAGGGGCGACTGAAAGACCTTTCCTATGTCAAAAACATTACCGCCCATTACCGCGTGTTGCTGGATGAGATTCTGACGGCGCATCCCGACCGCTTTTGCCGCGCGTCTTCCGGTCACTGCCGTTACACGTTTACGCCGCAACCGGAAAAAACCTTCAATCGGGGCGGCACCGATTATTTTGTCAATGGTCGCCAAGCCGACATCGGCGCGTTCGCCACGCCCGCTTTCGTGGGCGTGGCCCTGGGGCATATCCGCAGCCTCGGCGCAAACTGGTTTGAACTGGAAGCAGGCGATGCCAAATTGCATAACGGCGACGGGCTGGCGTATCTCAATGCGGCAGGGGAAGCCGGCGGGATGCGGGTGAACACCGTCGAGCGGCAAGGTAACACTGCGCTCTGGCGTTGCGTCCCGCAGGAAATGCCCGCCGATTTGCAGCCGGACATGCCGCTTTACCGCAATCATGACCAGGCCTTCGAGCGTCTGCTGGAAAAGACTTCCGCCGAGCGCCGGATTTTGCTTGACCTCGTGTTTGCCGAAACGCGGCAGGGGTTCAGCCTGACGCTTACAGACGAAACGGGCATCCGCGCCGAAGCCGATTTCATCCAGAAAGAAAAAACGCCCACCCGCGACCCTGAGCGCGCCGCCGTCGCGCTGCGCGAACATTTGGGCAAATTGGGCGCAACCCGCTATCAGGCACGCGATATTCACCTCGTTCCCGCCTCCCCGTCTTTTTTACCCGTCAGCGCCATTAACGCGCTGCGGCGGGAAGCCGTGGCGAATCTGGACACCGCCCGCGCCGCCGCCTACCGTCGCCCGCCGCGCAAAACCCCCGCCGCCGACGCGATGACCTACCCGGAATCGGCGCTCTCCTACCTTGGCAATGTGCATAACCAAAAAGCGCGCGACTTTTACCATCGGCACGGCGTCGCCGTCATTGACGCCGCGTTTGAGGCGGGCAATGAAACGGGCGAAGTCGCCCTGATGACCACGCGCCATTGTCTGCGTTACAGCTTCAATCTCTGCCCGAAAGAGGTCAAGGGACTCCGCCCCGACCCGCTGACGCTCGTAAGCGGCAAGGAAAAATTCACCCTCGTTTTCGATTGCAAGCAGTGCGAGATGCGGGTGTTGGGCAGGAAAAAACGCCATATTCCGATTCAGGCGGAACCGACACCGTGATTTCCCTGCTTGCAACGTGCTAAATTAACGCTTTCGCGTTGCCCATGAAACCCGCCATGTCACTTCCACAACCGTCTCTTGCCCAACAATTTGCCGCTTACAGCCAGTGGCGACTGGAAGTGACCCAATCGGTCGAGCGTTTCCGTCAATGGCTGGTCGAGCAGGATTTGAGCGACGCGCAGGCGGAAGTGCGGCTTTCCCGGTTGCAGGAGCGCATCCGCGAAGACAAGTTGCGCGTGGCGTTTGTGGCGGAGTTTTCGCGCGGAAAATCGGAACTCATCAACAGCATTTTCTTCGCCGGTTACGGCGACCGCGTACTGCCTTCTTCGGCGGGGCGCACGACCATGTGCCCGACAGAATTGCTGTACGACAGCGGCAAGCCCCCCGCCATCGACCTGCTCCCCATCCAGACCCGCCGCAGCAGCACCAGCGTCAGCGAATTCAAACGCCAGAGCGCAGACTGGCGGCATGTGGCGCTGGATACGCAATCGAAGGAAGCGATGCAGGAAGCCTTGCGGCAGGTGAGCGAGGTGATTCGCGTCAAACCAAAACAGGCGCGGGAACTGGGTTTTATGACCGACGAGGCATCTTCCGGCGTATTCCAGATGGGCGACGACGGCTTGGTAGAGATTCCCCGCTGGCGGCACGCCATCATCAATTTTCCGCATCCGTTGTTGAAGCAGGGTCTGGTGATTCTGGACACGCCGGGGTTAAACGCCATCGGCACCGAGCCGGAATTGACGCTTTCCCTGCTGCCCAACGCGCACGCCGTGCTGTTCATCCTCGCCGCCGATACCGGCGTGACGCAATCGGATTTGACCATCTGGCAGGAACATATCGCGGGCAACCACGGCAAGCGCGGGCGTCTGGTCGTTCTGAACAAAATCGACGGGCTTTGGGATGAGTTGAAAAGCGAGGCGGAAATCGAGGCGGAAATCGCCAAACAGGTCACGAGTTGCGCGGAAATTCTCGGCGCCGACGAACGACATATTTTCCCGGTTTCGGCGCAGAAAGGTTTGGTCGCCAAGATCAATCAAGACCCGAAACTTCTGGAAAAAAGCCGCCTGACGGAACTCGAAGGGGCGCTCTCCGGCGAGTTGATTCCCGCCAAGCACGACATTGTGCGCGAAGATACGCGCAGCGAATTCAATGACATCCATCAATACATCAAAGAACTGCTGGACGCCCGCAGCGCGGATTTGAACGAACAACTCGGCGAGTTGTCGGAATTGCGCGGCAAAAACAAGGGCGTGGTCGAATACATGATGGGCAAAATCAAGGTGGAAAAAGACGAATTCGACACCGGATTGCAACACTATCATGCCGTGCGGAGCGTGTTTGCCGCACTGAGCAACAAATTGCACACCCATTTGGGCGTGGATGCCCTGCGCGACCTCGTGGAAGACAGCCGCAAAACCATGCTCGCCGCGACCTTTTCCAAACAGATTTCAGGCAGTATCAAGGCATTTTTCACCGAAACGCATGACCGCCTGAAAAAATCCGCTCAGGAAACGGAAGAAATCCGCAGCATGATGAACTCGGTCTACAAACGCCTTTCCGTCGAACACGGTCTGCGCCTCTCGGTTCCGGCGGGTTTTTCTCTGGCGGTGTATGGCAAGGACCTCGACCAACTCCGCAACTGGTGCGACACCCACCTGAACACCCCCTTAACGCTGCTGACCAACGAAAAACGCATCATCGTGCACAAGTTCTTCGAAGAAATCGCCATGCAGGCACAAAAAATCTTCGAACGCGCCAACTGGGACGTGGAAAACTGGCTCAAAATCATCATGGCGCCGATGGATACGCAGGTGCGCGAACACCAGCTCCACCTCAAACGCCGTCTGGACAGCTTCAAACGCATCCACCGTGCCACCGACACACTGGAAGAACGCATCAGCGAACTCTCCGCTCTGAAACAGGCGTTGCAACAGCAAATCGACGATCTGGGAAAAATTTCTTCGGGCTTGCAGAAGCTGTTGATTTGAAGCAGCAAAGGCGCGGCAAACCATCCTGACCAAAGTGAACAATAAAATGCCCCGCTCCGCACGAGGCGGAGCGGGGCAGGGGTTTGCAAATTCGCAAATCCGAATACTGCGCGGATTTACTTGAGGGACAGAATCCAGGTCACCAGACGCTTGGCTTCGTCGTCGGTCACATTGTTAGGCGTCATGGGTACAGCCCCCCAAACACCGCTGCCGCCCTTCTTGATTTTTTCAGCCAGTTGGGCGGCGTCGGTAGCCTTGTACTTGGCGGCAACATCCTTGTAAGAAGGACCAACAAGTTTTTTGTCGACGACATGACAAGCGAGACAGCCCTTTTGCTTGGCGAGCGCGGATTCGTCGGCGGCCTGGGCTTGACCCGTCATCACGACACCTGCGACTGCCATCATGGCGATATAGATTGCTTTCATTATGCATTGCTCCGTGGTTGGCGTTAGAAACGCCTTAAATGGTAATTCAGAAACGCGCATTTGCAAATATGCGAAAGCGAAGAATGTGTAAAAAACGTCGCTTGCCATGCGAGAAACGACAGTCTTCAAGCCCGGCGCCATCCGCCCGCGCGCAGGTTGGGTAAGCCGCAGGCGCAACCCGACATTTAACGGTTCAGTGAAGCACAACGGTTTTTTGTCGAGCAAGCGTCCTTTGGGAGTGACGGCGTCTCGCCGTCGTACGATGGCGGGGACGCCATCGCTCCCAGGCGGGCGGCAAAGCCGCCGCTAATGCCTGTCACCTGCTCCCTGCCCCCTGTTTCCTGATGTCCCTCACCGCCCCCTGGTCGGCAGAAGTAGCAAACAGCGCGTAGGCTTGCAGCGCCTTGGAGATGACGCGTTGGCGGTTCACGGGTCGCCATGCGGCGTCGCCTTTCGCTTCCATCGCGGCGCGGCGGGCGGCGAGGTCGGCGTCAGAAATCGCCAGACGGATGCTGCGGGCGGGGATGTCGATTTCGATGCGGTCGCCCTCTTCCACCAGACCGATTGCGCCGCCATTCGCCGCTTCGGGAGAAACGTGACCGATGGAAAGACCGGAGGTGCCGCCGGAAAAACGTCCGTCCGTCAGCAACGCGCAGGCTTTGCCCAAGCCCTTTGATTTCAGGTAACTCGTGGGATACAGCATTTCCTGCATCCCAGGTCCCCCTTGCGGCCCTTCGTAGCGAATCACCACCACATCGCCCGCCGCCACGCGACCGTTCAAAATGCCCTCCACGGCATCCTCCTGGCTCTCGAACACTCTGGCGATGCCTGCGAATTTGAGAATGGCATCATCCACGCCCGCAGTTTTCACGATGCACCCTTTTTCGGCGATATTGCCGTAGAGTGCCGCCAGACCGCCATCCTGCGAATAAGCATTGGCGCGATTGCGGATGCAGCCATGCGTGCGGTCAATGTCCAGTTCCGGCCAACGCGCCGCCTGCGAGAAGGCTTCCGTACTGGGCACGCCACCGGGCGCGGCGCGGTAAAACTCGTGGATGTCAAGCTGACTGGTCACTGCCACGTCATAAGTATCAATGGCTTCGCCCAGCGTTTTCGTGTGCACTGTCCCCGCCTCGCGGTGAATCAGCCCCGAGCGCGACAATTCGCCCAGAATGCCCATGACACCACCCGCCCGGTGCACGTCTTCAACATGATATTTGTCGGTAGACGGCGCGACCTTGCATAGACAAGGCACCTTGCGCGAGAGGCGGTCGATGTCCGCCATCGTGAAATCGACCCCCGCCTCATGCGCGACGGCGAGCAGGTGCAGCACGGTATTGGTCGAGCCGCCCATCGCCACGTCGAGGCTCATGGCATTTTCAAACGCCATTTTGCTGGCGATGGCGCGCGGCAGCACGCTCGCGTCGTCGCCTTCGTAATGACGCTTGCACAAATCGACAATCAGACGACCGGCGCGCTGAAAGAGTTTTTTCCGGTCGGCGTGCGTCGCCACCAGCGTGCCATTGCCGGGCAGCGAAAGCCCCAGGGCTTCGGTCAGGCAGTTCATGGAATTGGCGGTGAACATGCCGGAACAGGAGCCGCAGGTCGGGCAAGCTGAGCGTTCAACCACGTTCAAATCGGCATCGGAAACCGACTCGTCCGCCGCCTTGATCATCGCGTCAATCAGGTCGAGCTTCACCACCTTGCCGCCACGCACACCGAACTTGCCCGCTTCCATCGGCCCGCCGGAAACGAACACGGCGGGAATATTCAGCCGCATTGCCGCCATCAACATGCCCGGCGTAATTTTGTCGCAGTTGGAAATGCACACCAGCGCATCGGCGCAATGCGCGTTCGCCATGTATTCAACCGAATCGGCAATCAGGTCGCGCGAAGGCAGCGAATACAACATGCCGCCATGCCCCATGGCAATGCCGTCATCAATGGCGATGGTATTGAATTCTTTGGCAATGCCGCCCGCCGCCTCAATCTCCCGCGCCACCAGTTGCCCCAAATCTTTCAAATGCACATGACCGGGCACAAACTGGGTGAAGGAATTGACAACGGCAATAATGGGCTTGCCGAAATCGCCATCCTTCATGCCGGTCGCCCGCCACAAGGCACGCGCCCCCGCCATGTTGCGACCGTGAGTGGAAGTATGGGAACGATATTGAGGCATGGGAAACTCTCCGTGGATGCAAATCTGAAACCCATGATTGTAAAGGCTGCGCGGGGCTTCTGCCATGTTTGTTTGTGACACAAGATGCAAATTTGTCCGCTTGACCCTGTGCAGAAAATCTTGTTCGCATTAACCGGATACGTTAATGTGCCGCCATGAATACCAGAAACCCCGGATACTGCTTTCAATGCGACGACGGCACGGTACTTAAGCCAACCACCAGGGATGTGACGATCACCGCAGCGCACATTACCAAAATCGCCCCGAAAATTACTGGCGGGCACTGCCCCAAGTGCGACGAAATCGAATTTTGCGACAAGGATAGCTCGGCGCGTTTTAGCGCTGTTTTGGACGAGGCATGGACAGAAGCCCGCGCCGAAGAAGCGCAAAACATCCGTTGCATTCGCAAAAAACCGGGGCAGAAACAGGCAGAAGCGGGACGGCTCTTTGGCGGCGGCGTCAACGCGGGCAAACAAACCGCAGTCGTTACGGCGCTGGAACGCAAATCCCGCTTGTACCTTACCGCCTTTGTTCCGGATCGTCGCGCCCGCATGGTCAGCGACGCTTTGATAACCCTGCTTGCGCCTTATCAGCAGCAGCAGATGGTCAAGACCATCACGGCAGACAATGGACGTGAATTCTCGGAACATATTCGCATCGCCCAACATCTGGACTGCGCCTTCTACTTTGCAGACCCTTATGCTTCGTGGCAAAGAGGTTCCAATGAACACCACAACGGCTTACTTAGGCGCTTCTTCCCCAAGGGAACTGACTTCGCTTGTGTCCCCGAAACCGCTCTGCAAACCGCTACCACCCTCATCAACCTCTGGCCTCGGAAAAACTTGAATGGTTTGTGCCCCCTTGATATGATCTCCGCCTCCTCTTAACGCATGTCAACAGCATCGCCTTTATGCACTTATGCGTTGAGCGCGGCTTCCAAAGTTCTGCACAGGCTGCGCTGTGCTGCGCATCTACGCATAAAATCAATTCCCCATTAACACTGTTTTTAACTTCCCGTGTGCATCCGGGCATTTCAGTCTCTTTCATCATTATCTCCTCTTGCCCGGACTACGCCGCTCTGACCTCGCTCAACAGGTCGGGGTGTACATCCAGAACCTTGAGCAATTTCACCAACGCCAGCGGCGGTTTGGTCTTGCCGTTTTCGTAGCGTGAGAAGGCATTGACGCCGCCGCCAAAAATTTCGGCGGCTTCGCGCTGGTCGAGGTCGAGTTTTTTGCGAACCTGGGTGATGTAGGCGGGGTCGACGTAGGCGGCGTTGATCTGCCGTTGAAATTGCCCGATTAACTCGCTGTAACGGTTGCCGTTTTCATAATCCAGAATCACCTCGTCGCACTTCGGGCAAAATTCGCCCGTTACAGCCGGAATGCTCGTGGTTTCGCCCTTGTAGGTATAAGGCAGGTCACGGGTGTCGGGGATTAATTCAGCCGCGCCGCAAACAGGACATTTCATTTTCATAGCTCCTTGAAAGATACGATGAGCACGTCATCCATGACCGTGAGCTTGAGGTATACCTCATCGCCATCGGCGGTTTTGGCATGGTAGACATCCTGCCAAATCTGGTGATTGGCGTGGGTTGTCATGCTCTTGTAAAAGTTGCCGGGCGTAAGCGACAGGACGATGGCGCACATTCCTTCCAGATGATGAACGCCAAGCGTGCGAGCGCCCTCGTAGGCGCTGGCTGTAGCCTTGACCTTGCCTGCTTCGACCAGTGATTTAACGACGGGCAACTTGTAATGGGGTGTGCCTTTTTCCATACCTGATTGTAACCTAGTTGGTTAATTGCGGCTCGACCTTAATCAACACCACTTCCGGTCTGCCGGTCGTTCTTGCTCTTGGTCCCCAAGTGCCCGCGCCGGATGAAACCCAATAATTCGTGTCGCCGCGTTGGGAGTAGCCGTAGGCGTTTTCGTAAATCAGCGCGACCAGCCAATTAAAGGGAAACAACTGACCGTTGTGGGTGTGACCGGAAAGCTGCAAAAACGCGCCCGCCTGTTCCGCTTCTTCCAGGTGGAAGGGTTGGTGATCCAGCAAAATCATGGGTTGTCCCCGCAGGTTGGCGGGAATGCTGGCCAGCAGGTCGGGCAGGGTTTTTCGTTCCTGCGCGGTGAAGCGTTTTCTTGAGAGGTCGTCACGCCCGACGAGGAGCAGTTCGCCGCCAAGGTCAGCCCATTCGTCGCGCAAAATGCGGATGCCGCCTTGTTCCAGCAGACGCAGGCTTTGCTCCGCGCCGTCGCCAATGGCGTATTTGCGATTGTCCGTGGGCAGGGTCGCGGGGATTCTGCCGCTTTGGTCGCTGGAAATATATTCGTGATTGCCAAAGATGCCCCAAACGCCCAGGCGGGGATGCAGGCGTTGCAAACTGGCACGGGTCGCCTTTGGGTCGTAGCCGTAGTGGTCGTCGATGATGTCGCCCGCGAACAGCACGAGGTCGGGCTGCAAGGGTTCAATCAGGTCGATGAGACGGGAAAAATCTTCCGATGACACGAGGCGTCCCAGATGCGTATCCGAAAGCGCGACGATGTTCAGCGGCGTTTTCAGATTGGCTGGCGCGGGCAGGGTGAGTTCATGCGCCACGGGATGCTGCGTATTCAACCAGCCCAGGCTGGAAATCAACAGGGCAGCGCCAATGATGCCGCCGCTGCTTATGTAACGCCAACGCTGCAAGCGTTCCGTGGGAATGACCAGCCACGGTCCAAAACGGCGATTGAGCCAGCGGAACAAGCTGAACGCCAGCAAAATCAGCAGCACATGCAAAATGAAAGAGAGCCAGAAGGTGCCCGCAAAGGTCACGCCCTTTGCCCACAAGCCGTTGCCTTCAATCATGCGCGAAACGGGAAAGGCGACCGAAAACAGTATCGCCGCCAGACAGGACACCACGCGCATGATACGGATAACGCCATTACCGCGCAGGCTGCGGTAGAGCAGGACAATCAGATAGATGTTGACGGCTGCATAGAGCCATTTGATGAGGGTGAAAATCATGATGGAGAATGGGATGTTTTGATTTTTGAAGGTGACAGAATAACGGATTGCGGCTGCGATTGCGGAAGACTTGCCAGGAACGCAGGGTAACCGCGTCATTGCGAGGCGCGTAGCGACGTGGCTTTTCTCCCGTCGTTGCCTGGATTGCCACGTCGCTCTGCTCCTCGCGGCGACATCGAAGAGTGCGCCGCAGGTCGCTGACAAAGCTGTACAGGTTGTTTCGTAAGGGCGGGATTTTGAATCTTGCTGGGAGCGCCGGCGTCCCCGCCGGCGGTTTTAAGATTTTTCGCGCGGAACCAAACCCGCCGGCGAGGACGCCGGCGCTCCCAGGCGGGCGTTGCAGGGCAATGACGGTGGTAGGGCGTGTAGGGGCACGGCGCGCCGTGCCCCTACCCTTACACCTTGAACTGCGCCACCACGGCGGCCATTTCCTGCGCGAGGTTGGAGAGCAGTTTTGAGCCGTTGGCGGTTTCTTCGGCGGCGGCGTTGTTTTCGTCGGTCATCTGGGCGATGCTCTCGACGTGACGCGCCACATCCTGACTGGCCTGGCTTTGCTCCTTCAGGGCGTTGGAAATTTCCGTCACGGCAACGGAAACGTTTTGCGCTTCATTGCGGATACTTCTGATGAGTCCGCCCGCTTCCTGCGCCGATGTTTGCCCGGACGCCACCTGCGTGACCACTTCATCCATTTCAACCACCGCTTCCTTGGCGGCGACCTGAATCTTGCCGATCATGGTGCTGATGTCGCCCGTCGATTGCGCGGTACGTTCCGCCAACTTCCGCACTTCATCGGCCACCACGGCAAAGCCCCGTCCCTGTTCGCCCGCCCGCGCCGCTTCGATGGCGGCGTTTAACGCCAGAAGATTGGTCTGATCCGCAACTTCCTTGATCACCTGCACCACACTGCTGATTTGCTGGGATTCTTCGCCTAACGCCTTGATGACCTCCGAAGCCTTGGTCACGATCTCCGCAATCGTGTCCATTTCTTTTACCGTGCGCTCAATGATCCGTTCGCCCTGATCGGAAAGGTTGCCCGCTTCCTGCGCCTGATTCTGGGCGGAGGTCGCGCTGCCGGACACGGCGTTGATGGAGACGGACATTTCCTCAATCGAAGCCGCCATGGACGAGGTGGAACTGCTCTGGTTGGCGGAACTTTGCGCCACCTGCTCCGCCGCCGTCGAGAGGGAGACCACCGCCTCGTCGACCTGCCCCACCTTCTGCTGGATGTTTTGCAGCGATTCCTGCAAACGGTTCATCATCCGGTTGAAGCCCGCGACCATCTCGCCGACTTCATCCTTGCTGTGCACATCCACGCGC
>BNUD01000021.1 GCA_025997095.1 Betaproteobacteria bacterium | reverse complement strand
CGCTTCATGCAAGGCCTCAATCTGGTATCGTTCTGCCTGGGTGAGTTGAGTGTAGCTCGTCATCAATGGCTCTCGTGACTTTGGTCGGTCAACAAAAAGCCTTTGAGATTACCTCAACTCGCCCACCCCCTCAAAAATTGGGCGCTTATGCACTTATGCGTTGAGCGCGGCACCATGAAAAGAAACAAGCGAAGCATTTGCATCCCCTTCATAAAAAGCTGAGGTTTACCCGCATTTCAGATTTTTGACAAAGGTCGCCCCTGCGATTTCTCGTAGGTCGGGCATGTGAAGCCATGCCCGACCTACGAACTCCAAAACCCCCGCGAATGCAGGGCAAACTGCGTCATTGTGAGGAGCAGAGCGACGCAGCTTGTCTCCTATTGTTGCTCGGCAAGCTTTTTGAGGCTTGCCAGAACGTCGGCGAAATCGGAAGTGACCATTGGTCCGAACTCCGCAGCGCCGGGGCCGGTTATTTCTGTGCGGTAGATGATTCTGGTCGTCCCGGAATCCAGCGGAACCAGTTTGTGGCTGACCAGAACACGTGTCTCGTCGACAATTGTTTCGTCGGTAAAGTATTCATCAGGCACGACCTCGATGAGGGCGCTGTTGATGGCATCCTGACCAGGCGGTTGCATGGTGAAGGTTGTGCCCTTCTTGAAGGGTCCGTGGATTTGAATGGATTCAATGCCCGCGTTCCAGTCTTTCCACCGCGCCACATCCGCAAAAAGCGCCCAAATCTGTGCGGGGGAAGCGGATGTTTCGATGGTTTCTTCGTGAGTCCACATGGGTCTCTCCTTGATTGCCTGACATTGGCGTCAAGCGGTTGGCGTCAAGCGACGTCCGCTTGAACGGAACTTTGGACTCTCGCACGAAACCCCCCACGAAGCAAGCGCTGTCAAGCTTTTCTCATGGTTCTGGCGCGTGTCATCCGTCTTCTCCCCGCCGATGCACTAAAATACCGACTTCTCCCAACGTAACGGCACTCCCCTTATGGAACGTCTTGCCTCAATCTGGAATGGTCCCGGCGGTATCGGGTTCATCTTTGCCCTGCTGATTGTGCTGGCGCTGGCGTTTCTGCTGCGCTTTGTGGTGCCCGCGCTCATCTTGCAGGCGCGTCTGCGGCGAGCGATTCAAAGTCTGGACAAACTCACCGCGCCGACGCCGGAAATGATCGCCGCTGAGGTGATGACACCGCCGCTCCTCGCGCACCTCTGGCGCGAATACGCGCAAACCTTGCATCGTCAACAGGGCGCGGACGGGGCGCACATTCGCGCCACCGCGATGGCGGGCGAATTTTTTACGCCCGTCGCGCTGGTCGATACGCCCTTGAAAACCGAGTTTTACCGGCATCTGCCGGGCATCCTTACCGGCATCGGCATCATTGGCACTTTTGCCGGATTGATTGCGGGCTTGAGCCATTTTGAGGTCAATAGCGACACCGACACCGTGCGCTTGAGCCTCAAAAATCTGATTCAGGGCGTCGGGCACGCTTTTCAGGTTTCCGCGCTGGCGATTACGCTGGCGATGCTGGCGACATGGGTGGAAAAATCGCTGGTGACGCTTGCCTACCGACAGGCGGCAGGGCTTGCCGAGCGCATCGACAGCCTGTTCGAGAGCGGTGTGGAGGAGGAATATCTCTCCCGCCTCGTGGTGGCGAGCGAGCATTCCGCGCGGCAGGCGGGCGATCTGCAACAGGCATTGACCGGCGGCTTGCAAAAAAGTCTGGGCGCCATGCTCGCGGAACAGCAAGCGGCGCAGAAGGCGCAGGCGGAAGCGATGCGTCAGGTCATGCAGGAAATGGCGACGAATTTGAGTAACACCCTTGGCCAGACGCTGGGCAGGAGCGTTGCCGACGCCGTCGGGCAAACCCTGCGCGAACCCTTGTCACGCATGGCGGCGGCGGTTGAGAGCGCGGTCGACAAAGCCACCGCGAGCCAGGGCGAAGTCACCGCCCGCACACTCGAACCTTTGCTTTTGTCATTTGCGAATCGCATGGAAGGGCAGGCAGGGCAGGGCGAAGCCGGGCTGAAAAATCTGCTCGCCAAAAATGCCGAAAGTCTGAACCGCATGGCGGGAGAATTGGGCAAGGTTGTCGCCCGCATCGAGCACATGGGGCAGTCCGCGGTCAGCGTTGCCGCCGAAGGGTTGAGCAACGCGGGCGCGGGCGTGGGGCGGGCGGCGGACAATTTCGCCCAGGCGAGCGCGCAGGTTGGCGCGCAACTGCTGGCGGCATCCTCAAAGCTGGCGCAGGCGGCGGCGGACGCCAACGCCGTCATGCAAGGCGAAACCTATAACCGCGAAATTCTCGAACGCCTGTTTGCCGAATTCAAAACGCTGGTTGCCGCCGCTCGCCGCGAAGCCAGCCTCTCCAACGATCTGGTGCAGCGCATGGAAGCCGCCGCGCAGGCGCTCGCCGCCGGAGAACGGCAAGCCGGAGATTATCTCGAAGGCATCAACCGCGTGTTGGGCGAGGCGCACCAGCAATTCGCCGAAAACGTCGAACGCACCCTGCGCGCGGGCAACAGCCAGTTCCACAAGGAAATGGCGCTGTCCGTTGATTACCTGAAAGGCGCGATTGAAGAATTGTGCGACGCGCTCGAATCCCTGCGTTCGGTTGATCCCTTGAAAGCGAGGGGGCGATGAGCCTGTTTCGCCGCTCAAGCGCGCCGACGCCGCGCCAGAGCGAGGCGGTGCAGCCGTTCTGGATTTCCTTCTCCGACCTGATGACCGCTCTGATGGCGCTGTTTCTCGTCGCCATGAGCGTGGCGTTGCTCGCCATCACCCACGAAATTTCGCAAACCGAAGACCAGAAAGCCAGCCGCGAAGAAGACATCGAGCAGTTCATGACCACGCTCACCGCCGCCACAGCCACCTTTCCCGGTGTCAGCGTGCGCGGGCGGGTCGTGGATTTTGGCGACCGCGCACGCTTTGAAACCAACAGCCACCAGTTGAATCCCGAACAGGCGCACCTGCTCCGCGCGGTAACGCCGCAAATTCTGGCGCTCTCGCAAAACCCGCTCGGCAAAAAATGGCTGAAACGCATCGTGGTCGAAGGCTTTGCCGACGCGCGCGGCGGCTACCTCTACAACCTCAACCTCTCCCTGCAACGCTCCGAGCGTCTGCTCTGCGTCCTGCTCGCCGCCGAGGCGCCCGACGCCCTTTCCGCCGAAGACAGGCTCATGGTGCGCGACCTCTTTCTCGTCAGCGGCTCATCCTTCAACGCCCTGAAAGCCAGCCAGGAAGAAAGCCGCCGCATCGAGCTGCGGCTGGAATTTCTGGAACTGGGCGAAGGCAGACAAGCCAGCCACGCCCTGCCGCTGGATAGCGAACCGCGCTGTCCGCTGGATATGAGGTAGTCCATGCCATCCCAATCACCCGCGTTGGATGATCTCGCCCAACGCCTTGCCGCCGCCTTTGCCGGTCGTCCCCATCAACTCGCCTGGGGCGCGTCCGCCATCATGCATCAGAGCCTGGAAGCCGTCCGCGACCTCGCCCGTAACCGACGCGGCACGCCCCGCAAACAACGCATCGCGCGCGGCATCATGGCGCTCAGAATTCAAGGCGGCAACGTCGATTTCGTGCACTTGAAATACGCCTGCTACGGCATCGCCCAGACCGCCGACTGGGATTCCCGCCGCCTGCTGGAAAACTTCGCGCTGGTGCAAAAACTGCTCACCCAGGTCGCCCGCCTGCTCCCCGCTGACCAACGCCGCTACAAGGCGTGCTGTCTCGGCTTGCAACAATCCTGGCGCGAAATCGCCGAACTCCCCGCCGACGTAGCGCACAACCCCGCCTGCCAACAAAGCAAGACCGCGCTACAGGATTTTTTATTCCACTCCGCCCGAAAGACATCCTGATGAAAACCCAAACCTTCGCCGTGCGCGGCGACCATATCCAGTTAGACCAGTTGTTAAAAGCGACCGGCATCTTCCCCTCCGGCGGCGAAGCCCACGCCGCCACGACCAGAGGCGAAGTGCAGGTAGACGGCAAACCGGAAACCCGCAAACGCGCCAAACTGAGGGCAGGGCAGATGGTGGAATGCGGCGGGGTGAGGGTGAGTTTGACAGGGGAAGAGGCTGCTGGCAGTCAGGAATAAGCGGGCGAGATTCCCGAAAGAACCCGCCCATTGCCGAAGAAGGCAAGACGCTGGATAAGCAGATGCCGCGCTTATGCACTTATGCGTTGAGCGCGGCGATTACCCTTGCTATAAAGCGAGTTTTGCCATGACACTTTGGATGATTGACCCTCTTGAACGGTTTGCCCCTTCTACCCGCTGGCGCGAGTGGCTTGGAAAGCTGCGCTCCATGCCACAGGATCAGGACATTCTGGATGCAATTTCCGAGGCTGAGACCTGGATTCCCAAACGCGAACAGTATGAGCGCGAATTGGCAGCACAACAGGCTGCGTAATCCACACGGTCAACACTGTCCAAATCACCGTCGATGACCGTCAAGTTCTTGCCGTCCTCGCCGAAATTGCCCAGCGCTGCACGCCCGAAGGCATGGCACCCATCATGCGCTTCATCGGTGACAAGCTCGTAGAATCCACCACCTCCCGTTTCGCCACCGCTACATCCCCCGACGGTTCCCCCTGGCCAGCCCTGAAACCCGGCACCGTGCTGGCGCGCTACTCTGAATTGCTGCGCGGAACGAAAAGCGCCCACCACCAAAAAGGCAAAAACGCCGGGCGGGTCACTGCCGCCGCCACCGCCGTCATGCTCCGCCCCCTGATTGCCACCGGCGAACTCTCCAAAAACATCCACTATCAACTCATTGACGGCGGCAGCGGCGTAGAAGTCGGCACCAACCGCACCTTCAAAGAGGGTGTCGGCGCTGAAGTCCACCAGTTCGGCACCAGAGACGGTCACATCCCCGCCCGCCCCTTCTTGGGCTTATCCACCGACGACAAAACCACAGTCCTGGAAGCCCTCTCCCAACTCCTGCAAAACCTCCCAAAATAACCCCACTTCTTATTGCGCCACACGCAATGAAATTGCAATCCCGTCCCGCTCAGTCCCCCCGTCCCTCCAAATATCGCGCCCCTGATCACGATGCCCGGATAAAATTACGAAGACTGTATCCGATTATTTAGTGTTTACTATGTACTACGCTTACCCAACGAGAAACTACGCTTTTGACGCGGGGGTTTGTCATCAGTCCGGGGCGCTCTTCGACCCCGCCCTACCTTCTTGGTCAACGCAACCGCCCCAACAACCCTTCCAGTTGATCAAGATCGCCGAATTCGATGCTGATTTTGCCCGCGCCCTGTTTGTTGGCGCGAATCTGCACGGCAGCGCCCAGGGTATCGGAAAGTTCTTCTTCCAGACGTTGAATGTCCCGATCAGGCTGGCGTTCCGTCGTTTTGGGCGGGTTCAAAAAACGCGCCGCCAGACGTTCCGCTTCGCGCACGGAGAGGCGCTTTTGCGCGATGGTCTGCGCCAGTTGCACCTGCCCGGCGGAAGGCAGAGGCAGCAGGGCGCGGGCATGACCCATGTCCAGCTTGTTGTCGAGCAGCATTTCCTGCACTGGCGCGCAGAGTTGCAAGAGGCGCAGCAGATTGGAAGCGGCGGGACGCGAGCGCCCCACGGCGTCGGCGGCTTGTTGGTGGGTCAGGCGAAATTCATCGACCAGACGTTGCAGCCCCAGAGCTTCTTCCAATGGATTCAGGTTTTCGCGCTGGATGTTTTCAATCAGCGCCATCGCCAATGCCTGTTCGTCAGGGATAACGCGCACCAGTACCGGCACTTCGGTCAAACCCGCCAGTTCCGCCGCGCGCCAGCGGCGTTCGCCGGCGACAATTTCGTAACGCTCGGCACCCGGCGTGGCATCTACGGGACGCACCAGAATCGGCTGCATGATGCCCTGCGCCTGAATCGACGCCGCAAGTTCTGCGAGCGCCGTTTCATCCATGCGGCTGCGCGGCTGATATTTGCCGGGACGCAGACGGTCAATGGGCAGTTGACGCTGTTCATCCGGTCGCTTCTCGTCGCTCCCGCCGGAGAGCAGGGCATCCAGCCCGCGCCCCAATCCTTTTTGTTTGATGCTCATGTCCTCTCCTCGTTTTGCGCCTGCCGCCGCAACATTTCCTCCGCCAGCGCCACATAAGCCTGCGCGCCCCTGGAATTTTTATCGAACGCCAGCACCGGCTTGCCGTAAGAGGGCGCTTCGGCAAGCCGCACATTGCGCGGAATCAGGGTGCGATATACCTTGTCGCCAAAATGCCGTTCCAGTTCGCCGGAAACCTGTTGCGTGAGCGTGCTTTGCGGGTTGTACATGGTACGCAGCAGTCCCTCGATTTCCAGACGGGGATTCAAATGGGCGCGGACTTTTTTCAGGGTATCGACCAGATCAGATAAACCTTCCAGCGCGTAGTATTCGCACTGCATGGGAATCACCACGGCGTCGGCGGCGACCAGACCATTGACGGTGAGCATGTTCAGCGCGGGCGGGCAGTCGATGAGCACGAAATCATAGGGCGCGTTTTCCAGCGCGTCGCGCAGGCGGTATTCGCGCCGTTCCAGCTCCACCACTTCCACTTCCGCCCCCGCCAGTTCGCGGTTGGCGGGTAGCACGGCAAAGCCGAAATCGGTTTTCAGACAGGCTTCGGCAAGGCTGACCTGACCGAGCAAAACCTGATACACGGTCGGCAAGGCTTCGCGCTTGAAAATGCCCGCGCCGGTGGTGGCGTTGCCCTGCGGGTCAAGGTCAATCAACAACACGCGCAGCCCGGATTGCGCCAGACTCGCCGCCAGATTGACCGCCGTGGTCGTCTTGCCGACGCCGCCTTTTTGATTGGTGATGGCTAAAATTTTCATGCCTCAACCTTCATAACCATTGCCATGTCTTAATCCCCTTCCGCAAGAATCACTAAATGCCGTTCCGCTACCAATCCGGGCACGGCGAGGGATTGTACCGCTTCCACCCCGATTCCCGCAGGCAGCGCCGCAATTTCCGCCGCCGGATGCTGCCCCTTCATCGCCAGCCAGCGTCCGCCGGGGGCAAGCAGGTGGCGGGTGAGGGTGACAAAATCTTTCAATTCGGCAAAGGCGCGCGAAGTGATGCACTCATAACGCCCTTGCAGATTTTCTACCCGCACATGCTTGACTTCGACATGGGCAAGCGCCAACTCAATGACCGCCTGCCGCAAAAACGCCGTTTTTTTCTGCACCGCGTCGGTGAGGGTGAGGCACAGTTCGGGGCAGGCAATCGCCAGCGGAATACCCGGCAACCCGCCGCCGCTGCCCACATCGAGGACAGAGGTCAGGGAACAGGCATCAGGGATCAAAACCGGAGCCGTATCGCCCTGCGTTTGATGCCTGATGCCTGATGCCTGATCCCTGAATACCCAGGGAAGAATCGCCAGCGAATCAAGCAGATGATGGGTCATCGCCTCCGCCGGATTTTTCAACGCCGTGAGATTGTAAGTCCTGTTCCATTTCAACAGCATGTCACGATACGCGAGCAGCTTTTTTGGCGCGTCGGCGGGCAAGGTCAAGCCTAACGCGGCGATGCCGTCTTGCAGGGTGATGAGGTCAGAATTTGCGGTCATAAAATTGCGCGGTATTCCATGAGCGCCTTGCTGGTTTGCGTCAAGCCTTGTCGGGACATGATTTCCAGATACCGGTCTACTTCAATGGGCGGATTTTTGAGTTGTCGCCGTTGCCTTCCTGCGGCATCAAGCACACTCACCGGATGTCGTTTGAAAAGACACAAAGCGAAATCATCGGGATGCTGCGTTTTCACGCCAAATTTTGCAAGATATTCAGCGGGAAAATCCTGTTCGTTAAAGGTGACAATCACCTCGGCGCCGCCACGAATCGCGGCGGCTAACACATGCCGATCATCAACATCGGGCAGATGCAGCCCCGGTATCAGGTCTTCATAATCTTCAACCAGCGCATCCATAATCGCCCGTTCCATGAATTCCGCCGTGCGAAGCAGCCGCGCCCGTTCCAGTTCCGGACGTTTACGCACGGCGCTCTGTATCCATTCTTCATTAATCCGGCGTGTCCAGCGCGCCCGGATACATCCGCTCTTGCCAAGCCACATCAGAAAATCCCTGAGCGGCGCGGGGTACAGAACGCAAGCGTCAAAAAGCGCCGTAAGAACGCCAGAATTCATTCGTAACCCATGTGCAGTTCCTGCGCCTGCTTTGCCAGTTCCGTCAATGCCGCTTCGCTTTGACGGTCACGCATTGTCTTGTACGCCATCAAATCTTCGTAACGCACCCGACGATGCTTGCCGGTTTTGTGATGCGCGATTTCACCACCATCCAGCAATTTGACCAGATAAGGACGCGAAACATTCAGAATGTCCGCAGCCTCCTGCGTCGAAAGCTCAGCATGGACAGGCATGATACGCACCGCGTGACCGCTTGCCAGTTCAGACAAAATTTCTGCCAGCATCTTCATCACGGAAGTCGGCAATTCAAGCTGACGCGCCTGATTCTGCGCATCGAAAATCTGCACGCGCTGCGTTTCTTCGCCATTCGCAAGACAATGCGCCAACGCCCGCTGCCCGCGCTCCGCCGCCTGCATTTCACGCTCAATCGACAAAACGACATCATTCATTTGAAGCGCTCCAGAATCTCCAGAATATGTCACTCTAAACGAAATAAACGAAACAATCAAAATACTCGAAACAATCTTGCAGGGTGATGAGGTCAGAATTTGCGGTCATAAAATTGCGCGGTATTCCATGAAAAACGTTACGCGCCCAACAACCGCCGCGCCAGCGCTGACTGCATATCTCGCCGCCCATCCATAATCAGGTAGATCACGACCTGTTGATTTATGACGCGATAAATCACGCGGTACGGTTTGAAGGCGCTCTGCCGATATTCCTTGATGCCAAGCAGCAGCAGTTCTTGCGGATACGCGCCCCGTTCGGGGAAACGCGACAGACTTTCCGTGACTTCCAGCAAACGCTCCAGCACGTAATCCGCATGGACAAGCCCATCGTTTTCGGCGATGTAGTCGAAGATGGCATCCAGATCGCGCCTGGCACCTTCGGTGAGCAGAACTTCGTATTTTTTTATGGTCATGCTGCGGATTCAGGCGATGGCGTGCTTTTCCCGCAAGCGGGCGACCACATCGGCTACGGGTTCGACTTTGCCTGCGGCGACGTCCGCATTACCCAGCGCCAGAATTTTCAACAATGCCAGCGTTTCCTGGGTTTCCTCAAATGAGGCGACATCCTGCAACACCGCTCTGGCTTCGCCGTTTTGCGTAATCACCATTGGCTCACGGCATTCGGCAAGATTCGCCAAGACCAGAGCGGCATTCGCCTTGAGGTAACTGATGGGTTTGACTTGCGATGAATAGTGCATGATGCGATCTCGAAGGGCAGATGAGACTAAATGTAGTCTTTTTACAGACATGCCGCAAGTTCTTCCGATTCGCATTAAAACCGATACTTTGTCGACTTCGCCTTACCGTGCAATTGCACGGTCTTCGGACAGTCTTCGCGTCTCGCTTCTCATGCGAACCGGAATTACGCGCTGTCTTTGGCAGTTTCACCGCGCTCCCTCAACCGTCTTTCCTTCTTCAACTGAATCTGCAACAACGCCACCGCCGCTGGCGTGATGCCCTGAATCCGGCTGGCTTGTCCCAAAGTTTGCGGGCGGTATTGTTGCAATTTTTGCTGCGCTTCGCGGGATAACCCCGGCACGTTCGTAAAATCCATGTCTTCCGGCAACGCCAGATTTTCGTAGCTGGCGCTTTTGGCGACTTCTTCGCGCTGGCGGTCAATGTAGCCCTGATATTTCGCCTGAATGTCAATTTGTTCAATCACCAGCGGGTCGGTGACGCGCTCCGCTTCATGGGCGTTTGCTGCCGCAAGCGGCAGGCGCATTAACGCCGCGTAATCGACTTCCGGGCGGCGCAGCAGGTCGAAGAGGGCGTATTCCCGTTCGATGGCTTTGCCCAATACCGGCTCCGCCGCCTCTGCGGGCAGCAGGGCGGGATTCACCCAGGTGGACTTCAGACGTTCGATTTCGCGGGCGATGGTGTCGCGCTTGCTGCAAAACGCCGCCCAGCGTTCGTCATCGACCAAGCCCAGCGCATGTCCCTGTTCGGTCAGGCGCAGGTCGGCGTTGTCTTCGCGGAGTTGCAGGCGGTATTCGGCGCGGCTCGTAAACATCCGGTAGGGTTCGGAAACGCCACGGGTCATCAGGTCGTCGACCAACACGCCCAGATAGGCTTCATCCCGACGCGGACGCCACGCCGCTTTGCCCTGCGCCTGTAACGCGGCGTTGATGCCCGCCAGCAAGCCCTGCGCCGCCGCCTCTTCGTAACCGGTGGTGCCGTTGATTTGTCCGGCGAAAAACAGCCCGCCAATGGCTTTGGTTTCCAGCGAGTCTTTCAAGCCGCGCGGGTCGTAGTAATCGTATTCAATGGCGTAACCGGGACGCAGGATGTGACAGTTTTCCAGCCCCTTGATGGAGCGCACAAGCCGCAACTGCACGTCGAAGGGCAGACTGGTGGAAATTCCGTTCGGATAAATTTCGTGCGTCGTCAGCCCTTCCGGTTCCAGAAAAACATGGTGGCTGTCGCGTCCGGCGAAACGGTGAATCTTGTCCTCAATCGACGGACAGTAGCGCGGTCCGACGCCTTCGATGACGCCGGTGTACATCGGTGAACGGTCGAGTCCGCCGCGAATGATGTCATGCGTTTGCAGATTGGTTTCCGTGACCCAGCAAGGCAGTTGGGCAGGATGCCGCGCGACGTTGCCCAGAAAGGAAAACACGGGCAACGGCTCATCCGAAAATTGCGCCGTCAGCACGGAAAAATCAATCGTCTTGCCATCCAGACGCGGCGGCGTACCGGTTTTTAGGCGTCCCTGCGGCAGTTTTAATTCCTTCAAACGCGCCGCCAGCGCGGGACTTGCCGGGCAGCCCATGCGCCCGCCGCCATAATGTTCCAGCCCGACATGAATCAGCCCGTTCAAAAAAGTGCCCGCCGTGAGCACGACGGCAGACGCCGAAAAGCGCACGCCCAACTGCGTCACCACGCCCGTCACCCGTTCGCCCGCCACCATCAAATCATCGCAGGCGGCGGCAAACAGGGTCAGATTGGGCTGGTTTTCCAGACGATGGCGTATCGCCTGCCGATACAACACCCGGTCGACCTGCGCCCGCGTCGCCCGTACCGCCGGCCCCTTGGAGCGGTTGAGAATGCGAAACTGAATCCCCGCCTCATCCGCAGCCGCCGCCATCGCCCCGCCCAGCGCATCCACCTCTTTCACCAGATGCCCCTTGCCGATGCCACCGATGGAAGGATTGCAACTCATCGCCCCCAGCGTTTCCAGATTATGCGTCAAGAGCAGCGTGTGACACCCCGCCCGCGCCGCCGCCAGCGCGGCCTCGGTTCCGGCGTGACCGCCGCCGACGACAATGACATCAAAAGTTGTGGGGTAGCGCATCAGGGATCAGAGGTCAGGAATCAGGGATCAAACCCTGAGTTCCTGATTGCGATTGAGAAAAGAGGGGGGATTTTACGGCATGGGGCGGGAAATCGGGAAACGGGGTGAAGGCAGGGCAAGCGCGCAGGACAACCGCGTCATTGCTTGTCTCATCGGTATTCATGCGATTGCCCTGACCCGTCTGGCGCATGAGTACGAGGCATTTGGTAGGGCGTGCTCTCCGAGCGCGCCGGACGTTAACATCCGGAGGTTTCGGAGAAACCGCCCTACCATATGGCGTATTCGATTACCGGATTAATAGTAAGATGCCCCGCTTTATTTCCCTGAAAAAAACAGACATGAACGATCCTCTGGTTTATCCGCACGAACGCCGCCTCTCGACCCTGACGCTGGTTTTGGGGCTGTTGGGCTGGTTGTTGTTGATTGCGGGCACATTGGGCATTGCGCTGATTTATGTGTTGTTCGTCTTCATCGGCTATGTTTTCGCGCAATCCGGTTTTATTGCCCGGCTCAAAGGGACGGCGATCAGGCTTTCGCCTGAGCAGCATCCTGACCTTTACGGGCGTTTTGAAGCGTGTTGCAAAAAACTCGACATGCCCGTTGTACCGGAGGCTTATCTGCTCGATGGCAATGGAATGCTCAATGCTTTCGCCACCCGTTTTTTCGGGCGCAATTTTGTCGTCCTGCTGGCGGGCGTGGTCGATGCGCTGGAAGATGAGCCGGAAGGCATCAATTTTTATATCGGGCACGAACTCGGTCACGTGCGGATGCGGCATCTGACCGGCAGATTGTGGCGTTTGCCGGTGTTGTGGTTGCCGCTGCTGGGCGCGGCTTATGCGCGGTCGCAGGAAAGTACATGCGATTTGCATGGTCTCGCCTGTTGCGCCGACAAGGAAGTGGCTGCGCGGGCGTTGCTGGTGCTGGCGGCGGGGTCGCGCCGCTGGAAGAGCGCCAACCCGGAGGCATACGCGCAGCAAAGCGTGGGCAATAACGGCTTTTGGTCGGGTTTTCACGAACTCATCAATGGCTATCCGTGGCTCTCCAAGCGGGTGTGGCGCGTGCGCGACCCCGCCAGCCCCGTGCCCGCGCGCAATCCGTTCGCCTATGCGCTGGCGTTTTTCGTGCCCTATGGCGGGCGCGTCGGCGGCGGGTTTCTCGGCTTTGTGTATATGGTTTGCATGATTGGCGTACTGGCGGCGGTCGCTATTCCGGCGTATCAGCAGTACGTACAGAAAGCGCAGATTGAGCAGAACAGCGCCGAACTGCTGAAAGCGTGGGCACTGGGTGAAGACGCGCGTGTGCGTTTGGGCGCTCATTTCATGGAACATCAAGCCATTCCCGAATCTCTGGAAGACGCCGGAGCGCCCACCGCCTTTCCCGATGGCAGACCGCTCCTTCTGGATACGGACGACATGATTGTCAGCGTCGAAACCATCGCGGGCACGCTCTACATGGTGCCGTACATCAACGATGAAGCGATACGCTGGACTTGTCAGGCGGACAATCCCGACACCGAAAAAGCCTTGCCCGCGTCATGTCGTCCGCAGGAAACTGGTCATTAATTCCGATTCGCATTAGAAACGATACTTTGTCGACTTCGCCTTGCCGTGCAAGAGCACTGTCTTCGGCTCGTCTTCGCGTCTCGCTTCTCATGCGAATCGGAATTACATGCAAAACATAGGATAATTCGTCCCTTTGAATTTTCTTTAGTCATGTCATCAGGAATGAATCTGAGTCGTTGGACTGCCTGGACGCCGAACCGTGAAACGCCGGAAGCATGGCGTGAATGGGCGCGGGGCGCGGTCGTGAACGCTGATGCGGGCGGCAAGGCGGAGCTTGCGCCGTCGTTGAAAGAAATACCGCCCTTGTTGCGTCGTCGCGCCGGGCTGTTGGGGCGTGCCATGTTGCATGTGCTTTCCCGACCGGAGATGGTTTACGCGGGGGAGGCGCTGATTTTTTGCAGCCGTCTGGGTGAATTCTCGCGCGCGCTGACCTTGCAACAGGAATTGGCGCGGGAAGAGTCCCTTTCGCCGCAGTTATTCAGCATGTCCGTGCATAACGCCACAGGCGGCTTGTTCATGATGGCGGAAAAAGCAAACGCGCCGCTTACCGCTTTGTCGGCGGGGGCGGAAACGGCGGCGGCGGGGCTTTATGAAGCGGCGATCCAGCTTGCGGACGGCAGAGAAAAAATCTGGCTCGTGTATGGCGAAGAGCCTTTGCCGGAAGCCTGGCGGGCGCTTTCCGCTTTGCCCGATGACCACACGGATTATTTTGCCCTGCTGCTTGAACTCACGCCGGGAGAGGCGTTTGTGCTGACAACCGAGGCGTCGGGTCACACCAACGCCCCCGCGTCGCCCCTTGATTTGCTGCGTTTTTTCCTCTCCCCCGAAGCCGCCTGCCTTTCCCTTTCGTCGCGTGGCAATCTGAGTTTGCGGCGCAACACCGCCTGCGTTTAGGGAAAATCATGCTGGACAGGTCTTTTCGCATTGTTGCGACCGGCTTTTGCTTTGCCGTTTTCGGGCTGGGCGGTCTCATCATTCTTTGTTGCGTGTTTCCCCTGTTGCGCCTGTTTTATCCTGACCGCGCGGAATCCCAACGCCACGCGCGCGGGATGATTCACCGCAGTTTTCGCTTCTTCACGTGGCTGATGGCGGTGTGCGGCACCATCAGTTATGAAGTGCGGCACGAGGAAAGGTTGAACCGCAGCGGGCTGTTGATTATCGCCAATCATCCTTCGCTGATTGATGTGGTGTTGCTGATCGCGCTCGTGCGGCAACCGAATTGCGTGGTCAAGGCCAGTTTGCGGACGAACATTTTTACACGCGGGCCGGTGCAGGGCGCAGGGTTTGTGGTGAATACGGATGGCGCGCAACTGGTCGCGGATTGCATCGCTTCGGTGCGTTCGGGCGATCAATTGATTATTTTTCCCGAAGGTACGCGCAGTGTGGAACACAATGGCAAACCCAATCCGATGAAGCGCGGTGCCGCCAATATCGCCCTGCGCGGGCGGCTGGCGATTACGCCCGTCATCATCACGGTTTCGGAACCCATGTTGGGCAAGGGGCAACGCTGGTATCATGCGCCGAAAAGAAAACCGCATTTTGTGTTGAGCGTGGAAGAGGACATTTCCACCGCGTCCTATAGAGCGGCGGAACACAATACCGCGCCGACGCTGGCGACACGCTCGCTCGCGGAAGATTTGAAGTCATTTTTCATCAAGGGGATACAACAACAATGTTCGAACTGATACAGGAAGTGAAGGCGTTCATTATTGAAACGCTTGATCTGGAAGACGTAACGCCCGCCGATATTGATGACGACGCGCCGTTGTTTGGCGAGGGGCTGGGGCTGGATTCCATTGACGCGCTGGAACTGGGCGTCGGGCTGCAAAAACGCTACGGGTTCAAACTCGCGGCGGAAGCGGAAGAAACGCGCCAGATTTTCGCCTCGGTACGTGCGCTTGCGGAATACATCGCGGCGCATCGCGCCAGGTCTTGAAACGGGGATGAATGCCATGACAGAAAAATTCGACCGGGAAGCCACCTATGCCCTGATTGCCAAACTGCTCACGGAGCTGTTTGCGATTCCCCCGGAAAAAATCACGCCGGACGCGAATCTGTATCAAGACCTCGATATTGACAGCATTGACGCGGTGGACTTGGCGATTGAATTCAAAAAACGGACCGGCAGGCAGCTTACGCCGGATGAATTCAAGCGGATTCGTACCGTGGGCGACATTGTGAAGGTGATCCATACCCTCGACACGCCCGCGCAGGAAAGTTGATGCCGGGGCTGTTCGCTTTTGCGCTGGGCATCGCCCTGCCGCTGGGTTTCTGGGTGTGCCGCTGGCTGGAACTGCCGTTCTGGTGGTGCGGTCTTTTGCTGTTGCCGGTGGCGCTGACGCAGGGCAGCAAGCTGACGAATCCGCACAAGGGTCATGCCCTTGCCCGTGTCATCAAACGTCTGCCCGCGATTCTGGCGGTTGTGTTGGGCGGCGCGGCGCTCATCTGGCGCAACAGCCTGCCCCTGCTGTATTACCCGGTGCTGATCAATGCCTTTTTCCTGTTTCTGTTCGCCATCAGCCTGAAACAAAAGCAAACCCTCATCGAACGTCTGGCGCGTCGCCTCCACCCCGATCTGCCGGAATCCGGCGTGCGCTACACGCGGCAAGTCACCAAAGCCTGGTGTCTGTTTTTTATCGGCAATGGCGCGCTGGCGTTGTGGAGCATCGGCGCGGGCGAAGCGGTCTGGGCGCTGTATAACGGCGGCATTGCCTATGGATTGATGGGGCTGATGTTCGCGGGCGAATGGCTGGCGCGTCGTCGCGTCATGAAGAAAAACGGGGAAGTCGCCCATGTCTGACATTCTGTTTCCCCCGTTACAGGCGCACTGGCCTTTGCCGACAGAAAACGCCTTTCCCATCGCCTACCGTGGCGGCGTCGCCATCAGCCGCGAACAATTCCGCGCCGACCTGTTACAGGCGCGGCAGGCGCTTTTTGCCCTGCAACAACCTGCCATCGCGCTCTTTGAGCCGGACGCCTATGTGTTTGTCGTCTGGCTGCTGGCGGCGTGGTCGCTGCATATGAAAGTGGTTTTGCCCGGCGAGGATTTGGCGTCGACACGGGATTTTCTCGGACTGCCCTGGGTGGGCAAGGGCAGCGGCGTTTTTGCGCGCTCTGACTGGAACGTTGCCGTGAACAACCCCGTTCACGTTTTCGACCATGCCGCGCCCGGTCTGGCGATGTTCACCAGCGGTTCCAGCGGCGAACCCAGTCTGATTGAAAAAACGCTGACCCAGCTCCGTAATGAAGTCGAAGCGCAAGAACAGGCATTTCGTGATCGCCTGCCTGCCGGTGTGCGCTTTATTCGCTCCGTGCCGCATCACCACATGTTCGGCTTGCCGTTCAGCGTGCTCTGGCCGCTCACCTTCGGGCATGTTTTCGTGGCGGAAAAACTCGTTTATCCCGAAGATTTTTCGCGTCTGCCTGCCGCCGACTATGTGCTCATCAGCGCGCCCACTTTTTTGAAGCATCTGGCGGCGTCAAAAGAAAATTTTGCCGCATCCCAAAAAGTAAAACTCGCCTTTTCGATTTCGGCGGGCAGCCCGCTTCCCGCCGACATTCAGCGCGTGTGCGAAGATTTTTTGCACGCGCCTTTTTACGACAGCTATGGCAGTACGGAAACCGGCGCGGTGGCGTATCGGCAGGGGGAGGACGCCGCGTGGATTCTTTTTCCCGGCGTGCGGGTCAGCGTTGACGCGGAGACTTCCCGTTTGCGGATTCACTCGCCCTTTCTCGCGCCGGAGATGAGGGAGACCGGATTTTTATCCGGCGACCTCGCGCGGATGGAAGCGGCGAGCTTCAAACTGATGGGGCGCGCTGACCGCATGGTGAAAATCGGCGAAAAACGCCTTTCGCTCACCCGCGTTGAAGATGCGTTAAAAACCTTGCCCGAAGTCGAACGGGGGGCGGTGATCCTGCTCTCCGGAAAATCCGGCGCGCACTCCAGACGCGACGTGCTGGGCGCGGTCGTCATCCTCTCTCCTGCGGGCGTCGCGCAAAAAGAAACTTTGGGCAAGGCGCGTTTCGACCGTTATCTGCGCAGGAGCCTCGTCGGTGCGCTGGATCCCCTCGCCCTGCCCCGCCGTTGGCGTTATGTAAGCGCCATGCCGGGCAACGCCATGGGCAAAACCACCCGCCGCGATCTGGAACGCCTGTTTGCGCCGCAACTTCCAGAAGCCGTCTGCCAGATGCAGGAAGAAAGCGACACCGAATGTCGGGCACGACTGCAACTTTATCTTGCGCCGGAAATCATCTGGTTTGAGGGGCATTTTCCGCATCTGCCCGTGCTGCCGGGCGTGGTGCAGGTCGATTGGGCGGCGCATTTCGGACAACTGCATTTCGGTTTCACCGCGCCCGCAGGCAATGTCACCGGTCTTAAATTTCAGCAGTTGCTGCGTCCGGGCGACGCGCCCTGCCTCGAACTGCGTTTTGATAAAACGCGGCAGACGCTGGAATTTTCCTACCATCTGAAAGGGACGCCCTGCTCCAAAGGCGTGCTGCATTTGCGCGCAGACCAAAGCGCATGAAAACCGCTGCCGTCATTCCGGTCTACAACCACGGCGAAACCGTCGGCGCGGTCGTCGCCACATTGCGCGGCTACGGTCTGCCGGTGATTCTCGTCAATGACGGCAGCCATGCCGACTGCGCCCAAATCCTGCAAACGCTGGCGGATACGGCGGCATCCGCGTTACCGCCCGTGCATCTCCTCACGCATCCCGAAAATCGCGGCAAGGGCGCGGCGGTGATGACGGGTCTTGCCTACGCGCATGAACAGGGCTTCAGCCACAGCCTGCAAGTCGATGCCGACGGGCAGCACGATCTCGCCGCCGTACCCGCCTTTCTCGCCGCCAGCGGCGGGCAGCCGGAAGCCGTCATCAGCGGTTGCCCGCGCTATGACAAAAGCGTGCCGAAAGGTCGCCTGTACGCGCGTTATCTGACGCATGTCTGGGTGTGGATTAACACGTTGTCGCTCAGAATTCCCGATTCCATGTGCGGCTTTCGCATCTACCCGCTCGTGGCGGTGATGCCGCTCATGCCCACCCTCGCCCCTGTAAAGCGCATGGATTTTGACGTGGAAATTCTGGTGCGGCTGGATTGGGCTGCCGTGCCCCTCATCAATCTGCCGGTCACGGTGCGCTATCCCGAAGACGGGCTTTCCCACTTCCAGCCTCTCGCCGACAACCTTCGCATCGCCGCCATGCACACCCGCCTCTTTTTCGGCATGTTGCGCCGCTTTCCCCGCTTGCTGGCGCGGCATTGGCAAGGCAAGGCAACCCCCCATGCGTGAGTCCGCCGCATCTTCTTCGCCCAAAACGCATTGGGCGGAAATCAGGGAAGCCGGATTTGTCGGCGGAATGCGCTTTTTATTTCTGGTGTACAAATTCGGCGGCGCGTGGCTGTTTCGCGGCTTGCTCTTTTTTGTCATGCTCTGGTTTTTCACCACGCGCCCGCTCGCCCGCCGCGCCTCGCTGGAATACCTCGCCCGCCTTTATGAGGCGAGCGGCGGCGCGACCCCCGCAGCAAACTGGCGCAACAGCTTTCGCCATTTCATGAGTTTTGCCGAAACCATCCTCGACAAAATGCTCGCCTGCGACCCAAACCGCGAACCGCCCCCCTGTCTGGTATCAGGCGCGGAACATGTGCAACCGTTGTTCGACAGCGGACGCGGGGCGCTCATGATCACCGCCCATCTCGGCAATGTTGAACTTTGTCGCCGATTGGCGCGGGAGCATGTCAAAGTGCGCGTCACCGTGCTCATGCACACACAAAACGCGCAAGCCTTCAACCAGATATTGCGGGCGTTAAACCCGAAGATGGAAGTCGACATCCTGCAAGTCGCCAACCTCGACATCGCCACTGCCGCGCTGCTCTCGGAGCGCATCGAAGCGGGCGGTCTCGTCGTCATCGCGGGCGACCGCGTACCCCTCACGCCGGAGGGCGCCACGCTTGCCCTGCCCTTTTTAGGCGCGCCCGCGCACTTTCCGCTGGGGCCCTACATCCTCGCCGCCGCGCTCGGTTGTCCGGTGTTTACCCTGTTTGGCGTTCGCAACGCGGATGGCTTTACCATCACCGTCCGTCCTCTGGCAAAACGCATCATCCTGCCCCGCCGCGAACGCCAGCAGGCCGTGATGCCTTACCTCTCCGCTTACCTCGCCGCGCTGACCGAAGAATGCCAAAAAAATCCCCTGCAATGGTTCAACTTTTTCCCGTTTTGGGCGCAGCCCTTATCGTAAAATTCAAGCATCGAATGAGATGTGCTCAGAGAGGTGTTCAGAATGGCTGATTTTTATGAGTTTTTCGCAGGCGGCGGCATGGCGCGCGCGGGCTTGGGCACCGCCTGGCGATGCCTGTTCGCAAATGATTTCGATGCGAAAAAAGCCAGGACTTATGCTATGAATTGGGGCGGCGAGCAACTCTTTGTTGATGATGTTGCCAAACTGGGCGTGAGCGACTTACCGGGATATGCCGACCTCGCCTGGGCTTCTTTTCCCTGTCAGGATTTATCGCTCGCAGGGATCGGCGCAGGTCTCGAAGGCCATCATTCCGGCGCTTTCTGGCCTTTCTGGCGGCTCATCAAAAATCTGGCGACAGAAGGGCGGGCACCGTCGCTGATTGTGCTCGAAAATGTTTGCGGCGCTTTAAGTTCTCATGGCGGCAAAGACTTCGCTTCGATTGGTGAAGCGTTAAGCGCCGCAGGCTATCGTTTTGGCGCGGTTGTCATGAATGCAGTGCACTTTCTTCCCCAGTCACGACCACGATTGTTCATCATCGGTGTCCATGCCGCGCTTGGTATTGCCCCCATGTTCACCAGCGCTGGCGCACAAGGCGTGTGGCATCCGCCGGCATTGGTTGAAGCGCAAAGCAGGCTTTCCCCGGCGGCACGAAATGCCTGGGTCTGGTGGCAATTGCCCGTACCGCCTGCACACAGCGTCACCCTCTCCAACTTGTTGGAAGAAGCGCCTGAAGGCGTAAACTGGCACACCAAGGTGGAAACACAAAAACTTCTGGAGATGATGAGTCCGGCGCATAAAGCCGAAGTCGAAATGGCGCAACGGACGAATCATCGCATTGTCGGCACCCTTTACAAGCGCACTCGTGTTAAAGAAGTGGATGGCAAACGGCAAAAAGCGCAATACGCAGAAATTCGTCTGGATAATGTGGCTGGCTGCCTGCGCACCCCGTCCGGTGGTTCCAGTCGGCAAACCTTGATGGTCATTGAAGGAGAAAGCATTCGCTCCCGTCTCTTGTCGCCACGCGAGGCCGCTCGCCTGATGGGACTGCCCGACACTTATCGGCTGCCGGAAAATTATAACGAGGCTTATCATCTGGCAGGGGATGGCGTTGCTGTTCCTGTTGTCCGTTTTCTCGCCCGAAATCTGCTGGAACCCCTCCTGTTTGCCGCGACTGAACTTCAAAAGAAGGCTGCCTGATGACCTCACTTGTTGCAGCATTACGTGATTTCAGCCAGGCACATCATTTCAATGGCAAAGGATCATTATGTGTGGCATTGGTTGTCACACGCCACGCTCAGGAAAAAGGCCTGCCACTCAACCCGGATACCTTGCTCACTCAAGGTGGCGGACAAGTTCTTGATCTGGGCAGAACACGGGTTCAGACCATTTTGAACCAACATGGCATCACACGGACACTGGCAGCGGAAGGGGGGCGTACCAGTCGCGGGAGTATCGGTAACATGCGTGAATACGTCGCTTTCTTGAATGAGCGACACGCTCGCTTTGGCGCTGTTGACCTGAATGCGATTGAAAAATTCTGGATTGAACACGTCCAGGCATTTTTTGCTGCCAAGCCTTTCAAAATCCATCTTGATGTCTCAAAAAGTTTACGCGCTCTGGTACGCGATGTGCTCGCTCAGGCTGAAGATCGCCAGCGCCGTACCCCCGGAATGCAGTATGTCGGCGCGGTTCTGCAACATCTGGTTGGTGCCAAGCTGGACTGTGCGCTTGGCGGGGGCATCACGCATCACGGTTTTTCTACGTCCGATGCCCCGTCAGGACGGTCAGGAGACTTTTCCATCGCGGATGTCGTCATTCATGTGACGAGTTCGCCAGGTGATTTACTCATCGAAAAATGCCGCGACAACATCCATCATTCATGCCGCCCGATGATCGTCACCACGACACGCGGGCTGACAGTCGCCGAAGTATTGACCGAAAATGCTGGTTTGGGAGATCGTGTTGATGTCTTTGAAATAGAACAATTTATTGCCCTGAATCTGTATGAGTTTGGCAAATTCACTGACGAAGGGCGGCGTATCGCCATCGGCGATGTGGTGACTCGTTACAATCAGATTGTCGACGAATTTGAAACTGACCCCAGTCTGAAAATTGAATTCCGTTCATGACTACACGATCCCGCAAACCCCTCTTCTGAATCGCGCTATGAGAACCCCCCAAAGCCAATGGCACAAAAGCGTGGAATTGCGCGTGCCCTTTCACGACCTTGACCCGCTGGAAATCTGCTGGCACGGGCATTACGTGCGCTATTTTGAACTGGCGCGTACCGCGCTCTTGCAGAGCATCGACTACGACTACCCGGCAATGCGGGATTCCGGCTACGCCTGGCCGGTGATTGAATTGTTCATCCGCTACGCGCAGCCGCTTCTGTACCAGCAACACATCGAGATTGAGGCGTATCTGATGGAATGGGAAAACCGGCTCAAGATTGAATACATGATTCGGGATGTCGAAAGCGGTCGCCGCCTGACACGCGGGCATAGCGTGCAGGTCGCGGTCGAGATGAGCACGCGGGAAATGTGTCTGGTCACGCCCGACGTATTGCTTGAAAAACTGGGGATGAAATGAAAACGATTTTTCTCACGCTGGTTCTTTGTTTTGGCGTTGGCGCGGCACATGCCGAAGACGTGTTACAGGCCGTTGAAAAGCAACTCATTTTGGAGCCGGTCGTGCGCGGTGAATTTGTGCAGACGCGGAAAATCGCGCAAATCAAAAAACCGCTGGTCTCCAATGGTCGCTTTCTCGTCGCGCGAAATTACGGCGTAATTTGGGAAAACGTCAGCCCCATTACGCAAACCACGCGCTTGACCCGCAACGAAATTGTGCAAACGGATGGCAACACCACGCTGATGAAATTGAACGCGGAAAAGGAACCCGTGGTGCGTATCATCAATAGCATTCTCTTTTCGGTCTTCTCCGGCGATGTCGCGGCGCTCGCAAAGGTGTTCGATTACAGCGGCAAAATCGAGGGAACACGCTGGCGACTCACCTTCACGCCCAAGGATAAAAATCTGGCGCGGCTGATTCAGGAATTGCGCCTGGAAGGTGGGCGCGATGTGTCCAGCGTCGAACTGGAGGGCGCGGCGGGCGACGTGACGCGCATCGAATTCAAGGCAACGGCGCACGATAAAACCCTCTCCGACGCGGAGAAAAAACAGTTTGAGTAATCCCGCTTACGCGCGCGCGCATCGCCTGCTGGCATGGCTCTGGTTACTCGCCCTCCTGCTGGCGGCGAGTTTTCTGTTGTTTACGCGAACGACCTGGCAGGGGCGCGTTGATACCGATTTGCTCACCCTGCTGCCGACCGATGAACGCCGTCCGGCGCTGGAAACGGCGCGCAAGGCGCTCTCCACTCAGGGCGAACGACAACTGGTGTTGCTGGTTTCGGCGCATGAAGAGAAAGACGGGGGAAGCGCGGACACGCGCAAAGCGGCGGCGTTGCTGCGCGAAACCTTGCGCGAACTCGTTCCCGACCTGAAAACGCAAAACGATTTCGCCGCCTTCCCCGGAGATTTTTATGCGGGCTATTCGGCGGGGATGATGACCGACGCCGACCTTGACTGGCAGAAGACCGCCACGCCGGAAGCGGCGCACGCGCGCGCCATGAATCTGCTGTACGCGCCCTTTCCGACCAGCGGCGTGCCCTGGACATCCGACCCTTTTGGATTTTTTGGCAACTGGTTGCAAAGTCTGGGTGAAGCCAGTCCTCTGCGACCTTCCGGCGGTGAATGGATGGTGGAACACGACGGGGCGCAATACGCCGCGCTCATGTACGTCCTGCCCGAAAGCGCCTTCGCGTCCGGCTTTCAGCAAAAACTGATGGCGGCGCTGGATGCCGCAGAAAATAAACTGCATGTCGCATTTCCGGCGTCGCAACTGCTGCGCGCTGGTGTCGTGCTGCACGCCGCCGCCGCGACACAGCAGGCGGAATCCGAAATGCACCTGATTGGATTCGGCTCGCTTTTGGGGACCTTCATCCTGATTGGTCTCGTCTTCCAAAGCGCCCGCGCCCTGCGCCTGATTGTCGTATCGCTCCTCTCCGGCGCAATCGTCGCGCTCATGGCGACCCTCATGATTTTTGAGCGCGTGCACCTGATCACGCTGGTGTTCGGCGCCAGTCTGATTGGCGTCACGGTCGACTACGCCATCCTCGTTTTCGCCCAGCATCTTGGCAATGCCGAACCCGTGTGGGAACGCCATCGGCGGCTCCTGCCCACGCTCTGCCTGTTGCTGCTGGCGCCGGTGCTGGCGCACGTCGGCTTGTTGATGACGCCTTTTCCCGGCTTGATTCAAATGGGCACCTTCGCCATTTTCGGCATCTTTGGCGCGTGGACGAGCGTTGTGCTGTTTTATCCCTGTCTGCTGCCCAAAACGCTGCCGCTGCCCAAACGCGCCGAAGTCGTGGCAAGCTTGCTGCGACACTGGCCGCGCTGGCAGGGCGGACGCAAACAGTGGGGCATCGCGCTCGTTGCCCTGCTCATGTTGGGCGGCGGCCTCGTGCAACTGCAAACCAACGACGACATTCGCAGCCTGTTTTCCGGCAATCCGAAACTGATTGCGGAACAGCTTGCCGTTTCCAGAATCATGCAACTCCCCAGTCCCGCGCAAATTTTTCTCGTGAGCGCCAGCGACGAGGAAACCCTGCTGCAAAGGGAAGAAGCGTTGATTACGCGCTTACGCCCATTAATGGCAAGCGGAAAAATCAGCGGCTTTGAAGCCGTCAGCCGTTGGCTGCCTTCCGAAGCGCAGCAAAGAGACGCGCGGGGGGCAAAAGAGGCGTTGCAATCAACCCTCGCGCAACTGCAAAAAGAATTGGAACTCCCTGCCGGGTGGGCGCATGAACAATCTGCGAGCAACCCGCGCCCGATTTTTCTCACGCCGGAAAACTGGCGCGTCAGCCCCATCAGCCAGCCCTTTCGCGCTTTATGGCTGGGCGAAACCGCCAGCGGCGACGGTGCAAAAACATATTCCAGCATGGTGCTGCTAAAAGGTCTGGCGGATTCTGAAACTGCCGCGACGCTGGCGCAATTGCCTGCGGCGGAACCCGCCATCGCCGAAGTGGAATGGGTAGACCAGACGAAAGAAATTTCCCGCCTGATGCAAAGGTATCGGCTCCTGCTCACCCAAACCCTGCTCGCCGCCTGCCTGATTGCGCCGCTCCTGCTGTACGCCTTTTTCCGCCGCGCCGTCTGGCGCGTCATCACGCCGGTGGTGATGGCGGGTCTTGCAACCCTCTCCATCATGGGCTATCTGGGCATCCCCGTGCAGCTTTTGAGTATTCTCGCCCTGCTGCTCACTCTGGGCATGGGCATTGATTACGCCATCTTCCTGCAAGCGCGTCAAACCCACGCCCACACCCTGCTCGCCACAACGCTCGCCGCCTCGCTCACCCTGCTGTCTTTCGGTCTGCTGGCGCTCTCCAGCACCCCGGCGCTACACGCTCTGGGCTTGACGGCAACCCTGGGCGTGACGCTTTCATGGTTGCTCACGCCGGTGTTTTGTCAGCGGAAATAAATAATTTTCTTATGACCTATATTTTCAATGCATATTCTTTTATGGAATATTAAAATGTGTTGCATATGAAATGCAGTTCTATGGCGGCACAATAACACCCTGGCGATGTTCGCCAGTCTAAAAATTATTGCCACTGGGGGGTTCCTCCAGTAAGATGTCGCCTATGCGAAATCTGTTGGAAGAACAAAATTACACCCCTCATTTTTCCGGTCACGAAACGTTTCCTCTACGGCAAATGTGGCTGAAGAAGGCGTTCGAAGCAAGGGATAGAGAGGTAATGCCAAAGTCCGTTTTCACGGACGTACGCGCCATCGCTGATTTTGGCGTTGGAAAGAATATGGTAGCATCCATCAAGCATTGGGCACTAGCTTGCGGCGTTTTTAAGGAAGACGCAGCTAACAAATCCCTGTTCCAAGTGAATGAGATGTGGGTACGGATACTAGCGGGCGAGGATGAAGCACTCGATCCTTTCTGTGAACATCCTGCAACATCATGGTTGGCGCATTGGCGTTTAGCAGGTATTCCTATCGGAAAGCATCGTTCCACCACATGGTGGTGGCTCTTCAATAATGTACTTTCTCCAACTTTCACGCGAGACGAAGTACAACAACAGTTATCTGCCTACGCGACGCGACGGGGAGTAAAGATTTCTAATGCGACACTGCGTAGAGATGTGGAGACCTGTATTCGGGGGTACTGCCCAAAACTAGATGCAGGCGTCGAGGATATGGCAGAGCCAATGCTTGCCGAACTTGGCTTGATACTCGACGAGGGGCATGGCTCGTTTTCCTTCAGGCGCGGACCAAAGGCATCACTTCCTGATGGAATATTCGATTTGGCTGTTCTTGACTATTGGTCTGATGCTTCTGGCGAGAGTTCACTGGCATTTGAAGCCTTGGCTCACGGACCAGGATCCCCAGGAAGAGTTTTTAAAATGGATGAAAGCTCTATCGCCGATCGTTTGCTTGGTCTTGAAGCTCGGACAGGCGGGGTACTCTTTTGGACAGATTCATCGGGAATCAAGCAGGTCATGAAGAGAGGCTGTAGCGAAAATGATAGAAAGCGTCTTGCAGAGCGGTTATTGAACGAGGCTTACAAATGACGGGTTGCAATACACTTCTTTCGCATATTCATATCGGACAGCACTATCGTCGTTCTATTCGCTTGGATATGGATATCGGACGGCAAGATGCATTGGATGGATATGTTTGTCACGGTACCGCACGCTCAGTTCTTGAGAACATGGCTAGACAGGTATCAGGAAGTGCTCAAAGGGCCTTCACTTGGACAGGACCATTTGGTGGTGGAAAATCTTCGCTCGCCGTAACTTTTGCCTCGGCATTACTGAACGATGAACCATTGAGAGAAAAGGCTCGCGGACGACTTGCATCCGAAATATTACCGCTATTCGACAGTGCGTTCCCTGTTTCCAAGGGGTGGTTTGTAGTTGCGGTTTCTGGGCGCCGTTCTGGTGTCATTACCGAGATTGCAAAAGCCCTGAATGAGGCTGCTGGCTTTGAGGTAGTAGATCCACGTAAAGTCGACGGTCAGAGCCTTATCTCTGCGTTAATAAAAACATCCGAATCAGGCATGTCAGATGGGTTGCTACTACTTATTGATGAGATGGGCAAGTTCCTTGAGGTTTCGGCATGTGGCGGCGACGATGTTCATTTCTTCCAGGATCTTGCTGAGCGATCGGCACGTAGCAAAGCACCATTCTTAGTTGTTGGCATACTTCACCAAGCGTTTCGTCAGTACGCAGCACACCTTGGAACTGAATCCAGAGACGACTGGGCAAAGGTTCAAGGACGCTTTGTGGATATTCCACTTGTGGCATCAAGCGATGAAGTTGTTGAACTTCTTGCCAAAGCAGTGAAAACGGATCTTTCACACAAATGGACGATGCCATTTGCTGAGCAGGTCGCCAATTCCATACGTGGACGTAAACCAACTGTTGGCAAATCTTTTAGGGCGAGTCTCGATGCGTGTTGGCCGCTCCATCCAACGATGGCTGCTCTTCTTGGCCCGATCTCCAAACGCCAGTTCGGACAGAACGAGCGGAGTATTTTCGGTTTTCTTTCTTCTTTGGAACCTTACGGATTCACAACATTCTTTGAAAATGTTGATTCGAAGACAAAAACTTGGTATCGACCTAATGACTACTGGGATTTTCTACGCGCGAACCTAGAACCCGCTATCTTAGCATCGCCCGACGGACACCGCTGGGCACAAGCTGTCGATGCGGTAGAGCGTGTTGAAACTAAAGGCGATCCACTCAGGATAACATTGGTCAAAAATATCGCTATCATTGATTTATTCCGCAATGGTTCTGGACTAACAGCAGATACTCAAGTTATTGGATCTCTGTTTCCAGACATAACTCAAAATGAGATTGAACAGGCACTTTCTGATCTCGTATCATGGCGGACGGCTATATTCAGAAAACATACAGGCTCTTGGGCTGTTTTTGAAGGTAGTGATTTCGATATCGACGCTGCGGTCTCTAAAGCCCAAGCTGAAGGCGTCAATATCGAGTTGGTAGAATTATCAGAGATGGCAATGCTTCATCCAGTCGTAGCAAAAAGGCACTACTACGATACTGGAACACTGCGTTGGATGGATGTTGGTTTTGCTGACATGGCTTCACTGGAAGCTTTGATTAGTGATGATGCTTCAACAGGTGGTTTTGGGCGGTTTCTGCTGTATCTTCCTGCTCGCGATGAAACCCAAGAAAAAGCAAAGCGAAAAATCAAGAAATTTTCCGAGAAATGCAATCGCACAACACTCCTTGGCGTAACCTCCAACCACGGGCGTATCCTCGAGTTAGGAACAGAATTTGCGGCACTAAGGCATGTCTCTACGAAACATCATGAGCTTGTAGGGGACTCCGTTGCCCGCCGCGAAATCGCAGCTCGCCTTGCTACGGTGCGCTCTGCCTTGGAAGATGAGATACGTGGGGCTATGGATATCGCTTCATGGCTTATCGAGAGTGAGTGGGTTAAAGGAACAAAATTGTCTCCGCTAGCTTCTAACTTAGCGGACTTTGTCTTTTACTCTGCACCTAGGATATTTAGCGAGTTAGTAAATCGGGACTCGCTGTCTCCGAACGCTGTAAAGGCACGTAAGGATCTCCTACATAGAATGCTAATCGCAGAAGATGAAGAAAATCTTGGTTTAGAGGGATGGCCAGCCGAGAGGGGGCTGCACGAAACGATACTACGGACAACAGGTCTCCATACTCAAGCCGCTGATAACGCTTGGTGTTTTCACCCGCCATCTCAAAACGATACTGAACGATTTGCTCCTCTATGGCGAGCTACCGATGCTTTGTTTGGTGATGGTATTGAATGTATAGAGGTTGAGGACATTTACACTCATTGGTATGACGAACCCTTTGGACTACGGAAGGGCTGCGCTCCTATCTTGTTAGCAGCCTATATTCTGTCGAGAAAAGAATCCCTTGCGATCTATAAGGATGGCATGTTTATACCGAGGATGACAGATGCTGACATGGATGAGTGTCTTCAAGATGAGAAGAGATTTTCCTTGAAAAAAGTGTCTGCCAATGAAGAGAAGGCAGAGATACTGTCGGGGATTGCCGAGATTCTCCAAAAGGCAGGCAGAGACCGCTCTTTATCTAATCCGCTTGATGCAGCACGTGGACTCGTGGGTTTGGTTTTTAGTCTTCCAGAGTGGGTGCGTCGGACGCATACCCTTTCAACTGAGGCTATAGCGCTTCGGGACATCCTGCTCAGAGCCAAAGATCCCCACAAAGTCCTGTTCGTTGATATACCGGCAACACTAGGCGTTTCTGCGGTAACGAATTACCTGTCAGTCTTGGAGCCGCCGCTTCTTGAACTGGCAGGAGCCTACTCAGGCATGATCCGCTCCATGGAATCCCGAATGCTAAAAGAACTTGATGCAATTTCAGATGATGTAAAAGGATTGCGCCACCGCGCCTCTACTGTCGAAGGTCTCTCAGGTGATTTTAGGCTGAATGCTTTTGCTTCACGACTCGTTGAATATGATGGCTCTGTAAGCAGCATGGAGGGCATCCTTAGCCTCGCCGCTAATAAGCCTCCACGCCTTTGGTCAGATAGCGACATTGATGCAGCCCATCTTGAGCTTGCCTCGTGGGCATTGCGTTTCCGCCAGATAGAGGCACTTGCCGCCGTGAAGGGACGTGAGCCAACCCGTGAAGCCTTTGCGATAGTTGTTGGCGCTAGTACTGCGGCTAAAACTGTCATACGCTCCTTCGATGTTCCTGAGCGTGACAAAAATACGGTGGAAGAACTGTCTGCATTCATCATAAAAGGGCTTTCTTCTAGCGGTCTCAGGCAGGAGTTGCTCCTCGCTGCGCTTGCTAAGGCAGGGTTAACCATAGCCGCTGAGGAGATCACAAATCCATGAATGAACATCACGTGCTTGGAATCTCTGGTGGCAAAGACAGCGCCGCACTTGCCGTATATATGCGACAAACACGCCCCGACTTGGATATCGAATATTTTTTCACCGATACGGGAAAAGAACTTCCCGAAGTCTACGATTTCCTTGGGCGACTTGAAGGATTCTTGGGAAAACCGATCATACGTCTCAATCCAGATCGAAATTTTGACTTCTGGCTTCGAGAATACAACCATTTTCTGCCTTCTCCACAAACACGCTGGTGTACAAGACAACTAAAACTTCTTCCATTCGAGCATTGGGTTCGACCAATGCTTATGGCAGGAGACATCGTCACGTCCTATGTGGCAATCAGGGCAGATGAAGACTACCGAGAAGGATATTCCTCAAAACACCAAAACTTGAAAGTTCGGCTCCCATTTCGAGAACAAGGAGTAGATAAACTAGGGGTTTCAGAGATATTGGAGGCATCAGGAGTCGGCTGGCCTGAGTATTACCAATGGAGAAGTCGAAGTGGATGTACATTTTGTTTTTTTCAGCAAAAAATCGAGTGGGTACGGCTCAAAGAAAAACATCCCGAAGAGTTCGAACAGGCCAAGGCTTACGAAAAGGACGCCTTAGAACATGGTTCCCCCTTTACTTGGAGTAAAGGGGAGCCATTATCTGCGCTGGAAAGACCGGAACGGACTCTCCAAATTATGAAAGACTTCGAGGAACGCAAGGCGCGGGAGGAAAAGCGCCGCCCGGTTAACCCCCTAAGATACGAGTTACCCGTAGATTTGGATGATCTCTACGGTTGTGACGAGGGGAATGGTGCTTGCGTGGTTTGCCACAAATAACAATAGTCGCGTCACTCACGATTAATCATGAAGTCCGAGCCAAGGTGCAATCCTGTCCCATGCGAGTTCTGCAATACGCACGGATCTTTGCTCAACGAGATCAAGCGTCCACTCACCTTCAACAGAGGCAACAGCCTTTGCCATCGGAAGATGATGAGAGTCATCTAAAAGGGCTTTCGTACCCGCAGAGATAACGATATCTTGGGCTTGAGCCTGCTGAAGAAGTGGACCAAGTTCATCCAAAGTCTCAGCGGAAAATATTTTATAGATAAGTTTCTTTCGTACCCAAGAACCATTTCCCAAAGATGAGTTTTCTGCACGAGGAAGGAGCATCAAGTTACCAAGTCGATCAATAGTCTCAGTATCCTCGTAAAGTTCTTCTAGCCAGCTTTTTTCTCGGATTTTTGGGGCAATATGTTCAACAGTTTGCGACTTCTCATTACGCCAATTGTCGTAATCGAGAAGTTGGAGTAAGCCAATCTTACCTGCAACAGTAAGACCGGGGTTTGATTTGTCGTTCGCACTATCATGAGCCGCAGCCAGCAAGATAAAGCGAGTCACTTCACGCTGGTTGCTGTAAGCCGGAATCTTTGCAGCCGCCTTGACCCATTCATTTTTAGTACCAACCTTCCCCTCATTCGACAGAATGGAGACTAGAGCTTTCTGTAAGAGAACTGCATCAGGTACAGGGGAATTTTCCCCATTACTGCTCCTACGCGCTAATGCGGGAAGTCCTGTATCAGTGTGCCCAACCTCCATGAGTTTGCGATAGTGCATATCAATGTTGTCAGTTCCTCGCCGGGATGCTCGCCATAGGACAGAGAAAGCAGTGCAGGCTTTGAGTGCCTTCTCAAAGGCTTCCATAGCCTGTGTACGACACTCATTATTAGCAGCCCTTCGAATTTCTGAATAGAAACGAATCAGCAGACCTTGTGTAATCGTATGTTTAAAACTCCGCAAAAGGTCAAGACAAAGACACACATCCTCAGGCGCTTCCTCGTCAGGAAACAATTTCGGTCTATCTGCTTTTTCATCAGGCCACGCATACTGTATGAAAAATGTTGCATGTGAAAGATAGCGTACGAAATATTGCTTCGCATCGTTGTCGCCAAGCTTGTCAAAGTTATCTTTGAAGAAACGACGTTGATCACTCAGACGTTTTGACAATTTTTCCCCATGTTCAGCAGATGCGAATGCGACGATGAGACGACTAGTAGCATCCTGTTTGTCGTCAGTTTTTCCAAAACTATCAAGGTATCCTTCGACAACCTTCATATATTCGTGAGATTTTGATTGCTCGTAATTCTCAAGTCCCTCACAGTGGATAACACGGGGTTTGAATGTTTCGAAGGCGGTAAGTGGCTCTCCGGTAGTGTTGAGTGCCTCAAACATATCAAAAGCATAATCCTCATTCTTCGCAGTGACGATGGTTAGGGCGACGCGATCCAACACGAAATTTGCGAAGAGCACCAGGCGCAAGAGTTCCTTGAAGTCATCATTGTTGTCAGTGACTAGAGTAACTTTAACTGGGTCAGGAAAGTCCGCCTTGACAAGTATGTCCTGAAAATCAGTAGCTGCAACCATGCGGTTAAAGTCCGGAAATTCAAAATCATTCTGACTGTTTTTTGCAACATCTTTTATCAAATTACTTACTATGCGCCGCCCATCTTCGAGCAGTTTATATTTTGATTGGGATTGTTCAGTCGCCCCATCGGGAAGCGCGAATTTATAAGTTTTCTTTAATTTACCGTTTGCTTTTAGTTCATTCCGCACATGCTTCCCGTAAGAATGCAGGTAATGCGCGATAGGAGAATTGTATGCGACCTTGTCTTTCTTGCGTGACCATGAGTCATCATAAGCTCGAATCATGCGTGGATAGAATTGGAAAGCATCATCACCATAATCCTTGTCTTCCTCGAATGTCTTTGCGAGACGGCTAATAACCTTCCTGCACTCCTCTTCGAGCCATTTTTGACCTGTCTCATGAGCATCCTTGAACTTGGCATGACGGAAGAGTATCTCTTCGTGAAGTGCTGTATTGATCAGGAGTAGAGTAGTGAGGCGTTGCTGACCATCGATGATAGTCATGACGCGTGAGGGCATATCTCCTCGAACCAACGGGTTGACCGTCAAATATTGCGTATCGTGGATAGTGATGATGGTACCTAGGAATGTGATTGAATCATCGTGATCAATCAGCATTGTGAATCCATGGCACGCATCCTCAAAGAGGCGCGTTATCTTCGACTTGTCCCAAGAGTATTGGCGCTGGTACGCTGGCACATAGAGACCTTGACCATTTTCGCAGAGGTATTCCCACACGCTTTTCGGGTGAGCACCGAAGACATCACTGATTTGCATTTCAGCACCTTTGTTTTCTCAAAAATTAGTGATGGTATCACATCATGACCATGAGGTAGAATTGCCAGCCAAGATTCGTGCATTCTACTAATCTGTCAGGTAGCCATTCCTGAAATAGAAAAGCTTCCTGCTTAAAAAGGTCATCGCATGACAACAACGCTTGCCGCCCTGCTGGAGCACGCTGAAGGCAAAACACTGGAATTCAAACGCGACCTGTCTTCGCCCAAGCCTTTGCTGAAAACGCTGGTTGCCTTTGCCAACTCTGCGGGCGGACGCCTGATTGTCGGCGTCACCGATACGCGGCAGGTCGTGGGCGTGGTCGACCCGCTGGCGGAAGAAGAGCGTATCTGCAACCTGATTGCCGACCACATTGCGCCGCGACTGATTCCCAACGTGGAACTGGGCACATTGGGCGAGCATACCCTGCTGACCATCGAGGTTTTTCCCAGCAGCGCCCGCCCGCATTACCTGAAAAGCCAGGGGTCGGAACAAGGCGTGTATGTGCGTCTGGGTTCCACGAATCGGCAGGCAGGGCCTGATTTGCTGGCGGAACTGCGCCGTCTGGCGGCAGGGACTATTTTCGATGAAATCCCCATGCCCGACCTGAGCGTGCATGATCTGGATATTCCCGCCGCGCAGAGATGGTTCGGGAGAGAGCGCGCGCTGGATGAGAAAAGCCTGACCACACTCAAGCTGTTGCGCCGTGAACAAGGCCGCCTTGTGCCGACGCAAGGCGCCATGCTGTTGTTGGGGCGGGAGCGCGAACAGCATTTTCCCGATGCCTGGGTGCAGTGCGCCCGCTTTCGCGGCACGGACAAGGTGGAGATTTTTGACCAGACCGAAATCCACGCGCATCTGCCGGACGCGGTAGACGCCATCGAACTTTTCCTGAAAAAGCACGCCTTCAAGAGCGCGGAATTTTCCGATATGCGGCGCAAGGATGTGTGGAGCATTCCACTCACCATGCTGCGTGAAGCCATCATCAAGCGACTATTCCCAGCGCGGAACACCTGTTCGCATCGCCTTTTTCGACGACCGCATCGACATCGAAAGCCCTGGCTTGCTCCTGCCTGGAATGACCGTCGGGTACCTCGAATTACCCTTGTTTTTCAGCAAATCAGCTCAAAAAAACTACCTGTGCCGAAATTTGGCGCAATTATTTTGAATGAAGCTCTATTTTTTGAGTGATTTTGCCTCGATTTTGCCTTAAATTGCCTAATATTTAGGCAATTTCGCCCATTTCGGGCATCAGAAGGCCAATATTCCTGCCTTCCCGAAATAGACCAGCCGCTTCAGGTTGTAACAGGTCGCCATCATCGTCATCACAAAGTTCGCCCGCGCTTGCCCAATGGTTCTGAGCAGCTTGCCGCCCATCTGTTCGATTGCCCCAAAAACATGCTCTACTCGCGCACGGCTCTTCGCGATGCGTTTGTTTCTCTGCGTCTGACACTCGGACAACGGCTTGTTG
>BNUD01000020.1 GCA_025997095.1 Betaproteobacteria bacterium | reverse complement strand
CTGTCACCTGACATCTGATACCTGATCCCTGGATTACACGGTTTTTTGCGGTGCTTGTCATAATACTTGCCCGATACATGTGAAACAGGTACAAAGCGCGTTCATCCGCATCCCGCAAGATGTGTTTAACCCGCTTGTTTAACCCGCTGACAGGAGTTCATCCATGAGCAAAACCACAAAACCCGCGAAGTCGTCCGCCAAAAACGCTGCCAAAACCGTTGCCGCCACCGGTAGCGCCATTGATATCGGTATCACCGAACAAGACCGCACCAAAATTGCCGCCGGGTTGTCGCATGTTCTGGCGGACACCTACACCCTGTATCTGAAAACGCACAATTTTCACTGGAATGTGGTGGGTCCGATGTTCAACACCCTGCATCTGATGTTCGAGGGGCAATACAACGCGCTGGCGCTGGCGGTCGACCTCATTGCCGAACGCATCCGCGCCCTGGGTTATCCCGCGCCCGCCACCTACAGCGAATTCGCCAAGCTGACCGCCATTTCCGAAACCAAAGGCGTGCCCAAGGCGGAAGACATGATTCGACTGCTGGTTGAAGGTCATGAAACGGTCGCCCGCACGGCGCGCAAGCTCTTCCCCACGGTAGACGCCGCCAGTGACGAGCCGACCGCCGACCTGCTGACCCAACGGATGCAGGAACACGAAAAAACGGCGTGGATGTTGCGGAGTTTGCTGGAAGCCTGACGAACCAGGCACCCCAAAAAAAGCGCCGGACGGTGTTGAGCCGTCCGGCTTTTTGTTGCGGTCGCTCCTGCTTTTTCACTGTCGAGGTTGGGGTGTTGGCGTTTTCCGGCGGGGGGGGAGCCGGTCGCGCTTCGTCTTTTGTGAGATGGAGTATGCAAAAAGCGCCCGGATAAAGCTAATTGCTTGTTTTTATCTTGCGGATAGCTTACTCCTATCACTACCATGAAATTATTTTATAAAATACGTCCGGGTTTGCTGTACTGTTCACGGTTTGGCATCCGGCGGTTCAGGTTCATTTAATGAGGCTCCAGCGAGTTTGATCATGCATATTGGCATTGCTCCCCGATTGGCTTTGGTGTTGGCGGTATTTGCTGTCCTGGCTTCAGGGCTGACCGGCTATTACGCTCACGACAGCAGCTATCGAATGTTGATGACCCGCACGGAAAAAAACCTGCAAAGTTCCGCTCAGGTTCTGGGGCAACAACTGATCGCGGCGTTTGGCTCGGTGGCGAGTGACGCCCGCATGTATGCGTCGCTGGCGAATCCGCCGACAAATCTGAAGGAACGCGTGCAGCGCATGTCGCGTTCCATGTTGCAGGTGCATTCCGAATACTTGCAGGTCAGCGTGATCGACACAAGGCAGGGTTGGCAGGAAAAGCTCACCTTCATCAATAACAAAGGCAATGTCGAGCTTGCCGATTCCAGTCCCATTCCCCTGATGCCGCTCGTCGCGCAGGCGATTCATTTGAGTCCGGGGCAGGTTTATCTTTCCGATGTCATCAGCGGCGCGGATGGGCGCTCAAGTGTGCTGGTGGTCACGCCAGTGCCTCTGGATACCGGCGTCGCCAGCGGCATGTTGGTGGTGATTCGCGTCGATTTGAGCGAGTTGTTCACAGAAATCCAGTCGGAATTGCCGCTGGGGTTCCATTTTTATTTCGCTGACAATAATGGCGTGTTTGTAAGTGACAATAATGCCATGAGCGAGTTGATACGTTCCGACGAAAGCCCGAATCTGATTCAGGGGCTTTTTCCGATGGCGCAGAGAATTGTCAGCGGCGAACGGGACAGCATCGTGACCAACATACAGGGGCGCAAACCGGAAGATTTTGAAGCCCTCGCCGCCTTCTACCGGGTGCGGATTGCCGATTTTTCCAATGAGCGTTTTTTCATCCTGGGCTTGTCCGAGCCTTTACGCAATATCCGTCAGGAAAGCAGTCTGCTGGCGGGCAACATCTGGCGCATCGTGCTGTCGTTCAGTTGTCTGGCGCTGCTGATTGCCTGGGGCGTTTCGCAGGCGGTGCTGCAACCGCTGGCGCGCATTCTGACTTCTGTCCGGCGTTTTGCGGCGGGGGACAGCGGCGAGAATCTGCCCTTGCCCACAGGACGGCAGGATGAAGTGGGGCTGCTGGCGCGTGGCGTAGAGGAAATGCAGAACCAGATTCGCGCCCAGGTCACAGCGCTGGAAGAAAACCATCATGCCATGATGCACATGGCGCATCACGACGCCCTGACCGGGCTACCCAACCGCCTGACCTTTTTCACCCTGCTGGAAAATGCCATCGCGCAAGCCAGGCGTCAGGGACGCAAACTGGCGGTGCTGTTCGTCGACCTCGACCGCTTCAAGGTCATCAACGATCAATACGGGCATCAGGCGGGTGACGAACTGCTGTTGGCGGTAGCGCGACGTTTGCGCAGCGGCGTGCGCGCCAGCGACACGGCGGCGCGGCTGTCGGGCGACGAATTCGTGGTGCTGTTAAATCCCATCCATAGCGATGAAGAAGCTTGTCTGGTGACGGAAAAGCTGCTGCAACGCTTCAATCAACCGGTCGAACTGGAAGAAGTTACCCTGCCCATCCACGCCAGCATCGGCATCAGCCTGTTCCCCGATCACGGGCAGACGCCGCAAGTTCTGCTGGAAGCCGCCGACGTGGCCATGTACGCGAGCAAGGCGTCGGGGCGCAACAAGTGTTCTCTGGCAAAAAAACCGGCAGAGGATGACGGCGCGGATGCGTAGATAGGTGAATCCGTGCCAGGCATTCGGGCACGGCGCCAAGGCTGGCACATCAAATTCAGGTGATCTCGTAGAAACAACCACCCCACCCCTGCGGGGCACCCCTCCAATGGAGGGGAATTTTTCCAGTCTTCGTTTGACTTGTTTTCGTGCTTGAGGTGATTTCCCTGCCAGAAAGGAAAACAGGTCAAAACGAAACCGCAACACATTCCCCTCCATCGTGAACTGCACCCCAAACGAAGGCACGGACAATTCCCCTCCCACGGAGGGGGGCAGCCTGACGGGGTGGTTCGGCGCAAAGTGACGCATCTTCCGCTCTTTGACGCGTTTTGGTGCGCTTGCCCCAGCAAAGCGTAGCGCGAACATCCGTATGGAATGCGCGAGATAAAAAAATGGCGTCGTGTTTGTTCAACGCGACGCCATTTTTTGTTGCGGATTCAAACCCTTATTTGATTTTCGCCTTGCTGCGCAGGTCTGTGAGCAGCTTCTCCACTTTTTGCTGCTCCAGACTCTGCACGATCTGGTTTTTGACGTCTTCCAGGGGCGGCGGCGTCAGCGCGCGGCTGTCTTCCACCAGAATCACGTGATAACCGTACTGGCTTTGTACTGGCTCCTTGGTGTAGGTGCCCTTGCCCTGTTTGGTCAGGGCTTCCGCGAAAGGCGCTACGAAAGCGGAGGGGGCCATCCAGCCCAGATCGCCGCCGTTTTCACTGCTGCCGGGGTCTTGGGAATCCTTGGCAAGTTCTTCAAATTTGCCGCCATTGTCCAGCTTGGTGATGATCGCTTTGGCCTCATCTTCCGTAGCCACCAGAATATGACGAACGTGATATTCGGTATCGCCCAGACGGGTCTTGAATGAGTTGTAAACCTCGTTGATTTCGGCGTCTGTCGCCGGATTTTTTTGGAGATAAGCGCCGAAATAGGCGCGCATCAGCACGATTTGTTGCGCGCTTTCCAGTTGCGCCTTGATTTCAGGTTTCTTGTCCAGCCCTGTTTTGCGGGCTTCGCTCACGATGAGTTCCCGGCGAATCAGCTCATCCTTGATGGCGGCGCGCAGTTCCGGCGTATCTTGCGCGCCCTGAGCCGTTTGTTCCTTGATGAACAGGTTGGCAGTGGTCTGGGAAATGGCTTTGCCATTGACGGTCACGAACACCGGGTCGGCGGCGAATGCGGGCGCGGAAATCAGGGCGCTGGCGATCAGGGCGGCGGAAATTTTTTTCAAGCTTGACATATGAACATCATCCTTCTTGGGAAAATGATAAAAAAACGGGCTGGCGAGCCACCCCGGGACAAAAACATTGCGGCATGATACCAGCAAGGGCGGTAAAAGGGATGCCGAAAAAAAGCGCGCAAGCGTCTTTACGTTTGATTACGTCTGGCGGTCTTCGGGTTCATCCTTGATGAAACGGGCGAGGTACACGCCCTGAGCGATGATGAACAACAACATCAAGCCCATGACGCCGAACATCTTGAAATTCATCCAGATGTCGGTGGAATAGCGGTACGCCACAAAAAGATTAAGGCAGCCCACAAAGGCGAAGAAGCCAATCCACGCCAGATTGAGACGTAGCCACGCTTCTTCCGGCAAATCCAGTTTGTCGGAGAGCATGAGCCGCATGGCGTTGCGTTTGCAAAGGGCGGCAATGGACATGCTCACTGCCATCGCCCAGTAGAGCAGGGTGAATTTCCACTTGATGAAGGCTTCGTTCTGAAAAATCAGGGTCATGCTGCCAAAAACGACGACCAGCCCCAGGCTGATCAGCAACATTTTTTCCACCTTGCCGTAACGCAGGCGCACAAAGACAATCTGCAACAATGTTGCCAGCATGACCACAATCGTCGCCAGCAGAATGGGCGCCTGGGCAGGACTGACATCGCCCAATAACCGGCCTGCCCAATCCGCCGCCTGTTCAGGATTTTGGCGGGTGTATTTGAAAGCGACGAAAAACAGAATGACAGGGAAAAGATCGAAAAGGAATTTCATGGGGGAAGAGATACAAAAAAAAACAGGAGATTATGCGGTTTCTGCACATGGATGTCTATTTCGTGCTGCTTGGTGTTATTCCGGTTCGCATTGGAAGCGATACTTTGCACTGTTTTCGGTTTGTCTTCGCGTCTCGATTCTAATGCGAACCTGAATTAAACATCCATACAGGAGAAAGGCGACAGCCAAAAAAACGGTCGACATTGCGTCGACCGTTTTTGCTTTACCGCTTACTTCTCGCCGTGTTCAGCAAGCCATTTGGGCATGAAGGAATAGACTTCTTCCAGGAGATGCGGGGTGTGTTTGCCGGGGGAGAGGCGAAGCGCGCGGTCGTAGTATTCCTGCAAGGCGGGGCGGAATTTGGGGTGGGCGCAGTTTTCGATGATGAGTTTGGCGCGCTTTTTGGGGGAGAGTCCGCGCAGGTCAGCCAGGCCTTGTTCGGTGACGAGCACATGCACGTCGTGCTCGGTGTGGTCGACGTGCGTGACCATCGGCATGATGCAGGAAATCGCGCCGCCCTTGGCGGTGGAGGGGGTCATGAACATGGAGATGTAGGCGTTGCGGGCGAAGTCGCCGGAGCCGCCGATACCATTCATCATGGCGGTGCCTTGCTGGATGTGGGTGGAATTGACGTTGCCGTAAATGTCCGCTTCAATCAGCGCGTTCATGGTAATCAGCCCCAGGCGGCGGATGATTTCCGGGTTGTTGGAGAGTTCTTGCGGGCGCAGGATGATTTTGCTTTTCAGCGCCTTGCTGTTGGCGAGGAATTTTGCCTGCGCTTCCGGGCTGAAGGTGAGCGAGGTGGTGGAGGCGCAGTCGAGCTTGCCGGACAGAAGCAGGTCGAGGGTGCCGTCTTGCAGCACTTCGGTGTAGGCGGTGAGATGCTCGAAAGAGCCGTGTTGCAGACCCGCCATCACCGCGTTGGCGACGTTGCCGACGCCGGATTGCAGGGGCAGCAGGTTTTTGGGCAGACGCCCTTTTTTCACTTCGTGGGTGAGGAATTCCAGGATGTTGTTGGCGATGGTCTGCGAGGTCTGGTCGGCGGGGGTGAAGGGGGCGCAGATGTCGGAGGCGTTGGTGTTCACCACGGCGACGACTTTTTTCGGGTCGACGCGAAAATAGGATTCGCCGATGCGGTCGGAGGGTTTGACGATGGGAATCGGCAGACGATGCGGCGGCATGGCGGGACGGTAGATGTCGTGCATCCCTTCGAGGTCGGTGGTCTGGAATTCATTGACTTCGAGAATGACTTTATCGGCGAGGTCAATCCAGGTGGCGTTGTTGCCGACCGAGGTCGAGGGAATCAGGCGACCGTCTTCGGTGATGCCGACGATTTCGATGATCGCGTAATCCAGCTTGCCGAGAAAACCGGCGGCGGCGAAAGGGGCGGCGTGCGAGAGGTGCATGTCAACATAGTCGATTTCGCCGCTGTTGATGCCTTTGCGACAGTTGGCGTCGCCCTGGTAGGGCATACGGAAACTCATCGCGCCCGCGCCGGCAATGGCGCCGTCGACGGAGGGGCCGGTAGACGCGCCTGTCCAGATACCCACCTTGAAATCTTCTCCGGCTTCTTTGGCGGCGGCGGCGCGTTTGGCAAGCGCGACAGGGACTGCCTTGGGCGCGCCAGCGGGGGTAAAGCCACTGCTGCCGATGGCGGCGCCGGCGGGAATCAGGGCGGCGGCTTCGTCGGCGCTCATGATTTTGCTGCGGAAGGAGGCGTTGAGGATACGATCAGACATGGTGTGTTCCTGTTGGGAGGGTTGAAAAGCGCGGCTGCGTGCGTGAGCAACGAAACCGACAGACGCAAAAAGCCTGCATTTTACTCTGCGCTTCTGCTTGCACGGAAGACGGTCGACACGAATTCGAACAAGAATTTGCAAAATTGCAAGTTAAACGCCGTTCGAGACTTTTCCATGCCTTTTTAAGGGTTTTACGCTCATGTTGGTTGCCTGAAACTTGTAACCCGCCTAGAATGTTCGGAGGCAGGCGGTTGGATAAAAAAGCGTATCCGCCTGTTTTCACCAAGCATCATTATCAGGAGAAACATAATGAAATCAAAAAGGTTGGAGATAGACAAGGTTGCCTCGTTCTTGCATGACGGGATGACCATCATGTATGGCGGTTTCATGGGAAACGGCACGCCGCCTCGCCTCATACAGGCGATTCTTGATTCGGGGGTCAAGGATTTGACCATGATTGGCGACGACACGGCGTTTTCCGACGCGACCAAGGGGCCGGAAGGCGTCGGTCTGTTGATTCGCAACAAACGGATCAGGAAAATGATCACCGGGCACATCGGTCTGAACAAGGAAGCGCAACGCCAGATGATCGCGGGCGAGATGGAAATCGAACTCTGTCCGATTGGCTCCATCGCTGAGCGCATCCGCGCGGGCGGCTCAGGTCTGGGCGGGGTGCTCACCCCCACCGGCGTGGGCACGAGCGTGGAAGATGTCCCGCAAGACCTGACCGTCAACGGACAAAAATATACCAAGAAGCCGGTCTTCAACATCAACGGGCGCGACTTTCTGTATGAAACCCCGTTGCGCGCCGAACTCGCGGTACTCGAAGCGGTACAAGCGGACAAGGCCGGCAATCTCGTCTATTACACCTCGATGCGGAACCACAACCCGCTCATGGCGCTCGCGGCGGATACGGTGATCGCGGAAGTCCACCAAATCGTCGAAGTCGGCTGCATCGACCCGGATCATGTGATGACGCCGGGTGTGCTGGTCGATTACCTCGTGTACCCCAAATAAAGGAGAAAGCCATGACACAAGAAATGAGCGCCAAGGAATTCATCGCCCGTCGCATCGCGCTGGAACTGAAAGATGGCGATACCGTCAACCTCGGCATCGGTCTGCCGACACTGGTCGCCAACTACCTGCCGCCGGGCGTCACCCTGATGTTGCAGTCAGAAAACGGCTTTCTGGGCATCGGTCCGGTGCCGGAAGAAATCACCCCCATCGGTCAGCCGCGCGTCGTGAATGCGGGCGGCGCGCCGTGCAGCATCATCCCCGGCGGTTCCACCTTCGACACCTCGATCTCGTTTGCGCTGATGCGCGGCGGGCACCTCGACGCCTGTGTGCTGGGCGGCTTGCAGGTGGATGAAAACGCCGACCTCGCCAACTGGATGGTGCCGGGCAAGAGCGTCCCCGGCATGGGCGGCGCGATGGATCTCGCGGTTGGCGCAAAGCAGGTGATCGTCGCCATGGAGCACACCGCCAAGGGCGAAAAGAAGATCCTCAAGAAGTGCGACCTGCCGCTCACCGCCAAGGGGCGGGTATCCACCCTCGTCACGGAAAAGGCGCTGTTCCGTTTCCATGACGGCAAACTGGTGCTGGAAGAATACGCCCCCGGCGTCAGCGTGGAAGAAATCCGCGCCGAAACCGAAGCGTCCTTCATCGTTTCCGACAAACTGAAAGAAATGGTGATCAGCCAGGTCGGGCTGTAGCGGTTCAGGGATCAGGGGGCAGGTGACAGGTGACAGGTGACAGTTCTGTAGGTCGGGCACATTTCATGTGCCCGACATCAGGCGGTGCAGAAAGGGTTACACGTATTTGTCGAAGTAACGCCGCGAGATGACCCGCGAACGCCAAATGAACGGCGGTATGCTCAACCGCCAAGCGTCGGGCATGTGAAACCATGCCCGACCTACGCTTGCCGTCAAAAGCGAGGAGCAGAGCGACGCGGCAATCCAGCATCAGAGGTCAGGTAACAGGTGACAGTCATCAGGGGCGGCAAAGCCGCCGAAGGTACTGATACCTGACACCTCTGTCACCTGACCCCCGCCAACCCTTCCCGTCGAAAAACGGTTCTGCCGTAGAGTTTTGCGCGTAACCGCCAGGTGTGCCCTTGTTTGAGATGCCCGTTGCTTGATGCGATGCGTAGTTTGATGTCGGGCAGGTCGAATGCGCCTTCTGTGTAGGCGTGTTGCAGGTTTTTCAGGCGTTTTTTCAGCCGCGTTTTGGCGGCGGCGCGCAGGGTGCGCACGACTTTGCCGGTCGGTGTGAGGTAGAAGTGCCAGCCCAGATAATCCACGCCGTTTTTGACGGGCATGATCTGGGTTTTGGCGTTGAGTTCAAGTTTGAGTTCGTCCGCGCATTTTTCCCGTATCTGGCGCAGGCATTCCTGTAATTCGGCCTTGGAGGGCGAGAGCAGCGCCATGTCATCCATGTAGCGGGTGTAGTGCGGCATTTGCAGTTTTTCCTTGATGAGCCGATCGATGGGGTCCAAGTAGTAGAGGGCAAACCATTGGCTGGTCTGGTTGCCCATCGGCAAGCCTTTGCCGGGGGTGGCGTGGAAGCTGTCGATGATGCTTTCCAGCAAGGTCATGACGCGGGGGTCGGGGATGCTGCGCCGCAGGCGGGTGAGGAGGATGTCGTGGTCGATGGAGGGAAAGTACTGGCGGATGTCGGCTTTCAATATCCATCCTGACGCGCCGTGCCGCTGGGAATGCGCGCGCAAAAAAGCGGTCAGCCGCGCGATGCCGAAACCGGTGCCTTTGCCGACACGACAGGCGGCGTTGTCGTGGATGAGGCGTTTTTCAAAAAAGGGGGCGAGGATGTTGTCGCAGAGGCTGTGTTGCACGATGCGGTCGGCGTAGCGGAGGGCTTGAATTTCGCGGGTTTTGGGGTCGTGGATGATGAAGCGTTGATAGCCGCCGATGGTGTAGGCGCCGTTTTCAAGGCGGGTTTTGAGCTGGATGAGTTCGTGGGCGAGGTTCATCTCAAAGGCGATGACGTCGGTTTTGCGCCGCTTGCCCACCCGCGCGGCGCGGTGGGCGGCGTAGAGGTTTTCAAAGGTGGCGAGGGTGGCAAAGGCGTCGGGGTTCAAGGGTGTCGGCTAAAAAGTTGGATGGCATATGCCTGTCATCAGGAGGCTTGTGCTAGACTTCATTCATCAAGGGAGAACAGCAACATGGAACTACAAGTTTACCAGGCGCTGATTGCAGCCGGTGCGCCGGAAGACGCGGCGAAAAATGCGGCTGAATCCATCAACAGAGCCATTGACAGCAGGTATCAGGTGCACTCGAAACAACTGGCAACGCAGGGCGATGTTGAGAAAGTGCGTGTCGAAATCGAAAAAATTCGCGCCGAAATCGAGAGAGTACGCGCCGAAGTCGCCAATACCAAAGGCGAACTCATCAAATGGGTGATGGGTTTGTTGGTTGGGCAAACCGCGCTGATTATCGGGGTCATCCTCAAAACATTACACTAATCACCCGACAATCGAATATACCATCTGGCGCACGGACGCCACCCTCGTCCCGAACGATGAATTTTGGCAGCCTATGGTGTATTTGATTGCCGGATTAATCTCCAAAAGAAAAACCGCCAGCCGTTCACTACGGGTGTTCTGCCCGAACGGGAAAGGTGTGAAAGCCGATGTGCTGGCGTCCAGCCTTCTGGCGGTGGATATTCGTCCCGCTGACGGGTACTGCTCCGGCGGCAAGGACAGGAATGCAATTCCTTTGTTCCTGCACGGACGCGCTGCGCTTGCAGGCGCGTTTCTGGCAAGTGGAACAAATCGGGGCGGACAACGAACACCGCATTGTTCACGTTGTTGTTGTCGTTGTTGCCGCCACCAGACCCGCCAGCGAAGGCGTTGTTATTATTGTTGGGCGAGCGCAACCACCACGAAGACGGTTGCTTCAACTGCATCCCTTTTTACGCTTCGACGGCTTGTTTCACTTGCGACCGTTTCTCTTGGCGTCGCTGATTATCCACGCGCCGAGCAGGTTTTGGCAATCGCTGGCGAGTTGGGCGATGTGTTCGTATTGTTTGGGCAGGATGCAACCTTGCTCCCGCGCCAGCAGCGCCATGTAGGCGAGGAGTTTGACGCTGGTCAGGGCGCTGTGCTGCAAATCCAGCCGTCTGGCTGTTGCGGCTTCGCGGTTTGCGCCAAGGGTGTAAATTTCATTGGCGCGGTAGCTTTGTTCGATGAGATCAAAGGCGAGATTCTGCATCCGCCCCACGAGGGTAAAGCGAAAGCGTTTGGGCGATTTTTCCGTGATGGTGAGCACGTAGGCGCAAAGGTCTTTGGCTTTGGTGATGATGTGGAGTTCAGAGGTGGGAGCGGGCATGGCGGGCAGGATGGGCAGGGAGGAATGTCGGCGGGATTGTCCTGATCCGGCAATCGAATACGCCATAGCCTACCACAGCGGCGTCAAAACAGGTGACAGGTGGCAGGTGTCAGGTGACAGTTGTAGGGGCGGCTCGTGAGCCGCACCGGATTGCTGACAGACCTGCCCATCCCCCGTAGGGGCGCGCATATAGCGTCCGTGTTGGAGACCGCGCGGACGAAACCACGGACGCTATATGCGCGCCCCTACATCACTTCGTCATTGCGAGGAGCGTAGCGACGCGGCAATCTCGGTGACCAAGGAGATTGCCATGTCGCTACACTCCTCGCTTTTGACGCCGCTGGGCGTTGCCGTCCCCTGGGAGCGCCGGCGTCCTCGCCGGCGGTTTTAAGATTTTTCGTGCGGAACCAAACCCGCCGGCGGGGACGCCGGCGCTCCCAGGGTGGCGCGGACGCGGTTTGTCGGTTTCATGCAAGAAGTTTTTTGCCGCCACAGGGCACGGCACGCCGTGCCCGTACAGTGATCCGCCCATTCCTCGACATTTGCCGATGTTCCCCGTAGGGGCACGGCGTGCCGTGTCCCGATGTACCGTGCCCGGCATCAGGGATCAGGCATCAGAGGTCAGGTGACAGTAAAGTGGGGGGAGCATCCTGCTCCCCATTCCAAACCCACGGGAGCAGGATGCTCCCGCTACTTTGTTTCAGGCATCCGCCCTGCCCCTACATCGCTTCGTCATTGCGAGGAGCGCAGCGACGCGGCAATCTCGGTGACCAAGGAGATTGCCGCGTCGCTGCGCTCCTCGCTTTTGACGTCGACGGCAGGGCGTGATCTGTGATACCGCCCTACCTAAACCCTACGATTCCCCTCTATAATCCACGGATTTACAACATGAATGGTTTTAGGGGCAAAGAGATGAAACAAACGAGACGAGATAGCGGGGCGGGGTTGCGGACGGTGCGGCATCCGTTGGTATTGGCGGTGGCGTCCGCGCTGGCGGTGGTGTCGTTGTCGGCAGTGGCGCAAACAGCGTCGCAATGGGGCGTTTCACCCACGACCACAGTCAACACCACGCAAATCAACTTTGGCGGACACGAATGGGTGGTGATTGGGAACAAGGACAAGGATATTTACAAGAACGAGATTTCTAGTGGTTATGCCATTAGCAGCGGGGCTTACGGCGGTGTAGAACAGCCGGATGACAGCGTAACGCTGCTCTCCATCAAGAATGATTTTGCTTCGGGGAGCAATGTGGTATTCCGTGATTACATAGGTAGCGGTGGCGGATGCTACTACGACGCTTATGCGGGAAGCTGCAAGCAGTACCCGAACGAATACGAAGGCAGCGACTTGCAAGGTCAGATGGCGGGGGCGGTGCCGTCCGGCAGAGAGCAGGGGGTGATTAATCCGAGGACTTTAGTTCCGCTAGCGGCTGCTTATGTCAGTAGTTCTAGTGCACTGCTGGAAGCCGACGGCATGACGGGAGCGGAGGCGAAAAAGCAGTTGTACTGGGCGCTGTCCTTGCCGGAATGGGAGGCGATAGCGTCCAGTCTTAGCGATGTCAATACCAATGGCGCTGCGGTTAGAAGTTACCCGTCTTCGTGGTGGTTGCGCTCGCCTTTCTTAGCGACGCCTTCGCTGGCGGGTCTGGTGGCGGCAACTTCGACTACTTCAACGTGCTCCATGCGGTGTTCGTTGTCCGCCCCGCTTTCAATTTAGATCTGACATCTGTCCTCTTCACATCTGAATCAACCGACGCAAGCGTCGGCAAATCTGGCGTCGCCGTAGGCGACGCTTACACGCCGCTGGCAACGCCAGCGGCGGCGCGAAAAATTACATTTTTGGACAAAAGTATTTCCACCCCGGAACTCACGCTGACTTCCAACGCGCTGGATTTTAATTATTCCGTCACGCCCACGCCCGCAACCGGAGCGCCCGGCATCCCCGGCGGCGAAAAGTTCGTTTCCGGCTTTCTGTACGACGGCACGGATGATGTCTACGCCAAATATGCCGATACCGGAACTTCCTCAAACGGCAGCTTCAACGCCGAAAACCCCAGCGGCATTTCTTCCCTTGGCAACGGCAATTACACCCTGCATATCTTCAGCGAAGAAGCCAACGATTACCTGCACAGCGACTTCGCCAGTGAATCGGTAGATTTCACCTTCACCATGAATAACGGTGTCGAAAACCTCACCCTGACCAGCAATTCCGCTTTCGCTCTGAACAACAACAGCAACATCGCTCTGGGCAGCGGCACCTTCGACAAGGCATGGTCACTGGCAAACGGCAGCGTTTTAGACGCATCCAGCGCAACCGCTTTCACCCCTTCCAGCCTGAACGTGCGTGGAAAAGACAACACCATCACCGGCGACCTCACCACAAACGGCGGCGCGCTGAATTTTTACCTGCCGGGCGGCATCACCACTACCGATACCCTGCTCACCGTCACGGGGAACGCGAACATTAGCGGCAGCGTGGTCAACCTCGCCCTCGACGGCGGCAACAATCTGACCACGCTCGCCGCCACGAACAAAATCACGCTCCTCAACGCAGGTGGTCTGACCACGGGCTACACTTCCGGCACAACCTCACTCACTGCGACGGTAGGTACTGCCTTTACCTACAAGTTCACGCTGTCCGATGACAGCAAGAACCTCTACGCCACGCTGAACAGCAAGACTTCTCCGCTGCTGCCACCGCCGCCTTCTCCACCCCCGACGCCCCCCGCTCGCACCACCCCCGCCGACCTCGAATGGACGGGCGCGACCAACCGCAACTGGAACATCCTGACTTCAGAAAACTGGACACCGGACTCCACCTTCATCAACGGCGATACCGTCACCTTCACCGATACCGGAGCGGGCGCGGTGAGCATCGCCAGCGGCGGCGTCGCTCCGGCTGCAACGATTTTTAGCAACACCCAAGGTCACGATTACAGGGTAAGCGGCACAATTTCCGGCGCAGGTACGCTGACCAAAACCGGCAACGGCAATCTGACCCTGACCGGCAACAACACCTACAGCGGCAACACCATCATTAACGCCGGTTCCCTCACCCTCGCCCTTTCTGGCGCATTGCCCAACAGCAATGTCAGCATCGCCAGCCCCGCAACGTTCAATCTGTACAACCGCGTCGGCAAAAACCTGACACTGGCAAACGCCGCCCGGTTAAACGTCTACCAAGGCGCAGCCATCACCGGAAACCTCTCCGCCATCGGAAGCCAGTTGAATTTTTATCTGCCCACCATCGCCACGAACGGCTACAGCCTGTTAAACGTCGGCGGTACTGCCAACATCACAAACAGCACCGTCAACGTCGGCATCCTCGGCAGCAGCTCCCCCCTGACAGCAGGCGATACGGTCACCCTCATCAACGCCAACAGTCTGACGGGTAATCCCGCCAACACCATCGCCCACGGCACAGGGATGCAAGGCGTGAGCCTGCTCTACGACTTTGACCTGACCACCAACGGCAAGCAACTACTGGCAACCGTAGCAGGCGGCACCCCCCCGATTGACCCCAATCCGCCCGTCGACCCCAATCCGCCCGTTACCCCACCCGTCGACCCGAACCCGCCGACTGATCCGAACCCGCCCGTAACGCCACCCACAAACCCCGGCATAAATCTCAACCCGCAAACCAAGGCCTTATCCGAAGGATTTTTGAGCGGCACGGCGTTTCTGAATCAGGCACAGGATTTCGCGGCGGAGCGCGGCATCCATTCCGCCCTGCAAACGGTTCAATCATCCGACAAACACGGCTTCGCCGCCATCGGCTACAGCACCCTGCGCCACAACACCGGTTCACATATCGACGTAGACGGCTACACCCTGTTGGCAGGCCTCGCCGCAACCACGCCCACCCAAACAGGCAACCTCACCGCCGCCGCCTTCATCGAACACGGCGAAGGCAATTACGACAGCTACAACAGCTTTTCCAATGCCGCCAGCGTTCACGGCAAAGGCGACACAAACTACACCGGAGCGGGCATTTTGGCGCGCTTTGCCTTCTACGAAAGCAACCTCAACAACCTGTACCTCGACGCCAGCCTGAGATCAGGCAAAGTCAAAACCGACTTCAGCGGCAACCTCTACGACGGCTTCGGAAGAGCCGCCGCCTACAACGCCAAATCCACCTACGTGAGCGCGCATGTAGGCGTAGGCTATGTGGTCAACCTCACCGAACAGAGCAAACTGGATGTCTACGGTCAATACCTCTGGAGCCATCAAAACGGCGATACGGTCAAACTGACCACTGGCGAAACGGTGAAATTCAAGGATGTGGATTCGCAAAGAACAAGACTGGGCGCAAAATGGCATCACGCCCTGACCACCAAAACCACCGCCTACGTAGGTGCAGCGTGGGAACACGAATACAACGGCAAAGCAAACGCCAGCATCTACGGCTACAAACTGGACGCCCCCAAATTGAAAGGCGATACAAGCTTGCTGGAAGCCGGTCTGACCCTAACCCCCACCGCCGCAAACCAACAAGGCTGGTCGCTGGATTTGGGGGTGCAAGGCTATGGCGGCAAACGCGAAGGCGTAACAGGAAGTTTGCGGGCGCGGTATCGGTTTTGAGCCTGGGAGCGCCGGCGTCCCGCCGGCGGTTTTAAGATTTTTCGCGCGGAGCCAACCCCGCCGGCGGGGACGCCGGCGCTCCCAGCAACGGCAAACCTGGCAGCAAGCGTAACGCCGACAATCTGTGTCAAACATTCGGGCACGGCACATCAGGGCACGGCACGCCGTGCCCCTACGAGGAACGGGCGGATCACCTGTAGGGGCACGGCGTGCCGTGCCCTGTGTCGGCAAACGCGAAGGCGTAACGGGGAGCTTGCGGGCACGGTATCGGTTTTAATGTCAGGTAGGGGCGGTTCGAGAACCGCCCGTGGGTTTGGTTCTGTGCGAAAAATCTTAAACCCGCCGGCGGGGACGCCGGCGCTCCCAGCAACGGCGAACCTGGCAGCAAACGTAGCGCCGACAATCCGTGTCAAACATTCGGGTACGGTACATCAGGGCACGGCACGCCGTGCCCCTACGAGGAACGGGCGGATCACCTGTAGGGGCACGGCGTGCCGTGCCCTGTGTCGGCAAACGCGAAGGCGTAACGGGGAGTTTGCGGGCGCGGTATCGGTTTTAACGTCAGGTAGGGGCGGTTCGAGAACCGCCCGTGGGTTTGGCATGGAGGAGCAGGCGGCTCAAGGGCGGAATCGAAGAAACCGTCGCAGCGTACCAACAGCGCGTTCTTCGATTCCGCCCTACCTTATTCCGGTTCGCATTAAAAACGAACCTTTGTCGACTTCGCCTTGCCGTGCAATCGCATTGTCTTCGGGCAGTCTTCACGTCTCGTTTCTAATGCGAACCGGAATAACAATCAGCTTACCGAAGCGCTGATCCTGGATTTGCGCTCTTGCCGGAGTCCAACCTGGCTCCGGCGTTGTTCTTCCTCCGCCTCCGCGCTGATGCGTTCCAGTCGTTCCGGTTCCAATGGACGGTGGGAAGGCTGATGGCGCAGCAGGATGTCATAAAACAGGCGCACGTTTTCCACCAGCACCACCGCCTCGCCGCCCCGCGCCCGACCGGATTTCAGGTTGGCGTAATACTTGGGTTGCGCCAGCAGCGGCAGCACCTTTTTCATCTCGAACCATGAATCGCCATTCACGCCCATGCGCCCCGCCAGCCGTCGGGCGGCATTGAAATGACCGGGACCGATGTTGTAGGCGGCAAGCGCCTGCCAGGTACGATCCGGCTCGGCGGTGCTTTCCGGTATGTAGCTTTTCAGCATATTGACATAGCGCGCGCCGGCGACAATGCTTTCATTCGGGTTCAGGCGATTGGAAACCCCCAAACGGTCGGCGGTGTCTTCCGTCAACATCATGATGCCGCGCACCCCGGTCGGGCTGGTATTGAGCGGATTCCAATGCGATTCCTGATAAGAGAGCGCCGCCAGCAAACGCCAGTCGATGTTCGTTTCCTCCTGCGCCCGCTGGAATAACGGTTGATATTTGGGCAACAGACTTTCCATGCGCGCGATGAACGTCACCACGTCCAGCGACCCCAGGCGTTCCAGATGCCCCAGATAACGGTCACGCAACATCGCCAGCGCGCGGTTGTCATGAACTTTGGCGAGAAACGTCTGCGCGCGTTGAAACAGTTCCGGGTCGCCGTCGGCGGGAAACGCCCAGGCAATCGGCTGCGTTTCGCCCACTTCCAGACCGGGTTGCAGTTCCGGGTAATAATTCAGACCAATATCCACGATGGCGCGGTCGACCAGCGCGATTTCCACCTCGCGGCGGGCGACGGCGGCGAGTACATCCAGCGGCGTCGCGGCGGGGAATTCGGCAACCCTGAGATTGGGAATCTGTTTTTGCAACTCGCGCAAGGCGCGATATTCGCGGCTGCCCTGTTGGGCATACACCGTCTGACCTTTCAACTGCGAAAGTTCGCGGATGGGCAGCGACGCCTCGTGCCGCACCAGCACATCGCGCGTCTCCAGATAGGCATCGCTGTAAACAAAACGCTGGCTGGGCAGGATCGGCGAAAGCCAACCCGCCGCCAGATGCCCTTCGTGTTCCGCCAGACGCTGCCGCACTTCCTGCTGCGGTGCCACCACAAAACGCACCGGTACGCCCAATTCTGCGGCGAACATCTCCGCCAGATCATGCTCAAATCCGGCGGGCGTACCGCCCTCGTCGGTATAGGTCAGCGGTCCCGCATGGGTAATCACCACCAGTTCCTGCCCTTTTGCAGGATACGGCAACGGCTCGCGCGCTCCACCACAACCCGCCAGCAATATCAGGGCGAGCAGGATGGCGGGGGCGAATTGCCATCGATTTTTCAGCCGATGGCTGGCGCATGAATCCGGCAATCGTGCTATCATCCGCCGCCTCCCGGAGAGGTACCGAAGTGGCCATAACGGCGCCGACTCGAAATCGGATGGTCGGGTAAAACCGGCACGCGGGTTCGAATCCCGCCCTCTCCGCCAGAACATCATTAGCGGCGCTGTTTCAAGGGTTATTTGTTTTTTGCCCATCATCTTAACCATCAAAAAGCAAGTTAGACGGCTGGCGGCTTTCAGCCGCCTACCCGTGAAAAAAACAAGTAATATAAGAATTAGATAGCACAAATTGTACCACATAGCCTCGGAGGCTTGCAGGACGCGGGCTTCGGGGAAAAAGGTGGATTGACACAGGTGCTAACCGAGTTAGCACCTGTGTCAATCCACCTCGGTGGTGGTGGCGCGACGAGCGGCAGCTTCGGCGGCTTTTGTGCGCCGCCACTCATTTATGGCAATGACATGCCCTTTGCCCTCTCCCCGCCATACTGCGGTCGGCGGGAAGGCGAAGAGAGGGTGCCCAGGCACCCCAGACTTTACTAGAAATCCGGTATCGATCAGCCGTCTTAACGAACGATTTAGGGTTGTTTTTTTCATCCCGATTTCTTCTGCAAGTTTTTTTTGGTTGACGGGAACCGGTTTGTTTTGGAAATCCAATTCTGGTAAAAAAGCGAGGAAGACCCTGATGTCATTTCCGGTGAGTTTTTCGTGGCTTGCCAGCTTTTTTGGGAAATGCAAATCCATTGCAAACCACCCTCCAAAGAAGCAATTATGCACTGAGCTCGGGCGGAGTGCCAGCAAGCTGACCGCCTTCCCCGATCCATCGATCGTACCTCCGTCATCATGCTGTATGAATTTTTCCTGCCTCAGCGACATGGCTTCGTCTCCGCAGCACAGCCAGCGATCCAACGATTCACCTCAGATGCCCGCCAACCGACCAGCCGACCCCAAATTTTGATGCTTTGGGGGAACTCACCAGTTTTCGAGAGTTTGTAGATTAGGGACCGCGACAGCCCGGTTTTTTTCACTACCGACGGCAATCGTAATATCTGTTCGTCATTTTACATGTGCGTCTCCCTTGGGTTACGTGGACTTCGATAGACGCAGTTTTGCAGAAACAATTGAATATGTCAAAAGCAAGATTATGCTTGACATATATTACAGAATCAATGACTTACAACAGAATAAAAGAAAACTTTGACGGCGAAAGAAAACTTTGACAGTGCTTTCTTTCGGATTGTCAAGTTTTCACATTTCATAAAATTTGACGAAGAGGAACACGGCAATTGCGCGGCTTCCAGCGGAACACCTCGCCCATTTTGCGCGCAATAAGCAAAAAACGAACCACCTTGCAAAAACTCCCCCAAACCCGCGCCGTTACTGGGAATTCGCTAAAAAATGACAACAGGGAAACTGGGTCTACCTTTTTTCAACTTTTGGAGAGGGCTTCCGATGTTGTAAAAAACACACAAAATCGGGGGGGGGGAATGCAGGTTTTTTCGGTAGGCAGGTCAGCCCGGGAGTCGAAAAATGGTACTCAAAGGCAAAAAAACCGCCCAACAAGGGGCAGTTTAGGTATCCTCTCGGCGGGCGCACTGGTTTGCGCCTAGTGTTGAGTTCATGAAATAAGTTTTATATATACGCCTAATGTTTTTTTGAAAAGTTACCATGAAAACAAACGATTAGCACATTTATATTAATAGATGTTTATTCATGAACGCCACACTAGCCGGGTGCAATCCGGTGAATCTAACCGCCCATGCAGCATCGAGAGGAGGTGATTCATTTGAAGATGCGACTCAAAGGGATTGTTCATTGCCGACATCACGGCGTCATCGCCTCCGCTTCTTCGGCAGGTTCAGGTTCCCTTTCGGCGTCGGCGGTCGGCTCCGGTTCAGTGCGTTGAGCAGACGCTTCCCGCTCCCGCTGCTGGTGGATTGCCCAAATCAGTGGCTCGTATTGGGCGATGAGCGCCTTCTGTTCCGCGACAGAAGCCTCCAGCATCTCAAGCTCCTTTTGCTGACATTGCCTCATCTCCGCTTCCAGTCGGGCAATTACGGCTTGGTCCGGGACAGGTTTGCGTCGCTCACGTTCTTGTTGACCATACAAAGCCCCCCACATTCTACGACTGACCCTTTTCGTCTCCTCCCGAAGCTCATACCGCCCGGAACTGGTGATTTTGTTTTCGTTAAAGCGGTCTTCCATGAGGACATGAGTGTACTTGGCAATCACGGCATCCTGTGCGTTCTTGTCCTCTGGGAAATCCCGCAAATGCCGGATTTCATCGGCGCAGACGACCTGCTCCGCACGCAAGTGTGCAATTTTGGCAGTGTTGGGCTGCGAAAGCCGCGTTTCTTCCTCAATCCACTCGGTCAACAGCCCCGACATTTCGCCCGCGTAGCCTTGCGCCCGCTCGCTCCGCGTCCGCATGTTTGCAGGGAGATTTTGTAGCGCCGCTGTGCTAAACGCAGCCGCTTCATTTGAATTGTTCATAATTCAAATCCTTTCCATCACTTCCATACATCCCCCAACACCTCTGCAATCGCCGCCAATCCCGCCGCTGCGCCCGTTTTCAGGCTCACGTCCTGCCGGTTGGGGACTTCGCATTCGTTGGGATTGATGCGGATCAGTCGACCGCCAAAACCGAATTTGCCTGTCACGTACCGGCTGAAATGCCGGACGGATGGAATCGCCGTGCCCGCGCCCAATTCGATGACCACGGGTTGCCGGACTTTTGCCAGCCATGCCGCCTGACGGTCGCCCTGCGCGCCGCTGCGACTGGCGATCCAGCCGCTATCGCCAAACATCAGCACATTCGGGCGTGCCATGCCGCCGCAATGCGGGCAGACCGGCGGCGGGTTTCGCAGCAGGCAGTTCTGCTCATCGACATCCGGCTGAAAATCGTCCGCCGACCAGATTTCTTCGCAACAGGGTTCCAGACATTGCAGGTGCGAGATGGAGCCGTGGCATTCGTGGATGCGGTTCGGGTCGAATCCCGCCTTTTGAAACTGACCATCCACATTGCTGGTAAACACGCTGACGCCATGCGGCAGATTTTCGCCCCAGCGTTTCAGGAAGGCGAAGCCGGAATGCGGTGTCGTATTGCGGTAAAGCGCCAGCCGATGACCATAAAAGCCCCAGGCACGTTCGGGTGACTCAAAGAAAGCCGCAGGCGAAGCGATGTTGTAGAAGTCGATATGCGCCTGCCGCAAGGCGGGATAGGCACGCCAGAAACCTTCCTCGCCCCGAAAATCCGGCAGGCCGGAATCGACACCCATGCCCGCGCCTGCGCCGACAATCAGCGCGTCCGCCGCCGCAATCAAGCCTGCGGCACGTTTTACGACAGCTTCATCAATACTCATGCGCACTCCTGCAAAAAACTCAATATCGCCCTTTATTCTTTGCCACGGCGATCGTCGATTCAGCGGATTGACGCACGGCGGCTATCCGACGTTTGTCGGGTGTACAACACCCAGCCCTCGCCCGCCTCCATCGTAAAACCGGCAATGTCGCCTTCGTCATCCGAAGACAATATCCACCTGCCGGGCACGCGATGATGTACCTCCACCAGTTTTTTGAGCGCACCCTTGCCGCCAAAACCGGCGATGATCAAATCCCCCAGCACAATTCCATCATCAATGAGCGTAATTTTTGCATCCCAGGCCGCATTGCTAATGGTGCTGCAATTAAGTGCCGACAAGATCAGGGAATTTTTTGCCTCATGCCCGGCGAGCTTCGCCCGTCTGCATTGCTCGTTCGCCATCATCCGCAGAACGCGATAATCGCCGGCGCGATATGCCACGGAAGTCAGATCAGGGTCTTCCAGAAGACTGCCCAGCTTGGCGTAAAAAGCGGGCGTAAAGCCATCTTCTGCGGGAGGTTGATAATTCCGGCTCGCCCGCAAAGCCGTGATACGGTCGAAATGGCAATAAGGATGTTCGCCCGACAAGATACGCGCCGAAATGTGGCGCAGCAGCGGATCGCCCCTGCTCGCCTCATTTTGGGCATCGCGCACCATCGCCAGCATTTTTTGAGCGAAGGCGCGCATGTCGCTGGAATCAACCGCACCCCGCCATGCAGCATCTTCGGGATAGGTATCCTCATCGGCGTAGTAAAACAGGCGGTCAAAATCCCTGAACGGAATCCAGTGATTTGGATGGGCATAGGCGCTACCCAGACGCTGCAATCCATCCTTGAACAGACACTTTAATCCACGCCGAATCGCCAGTTCGATTTTCAGCTCCGGTATATCCAACCCAAAATCATCTTCGCCCTCGATGAATCCATCCTGATTTTTCTGTTGCAGTTCACTAACCAGTTCCTGCACGCGCTCGCTCAATTCTTCCGGCACCACCCACACGTAATCCCATATGTCGCCGGGGCGATCTATCAGGAACAGCTCATAGACGCGATAAGCGTTTTCCAGCGCATCCCGAATCAGGCAGGTCAAATCCACGGTTCTCAGTTGAACACGAAACGGCAACCTCTCAAACCGGTTTCCCAGCACGTCAAGATCGACGGTCAGGGTCGTGCTGTCGTTGATGGTCAGTGTCATGCTGCGCTCCTTTTGACGGGAATGTATGGAATGTCGGGCGACGCTCCGCTTACCCGACCAGCATTGCCGTCAGGCCTCGAACAACCTTCGCTCCAGAAGCGACTGCATCTCACGCCGACTATCGGTAATTAGATAAATAACGATTTCAGTACCCGTAACTCGATAAAGCATCCGGTAAGGCTTAAAGAAAAGCTCGCGGTACTGTGTAACCCCCAAGTCGCGCAGTTCCGGCACAACAAAGCCGGTTAAAGGAAACTGCGTCAGGTTATCCGTTAGCGCCACAAAGTGCGCCAACATGCTGTTAGCTTTGGCAACGCGATCATGTTTACAGATGCGCTCGTAAATAGCTCGCAAGTCCAGTACAGCCCCCGCAGTCAGCAGAACGGTATTCCCATCGAATTCAGCCTCAGCCATCAATCCTCCTGCTTGTGACGCAGAGCATTCACCACATCATCCACCGGCAAAACTGAACCTGCCGCTACCTCCTGATTACCCAGCGCCAGAATTTTCAGTGTCGACAGGGTTTCATGCATTTGCTCGAAGGTGACAACATCCATCAGCACCGCCCGCGCCTCGCCGTTCTGGGTAATCACCAGCGCCTCGCGCCGTTCGGTAAGATCTGCCAGCACCTCGGCGGCATTGGCTTTAAGATAGCTGATGGGTCTGACTTGCGATGAGAAACGCATCTTCAATCCTCTTGATTTGCATTGTGACTGAATATAGACTTTTTACAGTCTTATGTCAACAGGCAGCATATTTACTGTCGCGGATTTTTAGAATTGACCGATTTTGTAGTTTTGGGATTGTCCGCTTTTTGTTGTGGAGAGGGAAATCGTTGGAGGGCGTAGCCCGAAAACGATTTCCCTCCCCACAACGGTGCCCGGCGAACGCTCAGGCTGCTTTTGCCAATACCTGTGTGGGTTTGTCCTCCTGGTCGTAATCCGCCAACTTCCTTGGCCCATAAAAAAGACGCCCAAGCGCCCGTCCAGATAACGATGTCCCCGTACCGGCGTTCTGAAAAAATCTGCCATTTCTGCCCGCACCGATTCGTCTTTATCATCGCCAGCGCCAGAAAATTTTTTAACGGCAGGTCAGGTGCCTGAGTGCGCTACAACGCTCCGCTGCACTGTCACTGCCTGCCATTTCCAGCAACCTTTCTACCGAACAGGCATCAGAACTGCCCTGATGGAAATAGAGCAGGCGAGAACGCACTTGTGCATTTTTGTCATTATCCAGAATTTCCACAGTTTCACGGGGTTGCATGTAATTTCCCGCCACTTCCATTCGCACGTCAGCATCTTTATCCCGGGCCAATATCACCAGACTTTCCTGCGGCGTGTTGGAATTTTCAGCCACCCAGCCGCGTACCGACGCTTTTTTGTCGCCAGCCAAGCGTTTGAGCGCTGCGGGCGTATGGTCATTCATCGCAACCGCAGTACGAACCTCGGCACTTTCATGCTGCGCCAGTTTCGTCAGTCGCCGCGCCGATGTTTTGTAATATCTGGCTTCTGCAACCAGTCCGACAGTATTGGCAGATCCGTTTTCAGTCATGTGCTTTCCCCTTCCAGTTTGCCTTCACCTGCTGCCCGCTTGTTTTCCTTTGCCAGGTTCTCAATGCGTATTCGCTTACCCACGGGCGCGTATCTTCAATGAGCACAGCCAGTACCTCAGGCGGTGTATGCTCATTGCACGCTATGCCTTGCAGCACCGAAACCGATGGGTCGTCTGCCAGCTTGACCAGAACCTCTGCTGGCGTAACACAGCTTGCCGCTATCACTGCGCGAATCACGGCGCTTTTATGCCGCATCAGTTCCCACTGTCGTTCCGGCGATATATCGGCGCTGTGGGCTTCTGCATACAAGACACTACTGAAATCGGAAGTGTTAAAAGGCTTGTTTTCAGTCATGTTCATGTGATTGATCCTCCGTCTTGCAGCCGCACAACCCTTCCCCACTCCGGATTGGGGACATCCTTTTCTGATGCCGTAATGCACCAGATGACCGGATAATCCCGCGCTGCGCCAAAGCGGGTGCAGCCGTCTGTCATTACCAGTACAACGGCGGGCGGCGGGTTGAGTTCCTGTTGAATCAGGCGCTCGTCTATCCAATCGAGGGCGCGGGGCATGTTGGTGCCGCCGCCGCCTTGCAATGCGTCCTGTGTGCTCAGTTTTTCCATGATCTCGCCCACATCGGGCGGCGTCTCGAAAAAAACGGGCGAGTACACTTCTGCGTCACAAGGGATGACCGTTATCTGTTGCGGATAGCAGACTTCGACGACGGCCAGAATTTCACCGATGAAGCGTCCAAGCGCTGCCGTGCTGATGGAGCCTGAGGTATCGGCCACGATGGCGACATGCTCCAATGCGCCAACCTGATTCATGCCAGGGAGGATGACGTTCAGCACGCTGCTGCGACGATTGGGGCGCATCCAGTCGTAGTCACTTTTTGCCAGCGCGGTCAGGTATTCCGCCAGCAGGGCACGCCAATCCTGTTCGGGTTGCAGGATTTTTCGCAAGTAGCGGGCAATGTCGGCGGAAAGCGCACCCATCATGTGCGCGGCTTGTGCCGATTGCAGGATGATGCCGCGCACTCTTTGCCGCTGCGCGTCGCTGCTTGCGTGGGCATGTTTGCTAGGCGCTGCCCGCAAATCGCCCAGCAGGGCGACATCAAAACGCTTTTCAATGCCTGCCGGCAGTTTTGCGTAAACTTCTTCTTCGACCATCCCTGTGTATTGTTCGTCATACAAACCGTTCGGCGGCAGTACATCTCCATCTTCTTTGATGAGCAGGTTGATGACGTAATCGCAGGCGATATTCCAGCGGACGTGATGACGTGCGCCGCGCCGAAAAACATGTTCAAAGGCAACATGCATGACTTCGTGTTTCAAGAGCGCGAGCTGCTCAGGCGCGTCAAGACCGAGAAAGTATCGCGGATTCATCAGCACTTCTTCGCCGTCGGTGCAGGCAGTGGCAAGCCACGGCGCATCCGTGAAACGCGGGTTCAGGTGCACGGCGAGATTGGAGAAGAAAGCATCCCGCCGTGACAGGCGCACCAGTGTCTGACTGAGCGCGAGATCTTGAGGACTGTTCGCGTGCATTTGGCTTACCTCAACAGTTCAAAGTATTGCTCTACCCAGCGGGTATGCGCGTCGCCCAGCAGATAAACGGTTTTTTTCTGCCGCACGAAGTTGATGAACAGCGCCGTAAATTTAACGTCCAGCCCTTCCAGCCAGATGATGGCGATCTGGCTCCACGCCTGGGCGCGGGCGATATCCTGCCTGCCCGCTTCGATGATGCGGCACGCCAGCGCGATGGTCGCGGCATAGCGCACGCTGGTCTCTTCCGGACAGGAAACCGGTTCGCCCTTCAGCACCGCGTCGATGTCCGGCAGATTATCTTTCAGCGCACGGTACGCCATGAATTCGCTGGCTACCCCTTTGCCGATGGCGCTGGCAATCAAGGCGGTGAGCACTTCCGGAGTGGCGTCCGGATGCGCGCTCAGAATGCGTGCAGTCATCTCCCACGAACGCGGCGTAGCGAAGGCGTGTTCCTTCGTCTTCAGGGCATCTTCAAAGGTAGACAGCAACTCCGGACGGAATTGCAGAAAGCCCAGAATATCCCAATGAATGTCGTGTTCCAGCGCCCAGTGCATCCAGGCATCCAGCGAGGCACCGGCTTCGACATGCAGCATCCGGTTGGCAAGCGGCATGGCGAGCCGAAAGGCAACGCCGCCATCGGTCACGCGATTACCGGCGAGTATCAAGCGCCAGCCTTTTTTCAGTTTTGCCTCGCCCAATTGCCGGTCGAGCACCAGTTCCATCCGCGACGGATCATCAAACAGGTTGAGCGCAATTTTGTTGTCTACCGAGGTATTGCTCCCCGATACCGAAATCGGCTGAATGCTTGATGTACCCAGGCTGACGCGGGGGGTGGAAATGGGCGCGACAAGGCCGCCATCCGCATAGCCTTTCCCAAAATACGCTTCAATGGCTTTCATTCCCTGTTGATTGAACGCAGAGAGGAAGGAGAGCGCGCCAGGTTGCCTGACAACCTCCTGACGGGCGACAAACTCACCGGCGTGTACGATACCGGCGGGCTGAAATTTTCCACCTGCGCCGGTATAACCCCCGGCAGAGAACCCGAAAACACTCATCAAACCGCTGATCCAGCTGCCGGAGCTACCCGCCGCGCTGGCGGCGGCGGAACCTCCGGCAGCGGCGGACATCGCCCCGGCTGCCGAGGTGAGCGCGGTAGCCGCTGAGGTGAGGGCGGTACCCGCCGTCGCCAGCGTGGTTGCGGCGGACATGAGCGCGGCGGAGCTTGCGGTTTCTGCCGCGTCGCTGGCGGTGGAGAGGGCATCGCCCGCGATGGTGGTCGCCGTGCCGGTCAGGTTACCCGCCGCCAGTTGCGTGGAGAGCGACGCGAGGGCGGTGGTGTTCGCGGTTATCGCCCCCGTGTTGGCGGTTGTCGATGCGATGGCGGCGGAATCGGTCACGGTGGCGGCCCCGTTGCCAAAGAGCGCGCCCAGTAATCCCCCCGCCCCGCCCGCGCCGGAATCGCCCATTTTGAAAAAGTCTGCGAGCGGGCCATCAGGCTTCATGAAGTATTGCACGGCTTGGTCGGCGTACATTTTCAAAAGCGACTGCGCGACCTCGGTGGCAAGCGCGTGGATGGCGTCAGAGAGGGACATGGCGCCGTCGGCAAGGCCCTTGATGGCGGCGGTCAAACCGTCTGTCAGACCGTTTTTGAGGGTACTGGCAAACAGCGTGGTGGTGGCCTGCAACTTCTTTTCCTGGTCGGTCAGTTGTTGCAGCGCCGTGGCGGCCTGGCGCCCGACAATGCCGGGCATCGCCGCCAGGTATTCAAGTTCCGGGCGTATTTTTTGCAGTTCGGCGTAAGTCTGGCGGTGGATGCCCAGCAGGCGTTCGCGGCCTTCGACTTCGGTAACCAGGCCGGTTTCGGATGCCGTGGAGAGCGATTGTTCGTTGCGGCTTTGGGCGTCCTGTATTTTTTGCATCGCCGCCAACACCGCGTCCAGCTGGATCTGCGCGGCCTCCAGCCCTTGCAGCTCAAATACGGCCTGTAGGGACACGCTAAGCTGTGCCCCTGCGTCACCGTCCGCCGCAATTTCAGCTTGCAGGTCAGAGACCAGTTTTTTGTACTTTTCCGCCAGTTCCCGTCGCGCTGCCTCTGTATCCATGCCTTTCAGGCGCAATAACTGGATCTCCACGCCCTGCATCGCGCCCTTGATGGCTTCCGCGCGGCGTTTGGCTTCCGTCAAGGCGTCATAGGCCTTTGTGGCGGCATCGACGGCGGCGGCTTGATTTTTCAGATCGGCAATCTGGCTCCCGGTCATGCTCCCGGCGTCCTTGTTGGTTTTAAGCCAGATTTCGAGGGCGTCGCTTGAACGGTTCAGGCGCTCATCAATGCCCGCGCGGGCATTCTTGATCTTCTGTTCGGTCTCCAGAATGGATTTTGCAAAGCCGTCCAGTTGATTCTGCCATGCTTCGATGCCGGGGTCGGCTTTTGCCGCCTTGCCACGAACTTTGGGCAGAGACAAGGCGTTCATCTTTCTTTGCAGCGCGATCATCTGCAGGACCTGTTCGCTCTGCAAGCCGCCATCCAGCATTTTCGGAATGACGTTATACATCAGGTCGCCCAAACCGCTCTTGTCCATCTTGACGGCAATCTGGCGCTCCATGTTTTGAATCCACTGGTCGGCGTCGATTTGCCCCTGGCTCCTCATGGCGCCATTCAAGGCGTCGACGCCCCCCGCCGCCGCCTCCGCCATGCCTTTCAAAGTCGTTAAACGCTGATTCACGCCATCGAGTTTGCCCCATTCATTTTCCGCTTCGCCCGCCAGGGCGATGAGCCGCGCCTCCAGTTCCCGGTTGCCATTCGCGGCGACCTTCGCAGCGCCGGACATCGCCCAGAAACTGGCTTTTGTGCCATGCATCATGTCGGCAGTGTAACGCTCGATGGCTTCCATCGCGGCTTTGGATTCGGCGGTAGGCTTTGCCCAAAAGCCGCGCAGTTCCTTGTCCGTAATCCGGTAAATTTCTTTGGCGACGGCGGCGTAGGCGTCTTTTTGTTTTTCGACTTCCTCCGCCAGGCCTTGCAAGGCAGCCGTTTTTTGCGCCTGGCCCAGCGCGCCAAATTTCAGGGTGGCATCGTCGATTGAACGGTTCAAGTCGCCAAGCTCGGCGATAAGGTCGCGGATGCCTACCGCCGCCTTCTCCCCGTTATCCCGGAAGATAAGGAATTGCGCGGCGACCAATCCCACGGTGACGGCCAGCCCAACGGGGCCGCCAAAAATGCCCAGCGCGGCGCGTCCTGCCCCTGCCAACTTCCCCATTGCCCCCGCCTGGGCGGTGGCGGCTGCCGCGGTCTCCGCCGCGGTGCGGGCGGTCAGGGTGGCGGCGGCCTGGCCGCCCATTGCGGCGGCGCGCGCATTTCCGGCGGCATTCGCGCGGTTTTCGGCGATTGCCAGCGCATTCAGGGCGGCGGCGTGATCCGCCGTGGCCTTGGTCATCATGCGTTGCCGCACAACAGTGATGCCGATGTTTTGTGCACGAATGAGCGCGGCGCGGGCGGCGGCTTCATCCGCTCTGGCAGCAGCCAGCGTGGTTTGCGCCATTTCAAATTCAGCCGTGGCACGCGCCGCAATGCGTTGGGATACCGTCAGCTCGCTTTGCGCCAATGCCGCATTCGACTGGATTTCAGAGACGATTGCCGCCTGTTTTTGACGGGTAGCGTGGGTGGCTTTCAACGCGCCCGCGACGAAGCGGATAAGCGCCGCCTCTGCGCCAACAATGGCGACTTTGGCGAGGACGTCCAGATGTTTGGCGAGACCCTCGATGGCGGCGGAAATACCCGCCGCGCCGCCCTTGACTAGATCGGATTGCCCTAAAAATACCTGCATTTCGGTGCGCAGGTTGGTGAGCGCGTCACGGATGGCGATCGGCATTTTTAAGGCATCTTCGGCATTGCTGGCAGCCGACAGGCGCAAGCCCTCAAGCAGGTCTTGCAGGGGCAGCTTGCCTTCGCCTTCCGCGCCCAGTTTTCTGACTTCATCGGCGGCTTTGCCCGTGGCTCGTGCGATGTCGTCTACGAGGGTGGGCACAGCTGCAAGAATGGTCTGCCATTGCGTGGATTGGATTTTTCCCATTTCGAGGGCGCGAGAAAACGCGGAAATGGCGGCGCTGGCACGTTCGCCGGAGGCGGCGTTTTTCACCATCGAGTAAGACAGGCTATCGGTAATCGCCAGCGTCTGCTGGGTGTTGTAGCCGATGTTTTTCAGGCTGCCCGCCGTGCGGATGTACATCTCCTGCGCTTCCGCCAAGGGGCGATAGGTGTTGTGCGCCGTGGCGACAAGGTGCGACTGGACTTCCTCGAATTCAGCCGTGGACGCCGTGGCCATCTTGATGCGGGATTCCATTTGCCCGAACTCGTCAACCATTTCAACCAGCCCGGAAATCTGGCCTACGCCCATCGCCGTCAAGGCAAAGCTCTGCCAGCGGGAAAGCGTGGCGCTGATGGATTCCAGCCCCTTGCGGGTTTTGGAAACCGCGCCATCGACCTCGCCAAAGCTCCTTGTTAAATGAGCGAGTTCGTCATATGCTTGTTTTAAGTCGGCGCGGATTTTTAACGCCAGTTGCAGATTCCCTGCCATTGCCCATTTCCTTTCACATCATGGTTTTCCTACTGAAACTTCTTTTTGCCGTGGGGGCGCTGGTTGGCCTTTTCGTCGCCAGCATCACGGGCGGGACTGCCGGTGCGCTCGGCTTTCTGCTTCTTGCTGCCTTGCTGATTTGCGGCTTTGTCATGGTGGAGAACCTGTTTTTGATGTTGCGGGATTCATTCTTCCGTTAAGGCTTTCACCGCCTTCTGCGCGGCGCTTCCCCCTGAAAAACCCAAACCTGATGCGGCCTTAGCGGCGGCTTGTTGCCCGTATTTTTCATTTTTTCGCGCGCGACCATAAACCAAAACCTTTTATTTATTACCCGACCCACCGCAATGCCACACTCCTGACAACCTTTTTCAGGAGCGCGCCGTGCCGAAATACGCTTTACTGCCCAATCAATCCCTCCTCCCCTGGCCCATTTCATGGGCGGGAGTCGTGCTGATTGCGGAATCCGAATCCTGCCGTCTTTCAGCTTACCGAGACATTGCGGGGCGCTGGACATTGGGCTGGGGACAGACGGATGGCATCCGCGAGGGGATGACGTGGACGCAGCCCGAGGCGGACGCGGATTTGTGCAAGACCCTGATCACCCTCTCGGCAGAGGTGAAGGGCGCGCTCTCGGATACTTCTGCGACTTCTGACAACGAATTTGCGGCGATGGTGAGCCTGGCCTACAACATCGGGATTAATGGATTTCGGCGGTCGACCGTATTAAAACGCCACAACCAGGGCGACAAGGCGGGCGCGGCGGCGGCGTTTGCCCTCTGGAACAAGGCGGGCGGCAGAGTGGTGAATGGCCTGGTTGCCCGCCGCGCGCGGGAAGCGGCGCTTTATCTTTCCACCGCCATCAGCCCTCTTAACGCTGGCAATTCGCCCGACGCCGACCCCGTTCCCCCGCTTTCAAAATCCCCCACACTGCAAAGCGGCGCGGCTTCTGTTGCCACAGGCGCGCTGGCGCTCATGTCGCAATACAGCCCGCAGGTGAGCGCGGTTGCGCGGAGCCTTGCCATCAGCCCGTTGGTTGTGGTGGCCATTGTCGCCATCGTGGCGGGGGCAGTGGTGATCTGGCGGCGATGCTTGCAACGGAAAGGCGGTGTGGCGTGATCAGGGATCAGGAATCAGATGTCAGGGATCAAACCCAGCCCTGTAGGGGCACGGCGCGCCGTGCCCCTACCAAGGGAACGCCATGAGCTTTGAAGCCCTGCCCCCCGCCACGCTGGAAGACGCCCGCAAGATTGTGGCATTTCTGTTGCACAGGAATGAGGAATTGACCGAACAGGCGGCATTGCTGGCGGCGGGGGTCGGCACCAATCGGCTTTATCTTGAACGCGCGCTGGAAGGCATCCAAAACACGGTGGAGGCGGACGATGATTGACGCGCTGCTCATTCGTTTCGGCGCGCTGAAAATCGCGCTCATCTTCGGGCTTGTCGTTTTCGCGGGCGCGTTTTCGGCGGGCTGGACAGTGAATGGCTGGCGGCTCTCCGCGCGCCATGATGAGACCTTGCTGGAAGCTTCCAATGCCGTCATCAATGCGCTCGAAAAGGCGCGGGCGGTGGAAGCTACGGGCTACGCAATCGCACAGCGGCAACTGGCGCTGGAAGCTCTAAATTTGAAACTTTCAAAGGAACGTGATGATGCGCTACGTAAAACCACTTCCGGTCGCGCTTGTTTTAACGGCGCTACTGTCCGGCTGCTCAATGACAGGGATCAGGGGGCAGGCATCAGGAGTGGGCTGCCCGCGCCCGCCCGCCTCGCTGTTGGCTCCTTTGCCGCCCTTACCGCTGATTCCTTCCAGTTTCAAGATGGAGATGAATCTTCCGACACTGATGTTGCCCTCTGGGCTGGCTATGCCATCGACCGATACGACGCCTGCCGAGGGCGTATCGACGCGATAAGGGCGTTTTACGAGGGGCAAAAATAATGAATTTTGAAGGCGAAACCGTGCGCTTTGTGATTGGCTTGTGCATTTCCGCAGCGGCGGCGATCTATACCTGGATTGCCACGCGCGACAAAGACAACAGCCAGCATATCGAGGCCGTTGAAAAAACGCTGGGCAGGCGCATCGCCGAACACGGCAACCGCCTGGGCGTGGTGGAAAAAGACGTGGAAGTGATGAAAACCATGCTGGAACATATGCCCAGCAAGGACGAATTCGCCGAACTGCAAGGCGACATGAAGGCGCTGAAGGTGGCGCAGGAATCCGTCGCCGACCAGGTGCGCACCGTGCGCGCCTCGCTAAATCGAATTGAGGATTTTCTGTTGAACGGGAGAGGGCAATGAGCCTGACGCACTGCCGCCAGAAGTCTGGCGAATGCCCCCTTGGGGGGCTGTCGCGGTACGCGACCGGGGGTACAAAATCATGATGTTCAAGGAATACCTGCGCAAAGACATGCGGCTCGTAATCCTCCGCACGCTCTCCGAAATGCCGCGCTACACGGGCAATAGTTCGGTACTCACGAACCTGCTCTCCGAGTTCGGACATGCGGTCTCACGCGACCAGGTGAAAACGGAATTGAGCTGGCTTACGGAACAGGGGTTGGTGACGATTGAATCTGTCGGCTCCGTGCTGGTGGCAACGCTCTCCGAGCGCGGGCAGGATGTGGCAGAGGGTCGCGCCGTGGTTGAAGGCGTGGCGAAACCGAGGGCGACATGATGCCGCTGCTTGTCTTCTATTCCCCTGTAGGGGCACGGCGCGCCGTGCCCCTACAGACGGCGCGCCGTGCCCCTGCCGGGGATTAATCATGGGGCGCAAATCCACCATCGAAAAACTCCCCGTAGAGGTCAAGACGCACATCGAAAAACGTCTGCGCGAAAACCGTCTGACGTTGGATGAACTGTTTTCTGACGTAAAAACGGCTTTTCCCCTCTTGGACGTAAAACCCTCGCGCTCTTCCTTGGGGCGCTACCGCGCGGGCTTTGAAGAGGTGATGCAGACGCAGCGGGCGATGTCACAGGCGGCATCCGCGCTGGTGGCGGAGTTGGGGGAGGATTTTGATGATAAATCCGGCGCGCTGCTGGCGCAGGCGGTGACAACGCTGGCGACCAAGACGGCGTTTTCGCGCCTTGAAAACGGCGCGGAGGAAATGGAAATTTCGGATGTATTGGACCTTGCCCGCGCGGCAAAGGCGGCGCAGGAAGCCCGTTCGCTGAATCTGAAAGAACGGCAGGCGGTGGCGAAGATGGCGCGGGAAAAACTGTTGGAAGAGCAGGCAGCGCGCGCCACGGAAATCTGCAAACGCCCCGGCGTTTCAGAAGAAACCCGCCACGCCATCCGGCAGGCTTTGGGGATTTCATGATGGCGACCGCAGCGCGCGGGCGCGCCCGCGCTATCCCGAAAAACCCGGAGGCGATTTTGCTGCCCTATCAGTCGGCATGGATTAAAGATGAGTCCATCCTGAAACTGATGGAAAAAGGGCGGCAGATCGGGCTTTCGTGGGCGACCGCTTACGCGGCGGATGAGCGCACGGCGGCCTCTGGCGCGCGGCACGACCAGTGGGTTTCCTCCCGCGATGAAATCCAGTCGCGGCTGTTTTTGGAAGACTGCAAATTGTGGGCGGGCATCATGCACAAAGCCGCCCGCGACCTGGGCGAAATCGTGCTGGACGAACATAAAAAAATCAGCGCCCACGTGCTGGAATTCGCCAGCGGCAAGCGCATCTACAGCATGTCCAGCAACCCGGACGCGCAGGCGGGCAAGCGCGGCGGGCGGATTCTGGACGAATTCGCGCTGCACCCCGACCCGCGCAAACTCTGGTCGATCGCTTACCCCGGCGTCACCTGGGGCGGGCAGATGGAAATCATTTCCACCCATCGCGGCAGCAAGAATTTTTTTAATGACCTGGTGCGCGAGGTGAAGGAAGGCGGCAACCCCAAAAACTTGAGCCTGCACCGCGTCACGCTGGAAGACGCGCTCTCGCAGGGCTTTCTTTACAAGCTCCAGCAGATGCTGCCCGCTGACGACAAACGGCAGGCGATGGATGAGGCGGAATACTTCGATTTCGTGCGCGCCGGGTGCGCGGATGAAGAATCCTTTTTGCAAGAGTACATGTGCGTGCCGGGCGACGATGACGCCGCCTTTTTGGAATACGACCTGATTTCTTCCGCCGAATACGGGCAGGGAGAAGACTGGCAGACCTGCCAAACCAGCCAAGGCGGCAGGTTTTACGCAGGCGTGGATATTGGGCGCAAGAAGGATTTAACCGTGTTGTGGGTGGTGGAACGCCTGGGCGATGTGTTGTACACCCGGCATATCGAGACGCTCGAAAAAATGCGGAAATCGGAGCAGGAAAAAATCCTCTACCCGTGGTTTGCCCGCTGCGACCGGGTGTGCATCGATGAGACCGGTCTGGGCATCGGCTGGACGGATGACGCACAGGACAAGTTCGGCAGCTTCCACATCGAGGGCGTGACCTTTACCCCCGCCGTGAAAGAGGTGTTGGCGTACCCGATCCGCTCGATGATGGAAGACAGGCGGCTAAGGATTCCCGCCGACAAAACCATCCGCGCCGATTTGCGGCAGGTGATGAAACAAACCACGGCGGCGGGCAACATCCGCTTTACCGCCGAACGCACGCCCGACGGCCACGCCGACCGCTTCTGGGCGCTGGGTCTGGCGATTCACGCCGCCAGCGCCCCCACCCCCAAAACCGAAGTCATCGGCGGCGGCGCGCGGGAAATTATTTCTGAACTGCGAGGTTTTATATGATCGGAACGGCAGTACGCCATCGCAATCCTTACGAAGCGCGGCGGCTTGGACGCGGCAAGGTCGCGGACGTTTGGGAAGATGCCGATGGAGAACATGTCATGGTGTTTTGGACGAAATACGTTAACCAGTTTCAACGGGAGAAACTCAAAAGAACCTTGGAACGCCGGGATGATTTGATTTTTGAAGAGGCAGAAAAATGAAGCCCGAAAAGCTCCCCCCCGAACTGCTCACCGAAGTCGCCAGCCGTCTGGCCGACCCGTTTGAAGCCGACTTCATGGGCGTACTGAAGAGCAATGATCCGCTCCTCTCTGAACGCGGCGTGAATCTTGAAACGTATCGGGATTTGAAGCGTGACGCCAAGGTGTTTTCGTGTCTTCAAAAACGCTTGGGCGCGCTCATCTGCCACCCCTGGGCAGTCGACCCTGTGCGCCCTGGCGACACGGCAGCCAGCCTGGCGCTCACCCGCATCCTCAAAATGTTCAATTTCGACCAGCTTTGCCGAGATTTGATGGACGCCGTGTTGATGGGCTATTCAGTGAGCGAGATCGTCTGGACGGTGAAGGACAATTTCATTGTGCCGGATCGCATCCCGAAACGGCGGCAGAAACGGTTTGTGTTCGTGGATCAGGAATCAGGTGACAGAGGTCAGGTGTCAGTATCTTCGGCGGCAACAAAGCCCAAATTACTGTCACCTGACACCCGTCACCTGTCACCTGTAAAGCTGCATCTCCTGACCGCTAATGAAATGTTGAAGGGCATTCCGGTGCCGGAAAAGAAATTCATCGTGCATCGGGTCAACCCCGAAGATGATAACCCTTACGGCATGGGGCTTGGCTTGCAACTCTTCTGGCCTGTGTTTTTCAAGCGCAAGGGCATCGTCGCCTGGGCAAAGCTCTGCGACCGTTTCGGCACGCCCACGGTTTGGGGGCAATTCCCGCGCGACGCGGGGCCAAAGGAACAAAACACGCTGCTGGACGGTTTGAAATCATTTTCTTCCGATGGAGTCATCATGACGCCGGAGGGGGCGCTGATCAGCTTGATCGAGAGCCGCGTCGGCGGCAATATCACCACGCAGGAAGCGTTAATCCGAGCGATGGATGACTATATCGCCGAAGTGCTGCTGGGTCAGGAACCCAAATCGGAATCCGGCGGCGCGCTGGCGGCGGCGTCAAAAGAACGCGCCGCCGTGCGGCTCGATCTGGTACAGGCGGACAGCGACCTGCTCTCGGAAACCCTGAACCGCACGTTAATCGCCTGGCTCTGCGAATTCAACGGCCTTGGCCCCTGCACGGTCTACCGACAAATCAAGGAAGAGGAAGACAAAAAAGCGGAATCGGAAACCGACAGGAATGTTTCCGAGATGGGCTTTGAACTGTCAGAGGAAGCGGTACGGGCGAAGTACGGCGAAGGTTGGGCGCGGGTTCAGGTGACAGATGCCAGGTATCAGGAATCAACCCCAAATTCCGCTAATCGTCCGGTTTTGATCCCTGATACCCGATCCCTGATCCCTGATCAACTGACAAGCGGAATCGGAAACCGACAGGAACGTGTCTGCAATGGGCTTTGAATTATCAGAAGAGGCGGTGCGGGCGAAGTACGGCGAAGGTTGGGCGCGGGTTCAGGTGACAGATGCCAAGTATCAGGAATCAGAGGTCAGGTATCAGGAATCAACCCCAAATTCCGCTAATCGTCCGGTTTTGATCCCTGATACCCGATCCCTGATCCCTGATCAACTGACGATTGATCACGCCGTAGCCGCCCTGCCCGACGCGGAATTTGAAGCGGCGATGGCGAGCATTGTGGAACCGCTGCTCGCCGCCATCGAGGGCGCGGACAATTTTGAGGACGCCCTCGCTAACGCACAGGCGGCGCTGCCGGAGGTTGACACGACCCGCCTGCAATCGTTACTGGCGCGGGCGATGTTCGGGGCGGAACTCTTTGGCAGGGTTCAGGAATCAGAGGTCAGGTATCAGGAATCAACCCCAAATTCCGCTAATCGTCCGGTTTTGATCCCTGATACCCGATCCCTGATCCCTGATCAACTGACGATTGATCACGCCGTAGCCGCCCTGCCC
>BNUD01000019.1 GCA_025997095.1 Betaproteobacteria bacterium | reverse complement strand
CGCCCCTTGGTTTTCTTGCCTGCGTCATAACCGCGCTGCCCCCTTTTCCGGCACTCTTGATGGAACGTGAGTCAATGATGGCAACCGAAGGTTCCCGATGTTTTCCTGCCTTCTGCCGCGCGGCTTCACGCAAGGCGTTCATGGCGCGCGCCCAACGTCCCTCCATTCGCCAGCGTCGGAAGCATCCATACACGGTTTGCCAGGGCGGAAAATCCTTCGGCAACATCCGCCACTGGCACCCGGTCTTGACCACATACATCATGCCATTCACGACGGCATGAAAGTCCTGTTTCGGCGGACGCCCTCGCCGACGTTCCGTTGGCAAGGGCTTGACCAGATAGGGCGCCAAACACTTCCATTCCGCTTCTGTCAGATCGCTTGGGTACATCATCTTCTCCACATCAACTGTAATGTCCCTCTACAGCATTTCTTGTGCCAATTTATAAAACAGCTTCTAATGTGAATCGGAATAAGTGAATACATATTACAGGAAATGGCAATAAAAAACGGCGTCCGCAGACGCCGTTTTTACTGCTCCGAAACCCGAAAAATTACAGGCGTTCGTAGATGGTGGTGATGCCTTGTCCGCCGCCGATACACATGGTGGCAAGACCGTAACGCTTGTTGGTGCGTTGCAGTTCGTGCAGGAGCTTGGTGATGATGACGCTGCCCGTTGCGCTGACCGGGTGACCGATGGCGATGGCACCGCCGTTGGGGTTGGTTTTGGCGGGGTCGAGACCGAGTTCCTTGGCAACCGTCAGGGATTGCGCGGCGAAGGCTTCGTTGGACTCGATGATGTCGATTTGGTCGAGCGTCAGACCGGCGCGTTGCAGCGCCAGCTTGGTGGAGGGCACAGGACCATAACCCATAATGTCGTTGGGCACGCCGGAGATGGCGTAGGCAACGAGGCGGGCGATGGGCTTGTAGCCAGCGGCGGCGGCTTTGGCGGCGTCTGCCAGCACCAGGAACGCGCCCGCGTCGTTGAGACCGGAGGCGTTACCCGCCGTAACCGTGCCGTCTTTCTTGAAGGCGGGTTTCATCTTGGCGAGTTTTTCCAGGGTGGTGTCGGGTTTCAGGTGTTCGTCGGTGTCGAACACCACGTCCCCCTTACGGCTTTTCAGCGTGATGGGGACGATTTGACCTTTGAAGTAACCGGCTTCGCGGGCAACGGCGGCGCGCTTTTGGGATTCCAGCGCGAATTCGTCTTGTTGTTCGCGGGTAATGCCGTACTTGACCGCCAGATTTTCAGCGGTGATGCCCATATGCCCGACGCCAAACGGGTCGGTAATCACGGAAACCATCGCGTCCAGCGCGGTGGTGTCGCCCATGCGCGCGCCAGAGCGCAGCGCGGGCAGCAGGTAAGCGCCGCGCGACATGCTTTCAACGCCGCCTGCCAGCGCGAAATCGGCGTCACCCGCCTGGATGGCGTGACTGGAAGAAACGACGGCTTGCATGGCGGAACCGCAGAGGCGGTTGACGGCGAAGGCGACGGAATCCATGGAAAGACCGCCCTGAATGGTGGCGACGCGCGCCACATAGGGGTAACGGGCATCCGTGGGGATGATGTTACCGACGGCAGCATAGGAAATCTGCTTGGGGTCGACGCCGGAACGGGCGATGGTTTCCTTGATGACCAAGCCACCAAGTTCGGCGGGTTCAAGACCGGACAGCGAACCGCCAAAAGCGCCAATGGCGGAACGGGCTGCACTCAGAACAACAATATCTTTACTCATGTACATCTACTCCTTGTGAAAAAAATCAATCAGCCTGCCAGTTTGGCAAGCCCCAGAACCACCAACATCAATAACCACAACACGATTGCGCGCCAGACAAGACCCGTGGCGCTTTGCATGAAATCCACATCGGCGGCTTCGCCGATGCCCGGATCGCTGTTGCCGCTATCGGATAACACCTCTTCTTCTGACCACTCCGACGCTTCCGGGACGGGTACGCCAAGGCGCACACCCAAAGCGCCTGCGCCGCTGGCGAGGACAATACCAAGATTATTATCATACCAGCGCGTTGACTGCCTGCGCCAACAATAAACGGCATCTTCAAAATTGCCGACCACGGCGAAAGCCGCCGCTGTTGTGCGGGCGGGCAACCAATCGACGACGCGAAACAGTTGTCCGGCAAAACGCCCGAATTCCCCGCGTTCGCGCCAGTGTTCCGACAACAGATGCGCGAGGCGATACAGCAAGGCTCCCAGTGGCCCCGGCAGAATGACGAACCACAACAGCACGGCAAAAACGTGTCGATGCGACGCCGACAACGCGGTTTCGATGGCGCACCGCGCAATATCGCCCGGATCGGCAGAAACGACGACTTCGCCCCGCCACTCCGAAAGCAGGCTGCGCGCGCGTTCCGGGTCGTTCAGGCGCAGCGCCAGTTGAATGTCGGTGTAAAAATGACTGAACTGCCGGAAACCCATTGTCAGATAGAGCGCCAGCACGTTGATGAAGAATGCCAGCAGAGGGCTGATGCGATAGAAGACGCAATAGACGATCCCGACCAGAAGCAGCGGCAGCAAAAGCGCCAGCCCTGCGCCCAGAATACCCTGCCGATAGCCGCCCGCGTCAATGTGACGTTCCAGAAAAGCCGTCCATGAATGCACCGGACGCGCCACCCAGCGCGAGTAATCCAGAGGATGCAGTTGTTCCAGCAGAAAAACGACGATGAGGGAAAAGAAGCTCATCAGCGATGAAAACGTCTTGTGATGGGAAAGGCGTCATCATAGCAGGGAACGGGGCTGCGGCGCGATTACATATGCAGTCAACAAACGACGGTATCGTAGATCCCGCCCTCCCTGAAGCCCCCCTCCCCGAAAGCGGCGCTTCGCGCCGGGAGCGATGGCGTCCCCGCCATCGGCAGGCGGCAAGACGCCGTCGCTCCGGACGCTTGCCCGACAAAAAACCGAACCGTTCAATGTCGGGTTGCGCCTGCGGCTTACCCAAGCTGCGAGAAACCGCTTATCTGGAAGGCGTGTAGCGGACGCCGACAAAGGCATTAAACCCGTCGGTACCGTGGTTGCGAGCCGTTTCATACTGCTTGTCGAAGACGTTGTTCAGGCGCCCTTCCAGACTGACTTCCCGGGTCAGCGCGTAACGTACCGTCAGGTTGGTCAGACCGTAGCCGCCCAGTTCTTCCTTGTTGGCGGCAGTTTTCAGGTAATCGGTATCGTAACGACGTCCCACGCCGATGACTTCCACGCCGCTTTCCAGCGCGCCCCAGGTATGCGTCAGCGCAATGCTCGCCTTGTCGCGGGCGCGGCGTCCGAGTTTTTCATAACCGACACCCGCCGCGTTCTTGCTCTGGTTCTCGGCGTTCAGCCAGTCGTAATGGGCACGCAGTCCCCATGCTCCGAATTGTCCGGCGTAGGAAAGCGTTACCCCTTCCAGCAGCCCCTTGTTGACATTGCGGTAGGTATTCACTTGCCAGTCAATCAGGTTCTTGACCTTGTTGTGATAGTAGGTTGCCGACGCCAGATGCACGCCCTGCTCCCAGGTCAATGCCACTTCGGCATTCTTGCCTTCTTCCGGTTTCAGGCCGGGATTGCCGTGGTATCCCCAGCCCATATCCATGTACATCTGATAAGCCGAAGGCGCCTTGAAGGATGTGCCGTAGCCTGCGTGAGCGCGCAAGGCATCCGTGAACTGATAGCCATACGAAAGCCCATAGGTCGACTTGCTGCCAAAATCGGAATGGCGGTCGTGGCGAGCGTTGATTTGCCAGCGATGTTTGTCCAGATGCGCTGTCCAACCCGCCAGATATGAAGTGTTGCGGTTGTTAGGCGAATCCGTATAGGTCGCCGCGCCTGTGTAATCGGGAGCAGAACCCACTTCCTGCTTCAAACGCTCAACCGCCAGCAGCGCCGTGCCGAGTGGCAAAGTGATGTCATTTTGCCAACTGATGTGTTTATTGCGCGTCCTGAACTTGTAAATCGCGTCAACGGGCGTGGGATATGTCCAGTCATCAAGCCCATCGTAACTGTCCTGCCTGTCTTCTGCCTCGCCATAACGCAAGACGCTTTGCCAGTTTTTCAGAATGCGGTTTTTGCTGAATATCTGCCATGTTTCGGTTGCAAAGCGCGCGCGATAATCGTAATCGCTCGTTGCGGAAAAACCGTCGTAATGCGACAGCCCCTTGTTCTTGCGATAGCTCCCCCCAAGTTCATGACCTTCGGCAGGCAGAAAAGAAAGCGAAGTCGCGCCGCCGACGTTGCGATAGGCATCATTATCGGCATCCTTGTTGCGGGCATGGCGGCGTGAGGAAAAACCATCCGTCTGATAATGATTGGCTTCTACCCGAAAACGCCAATGCGCATCGCCGCCAGAAATGCCCGCATTCGCCTGTTGTGTATCGTGGCTGCCGTAACCGGCAAACCCGTCGGCACGCAAACCCGCCTGACCGCGCCGTGTGGTGACGCTAATCACCCCGCCGATGGCATCCGCGCCGTAGAGCGAAGAAGCCGGACCGCGCAGGATTTCGATACGCTCTACATCCGCCAGCGTGATGTATTGCAGGGGAAAACCCGCCAATGAAACGGAATTCGCCGGAATGCCGTCAATCAAAACTTTGGTTTGCTGGGCGTTCGCGCCGCGCAGATAAACACTCTGGGCGGTGCCTGCCCCGCCGTTGCCGGAAACCTGCACGCCGGGCTGGCGGGCGAGAAGACCGGGCAGCGTATCCTGACCGCTTTTTTCAATTTCCGCCCGGTCAATCACCGTAACATCCGCCAGCACTTCCGAAGCCCGCATGGGCTGGCGTGTTGCGGTCACTACGATGACATCGGGTTTTTCATCCGCATAGAGCGGCGCGACAAACAATAAAGGCAGCAAGGCTGCAATCGGTTTCAAGATGGGTTGCAAATGTGGATACATGGATTTCCCCTTTCCGGCAAAGCGTCCCCGCACGCCGGAATTACGTTGTGTGATGTGACACATGCCAGGGGGAACCAACAAGAGGTCAGAAACCGACCGCCCGCGCCGCTCCCCGCAGCACGCATCGCGTGTCGTTTCAGGCCGGTCTCCGGGCTTGCAAGTCTTGCGTCATCGCCTTCCCGGATTTTTGTAAAATCCAGTGGCCTTCATGATGACGCCGCACTCGCTTACCGTTGCGGGGGCAGCAGCGGATTTGTCCTGCATCGTGTGGCAGAACGCACCGCTTTCCCGTTTCAGTGTGACGACAGAACGCCGTCACAACACCTTGAAACGGGGCGGATTATATATCAGGGATCAGCGGTCGGGGATCAGGAATCAGATAAAGTAGTCGCGGATTCAAAGCCGCCCGCCTGGGAGCGCCGGCGTCCTCGCCGGCGGGGTTGGCTTGGCGCGGGAAATCTTAAAACCGCCGGCGGGGACGCCGGCGCTCCCAGCAACGGCAAACTGCAATATCCGGGCTACCGCGCAAGGGGTTACACCAGTCGCTCACTTTCCCGCCGCCAAAGATTTCAACTGTTTGTGTGCTTTTTTGTGCCCCTGTTCGGCGGCTTTGCGTAACCATTTTTCGGCTTGCGCCCGGTTTTTTCGGACACCTTCGCCTTTGAGGCAGGCTTCTCCCAGGTTATGTTGCGCTTCGTCATTGCCCTGTCTGGCAGCGAGGCGGAACCATTGCACGGCTTCTTTCTGGTCTTTGGGGACGCCTTCGCCATCACGGTAAGCGCAACCCATTTTGTTCCCGCGCCAGGGCAATTTCCATTCTTTTTTTGGAAAACACGACCGAATCCATGCAGACGACCCAACTGACTTCGACCACGATGGAGGTGGCGATGGCGACCATTGCCAGGGGAATCAGCGGGGCTGCCAGGGTTGCGGCGCAGAGCGCCAGGGCGATGCCCTTGTTGCGGTAGGAGACCATGAGCACGTCGGTGACGCGCTCGCTCCAGGCGATGCCTTTTTGTTGTTCGACGACGTTTAGCGCCGTGCCCAGACCGAAGGTTCGCAGGGCGGCGATGGCGAGGAAGGCGATGAGCATGGTCGCGTCGGTGTCTTTGAAATTGGCGGTGCTGACGGAGAGCCAGACAAGCAAGAAGATGGTGCAGTTCAAGACAATCGCCATCGCGGTCGGCTGGATTTTGACCTGGGTGAGCAGGCGGGAGATGAGGAGCGGGATGCCAATGATGGTGACGACGGTGAGAACCAGCAGGCGCATGTCCACGATTTCTCCCAGGATGAGCCAGATGACGGCGGGAATCCAGGCGAGGGCGATGATGTAGGTGTAAATCGTGGTGCGGGCGGCGTGTTCGACATCACCGCGCAGGATGAAGGATAAGGGCGCGACGGACGCGGCGAAGGGGGCGGCGGCGATGAACACCAGACCTTCGGCGTAGCCCTGCCAGGTGTCTTTCATCAGGAAGTAACCCGCCAGCGGCACGGCGGCGGCAAGCGCCATGCCAAGCAGCACACCGCGCGTCAAATCTTTGGGGCGGTAGGTCAGGCTTAGTTTTTTGGCGGGGATGCGCGATAAGGAGAGTGTCATCATCAGCGCCAGGCCAAGAATGGTGAGCCTGGTGCGGACGCCCTGATTCAACACTTCGGCGGGGAATACGTCAAAGAAGTAGGTCGCCAGCGACACGACCAGCGCCAGCGCCATCATGAAGGCGCTGCTGCATAACAGGTTTTTGAGGGTGTTGGTCATTATGGGGGGTTCCGTTTTGCCCTCTCCCTTTGTGGGTTGAGGTTTACTCATAATTTCATATGGATGCCTCGTAGGTTGGGAAAGCCGCATAGCGGCGCATCCCGACGGTCGTACCTTGGCGCTTCGCGCCGATTGTTCACAACCGTCGGGTTCAACTTCGCTTACCCAACCTACGAGAAATTTTGCCCTCTCCCACAAGGGGAGAGGGGAGATTACGGGTTATCGCTTTGAACGGTGCCCAGTATTGCGTGCCGGTTCAGAAACCGTTTCCGCAACCGCTTCCGGTCCCTCAACGCTTGCTTTTTGTTGTTGAATCAGGCTCCGGACTTCCGCTTCCTCAAGTTCCAGACAATGCCCGCGTTTCAAACGGGGGGGCAGTTGGAAGGGGCCGTAACGAACCCGGATCAGGCGGCTGACTTTGCTGCCGACGGCTTCAAACATGCGGCGCACTTCGCGGTTGCGACCTTCGTAGAGGCTGACGCGATACCAATGGTTGGCGCCCTGCCCGCCGCCGTCTTCCAGACTTTCAAAATGCGCGGGACCATCTTCCAGTTCGACGCCGGTTTTAAGTTGCGCTTCGGCTTCCGGCGTGAGTTCGCCCAATACCCGTGCGGCGTATTCGCGCAGCAAGCCGGAGCCGGGATGCATCAACTGGTTGGCGAGTTCGCCGGAGGTGGTAAACAGGATGAGTCCTGAAGTATTCAAATCCAGGCGACCTACGGCAACCCAGCGTCCGCCGCGCAGACGCGGCAAGGCGGTGAAGACGTTGGGGCGACCTTCCGGGTCGTCGCGGGAGACGATTTCGCCTTCCGGTTTGTGGTACATCAGCACACGCGGCAGGCGGTTGGAAAAGTGTATCGGCACAAGGCGACCATTCACTTTTACGCGGTCGCCGGGGGAAACGCTCATGCCGATTTGCGCGGGTTTGCCGTTGACCTGTACGCGCCCTTCGGCAATCCAGGCCTCCATTTCCCGCCGCGAACCCAAGCCGATTTGCGCCAGCACCTTGTGCAGGCGTTCGCTGATGTCTTCTTGCGCGGGTTTGCCGTGGTTGGCTTTGGAAGCGTTGGTCGTGCCCCGGCTGCGTCTGCCGGTGGGGGCGTTCGGGTCACGCGCGGGGGTGCGTTCAGACGGTGAGGACGAACGGGGGGAACGAAAGGGCGTTTGTTTAGTCCGCATCAGCAGGCTCCAGCAGGTTGGGTTGTTCGGAAGGCATGGTGTCCAGGGTCGGCAGTTCGCTCAAGGCGCGCAGACCCAGGTCGTCGAGAAATTTGCGGGTGGTGGCGTAAAGCGCGGGGCGTCCGGGCGTTTCGCGGCGCCCTACCACGTCAATCCAGCCGCGTTCTTCGAGGGCGCGGATGGCGTTGGTGTTGACGGCGACGCCGCGAATTTCTTCGATGTCGCCGCGTGTGACCGGTTGACGATAGGCGATGATGGAGAGCGTTTCCAGCACGGCGCGGGAATACCGGGGCGGTTTTTCAGGAGAGAGGCGTTCCAGATAGGGCATGTATTCCGCGCGGGTGCGAAAACGCCAGCCGGAAGCGAGTTGCACCAGTTCGGCGGGGCGGTCTTTCCACGCCGCGCGGATTTCGTCCAGACATTTTCGCAGCAGGTCATTGTCCGGTTCGCCCGCCTCGTCGCCCAGCATTTTTTTGAGGTCGGCAAGAGAGAGCGGCTCCTGCGCCGCCAGCAGCGCGGCTTCCAGAATCGCCTTGAGTTTATTCAATTCCATCTTCCGCTTCCTCGATCACTTTGCTCTCGGTATCGCCCTGAAACGCCTGCCGGATATAAACGGGTTGAAAGGCTTCCGTCTGGGTGATGTCGATCAGCCGTTCGCGCGCCAGTTCCAGCATGGCGATGAAATGCACCACCAACGCGGGCGCGCCCAGCAGCGGGTCGAACAGGGTTTCAAACTGCACATAACCGCCCCGCTCCCGCAAGGCGCGCAGAATCATGCCCATGTGCTCGCGCACGGAAAGTTCCTCGCGGGCAATCTGGTGATGCTTGTGCAGCCTTGCCTGACGCAAAATGCCTTGCCACGCCGCCTGCAAATCCGCCAGATGGACTTCCGGGTAATGCTTGATGAGTCCCTTTTCAACGAAGGTTTCCACCCAGAGAAAATCGCGTTCCGCCTGGTCGATCTGATTGATTTTTTGCGCCGCGAGCTTGATGCGCTCGTATTCCATCAACCGACGCACCAGTTCCGCGCGCGGGTCGGCGGCATCCTCGCCTTCGGCGACCTTGGGGCGCGGCAGCAACATGCGCGATTTGATTTCTATCAGCATCGCCGCCATCACCAGATATTCCGCCGCCAGTTCCAGATGGGTGACGCGCATGGCGTCAACGTAGTCAAGATACTGGCGCGTCAAGGGCGCCATCGGAATGTCCAGAATGTCGATATTCGCCTTGCGAATCAGATAGAGCAACAGGTCAAGCGGGCCTTCAAAGGCATCCAGCATGATTTCCAGCGCATCCGGCGGAATGTACAAATCCTGCGGCATTGTATCCATGCGCTGCCCATAGATGCGCGCCAGGGCGGGCGGAAGGGCATCATCCGCCGTTTCCGTTTCCGCTGCCTCTGCCGCATCCAGGACTGCCGCTTCTACGTCTGCGCTCAAACTGTTCTCCGTTGCGTTATCTCAAGGCGATGGACGGGTTATTAATCCGGCGCGCTCTTCGATCCCGCCCTACCTAAACCATCCTTCAACAACCGCATTGCCTACGATGAACTATAGGGGCGGTTCGCAAACCGCCCCTACGGTGTTCCAATACGAACGCAAGGGGCGACCGTGGGCGGTCGCCCCTCTTGCGCGTCTCAAACTTTTCGATGCCCCGCCAGCCGCTGCCAGGTCTCCACCACCGTATCCGGGTTCAAGGACATGCTCTGGATGCCTTGATCCATCAGCCATTCGGCAAGGTCGGCGTGGTCGGAAGGGCCTTGACCGCAGATGCCCACATATTTGCCTTTGCGGTTGGCGGTTTCAATCGCCATCGCCAGCAGTTTTTTCACCGCCGGATCACGTTCGTCGAACAGGTTGGCGACCAGACCGGAATCGCGGTCAAGCCCCAGAGTCAGTTGCGTCAGGTCGTTCGAGCCGATGGAGAAGCCATCGAAGATGTCGAGAAATTCATCCGCCAGCAGGGCGTTTGAGGGAATTTCGCACATCATGATGAGTTGCAGGTCGTTCTCGCCCTGCTTCAAGCCGTGCTCCGCCAGCAGTTTCACAACCCCCCTGCCCTCGTCCAGCGTGCGGACAAACGGCACCATCAGGCGGACGTTGGTCAAGCCCATCTCTTCGCGCACTTTTTTCATGGCGCGACATTCGAGTTCAAAGCAATCGCGGAAAGAAGGCGCGATGTAACGCGAAGCGCCCCGGAAGCCCAGCATGGGATTTTCTTCTTCCGGCTCGTAAAGGTCGCCCCCCAGGAGCTTGCGGTATTCGTTGGATTTGAAATCGGAAAGCCGCACAATGACGGGCTTTGGCCAGAAGGCGGCGGCGATGGTGGCGACGCCTTCCACGAGTTTTTCCACGAAAAATTCCACCGGATTGGCGTAGCCACGGGCGCGACGTTCGATTTCCTCGCGCTTGCCGGGCGGCAGACGGTCGATGTTCAGAATCGCTTTCGGGTGAATGCCAATCACGTTGTTGATGATGAATTCCACCCGCGCCAGCCCCACGCCGGCATTGGGCAGTTGCGAGAACCCAAACGCCATTTCCGGGTTGCCGACGTTCATCATCACCTTGACGGGGATGTCGGGCATGGCGGAAATATCGTTTGCCACCACTTCAAAATCCAGCTTGCCGCGATAGATGTGCCCCGTATCGCCCTCGGCGCAGGACGCCGTGACCACCTCGCCCTCGCTCAGCAATTCGGTCGCGTCGCCGCAGCCCACGATGGCGGGCACGCCCAGTTCGCGGGCGATGATGGCGGCGTGACAGGTGCGCCCGCCGCGATTCGTCACGATGGCGGAAGCGCGCTTCATCACGGGTTCCCAGTTCGGGTCGGTCATGTCGGCGACCAGCACGTCGCCGGGTTGCACCTTGTCCATATCCTTCGGGTCCAGCACGATCCGCACAGGCCCCGTGCCGATTTTCTGCCCGATGGCGCGGCCGGAAACCAGCGCTTTCGAGAAGGATTTGAGCTTGAATTTTTCCAGCCGCCCCGCGCTTTCGCGCGATTTCACCGTTTCGGGACGCGCCTGCAAAATGTAAATTTTGCCGTCGTTGCCATCCTTGCCCCATTCAATATCCATCGGGCGCTGGTAGTGCTTTTCGATGATGACCGCGTAACGCGCCAGTTCTTCGACTTCCCTGTCGTTGATGGCGAAGCGGATACGGTCGGCTTCCGGCACATCTTCGGTTATCGTGGATTTGCCCGCGACCTTCTCGGCGGAGAAGGTCATCCTGATCATCTTGGAACCCAGATTGCGCCGTACCACGGCGTGCTTGCCCGCTGCCAGCATGGGTTTGTGCACATAAAATTCATCAGGATTTACCGCGCCCTGCACCACGGTTTCGCCCAGACCGTAACTGGCGGTCACGAACACCGCGTCGCGGAAACCGGATTCGGTATCCAGCGTAAACATCACGCCCGCCGCGCCCGTGTCGGAACGCACCATGCGCTGCACCCCTGCGGAAAGCGCCACGTCGGTGTGCAAAAACCCCTTGTGCACCCGATAGGCGATGGCGCGGTCGTTGTACAGCGAAGCGAACACTTCCTTGATGGCGTGCAGGATGTTGTCCAGCCCGACGATGTTCAAAAAGGTTTCCTGCTGACCGGCAAAAGAGGCGTCGGGCAAATCTTCCGCCGTTGCGCTGGATCGCACAGCAAATGAAGTATCACTTGAAGAATCCGCTACAAGTCGTTGATATTGTTCAGTAATCGCAACCGTAAATGCGGTCGGGAATGGCGTATCGACAATCCATTGGCGAATCTTTTCACCGCTGGCGACGAGGGCGTTCACATCATCGACATCCAGATGTTCGAGTTCGGCGACGATGCGCTGGTCCAGCCCGCTCTGCGCCACGAAATCCCGAAAAGCATCCGCCGTCGTGGCGAAGCCGCCGGGCACGCGCACGCCGCTACCTGCAAGCTGGCTGATCATTTCGCCCAGGGAGGCGTTCTTGCCGCCCACCTGCTCCACGTCGGTCATGCGAAGCTGCTCAAAGGGAATGACATAGTTATCGCTCATCGGAATATCCTTTCTGGAAAATCAAGCGTGAGAAGAAAAAGCAGAAATGGCGGCAGCCGCGCCGCCCGAAAAATCGGTATTACCTTGCAAACGTTGCGCCGCCGTTTCGCGTCGCGCCGCCGCGCGCAGGGATTGCGCCATGCTCTCGGCGGCAAAATCGAGATGCGCCTCCACCGCCGCCCGCGCAGCCGACGGTCGCTGGTCGCGGATGGCTTCAAACAGGGTGGCGTATTGGGAAGCCAACAGGGAAAAAGCGCGCGACACCGCGCGCAACTCGGAAAAATTCAAGCGGATGTCGTCCGCCAACAGCCGCAACACCGCCGCGTAAAGATGCCCCAACAGGGCGTTATGCGCCGCCTCGGCAATCGCCTGATGAAACGCGGCGTCAGAAGCAATCAGCGTGTCGATGCCGTCCCTGTTTTGGGTCGACTGCAAAGCGCCCTGCAACGCCGTAAAGGTTTGCACAAGGCGCGTCATATCCTCCGGCGTGCGCCGTCTGGCAGCCCGCTCCGCCGCCTCGCCCGCCAACATCCGCCGCAATTCCGCCACATCCGCGCGCAACTCCGGGCGCGCCCCCACCATTTCCTGCCAGGGGTCAAAAAACGCCGCAACCAGACTGTCGGTCACAAACGTACCGCCGCCCTGACGACTCCGCAACAACCCTCTGGACGAGAGCTTTTGAATCGCCTCGCGCAAGGAAGGCCGCGACACCCCCAACTTCGCCGCCAATTCCCGCTCGGCGGGCAGCCTGTCGCCGGACTTCAGCGCCCCTTCCAGAATGCGACGCTCCAGCGTTTCGGCAAGGGCATCCGATAACTTCGGCACAGAGCGTTTTTGCACAGGCATAAAAGAAAACCAAAATTGGTAAGACCGCGAGATTCTAGCCCTTACAAGACCGGCTGACAAGCTGGAATTTACTTTAACAATGTCGTTTAATTACATGATTTATAAACAATTATTAATTTTTAACATTGGTCTTACCATTTTTGCGGAGTAACAAAAACGGTAGGATCGGTTCGAGAACCGTCCTTGCATTGGTATAAAGAGTTGACATACTAACGTGCTGCGTTAGCATTGAACCATGATTACGGATTTCAATTGCGCCGATACCGAAGCCCTCTTTCACGGTCGCCGTGTGCTGCGATTTGTCTCCATCGCGGCGGTTGCCCTGCGAAAACTGGCGATGCTGAATCGCGCGGAAAATACCGAAGATTTGCGCGTACCACCGGGAAATCGTCTGGAAAAGTTATCGGACGACAGGGCAGGACAATGGAGTATTCGCATCAACGACCAATGGCGCGTATGTTTCCGCTTCGAGGCGGGTAACGCGAGTGCGGTTGAAATTGTCGATTATCACTGAAGGAGAAGAACCATGCCGCGCGAAATCCCTTATCCTCATCCCGGCGAAATTCTGCAAGAAGAATTTTTGAAACCGCTCGCCCTCACCCAATACCGTTTGGCGAAAGAGATTGGTGTGCCGCAACGACGCATCGGTGAGATTGTCGCGGGCAAACGCGCCATCACGGTAGATACCGGACTTAGGCTGGCGGCATTCTTCGGTGTCAGCGACGGCTTTTTCGTCGGTCTGCAAACCGACTACGACACCGCCCGCGCCAAAGACGCGCTGGAAGAAGTCCTTTCCCGTATCCATCGCTTTGAACCCACGGAATGCGCTGCGTAATTCAGCAGTATGGAAAAAAGTCAAGCACAACATCATGAACTTTTTTGAAGCACAAGCCCGTGCAAGACGCAACAGCTTTTGGCTGGTCGTCTGGCTGTTTGCTACGCATCCCCCCATTGCGGAACGCATTGCCCGCATACAGCGGGATTTTCCCTTATCTGCCTTTGCCAATAACAATGCGACTGCCGGAACATCTGGTTTTGACGCCGAACTTCCCATCGTCAGCTTCCGCTCGCCCCCGCCGGATTGAATCAATACATCCATCCCACCGAACTGCTACCATGCCTCACCCCCTCACCCTTTGCTGCACATACAGCATTCCGCTTTGCCGCTTGCTGCATGGCACGCAAACAGGGGGCGCGCAGGTATCAAGTCCTTGAGATTCCGGCGTGTCCTTGATTGGCATGGCGCTTGCTGCCTGCCTGTTTCTCATCCCAACCCTGGAGATTTTCCATGTCGCAAAAACGTCCCGTTGAAAATGGCGTCAGCCCCATCTTTGTCGAACGCTGGTCGCCCCGTTCCTATGATGAATCCAGCATTTCGGAAGCCGAATTGAACACTTTGTTTGAGGCTGCCCGCTGGACGCCTTCTGCCTACAATGCCCAACCGTGGCGGTTTATCTATGCGCGTCGGGGCACGTCGCAATGGCAGACTTTTCTTGACCTGTTGATTCCGTATAACCGTGCCTGGGCGGAGCGGGCTTCCGCGTTGGTGATTGCGGTTTCGGCACAGGAGTTTGTGCCGCCGGGTGCGAAGGAAGCCATCAACACCGGCGCGCAATCTTATGACACTGGCGCTGCGGTGGCGTATCTGGTTTTGCAGGCAAGCATCTCCAAACTGGCAACACATATCGTGACCGGCTTCGACAAGGATGCGGCACGGCAGGTGTTGGGGATTCCGCAGAATTTCAACGTCGAGAGCGCGATTGTGATCGGTCGTCAAGGCAAACCGGAAGTGCTTTCTCCCGAACTGCAAGCGCGCGAAACGCCCAATGCGCGTCAACCTTTGCAGAATTTTGTGGCGGAAGGGCGGTTTGGGTTTAAGGGTTAATCACAACCGACAATAATACAGGAGGCGAGTTTCAAACCCGCCCGCCTGGGAGCGTCGGCGTTCCCGTCAGCGATTTTAAGATTTCACGTGCGGAGCCAACCCCGCCGGCGGGGACGCCGGCGCTCCCAGGTCAAAGCATGTCGTTGTGCGGCGCGCTTCGATCCCGCCCTGCTTTACAGACTCAACGCTTCCGTAATCACCTTCCGCATGTCCGTCGCGCCGAAGGATTTGTTGCAGATGGCGGAAACCCCCGCTTTTTCTATGGCCGCCAGACGCCCCTGGTCGTGTTCGCTGGTAATCATCAGGATGGGTACCGAGGCTTGCCAGCTTTGGGTGCGAATGTATTCCACCAATGCCTTGCCATCCATTTCCGGCATGTTGTAGTCGGTCAACACGAGGTCGACCATGGTTTCCGCGAGTTGGGTGATGGCTTCGCGTCCGTTTTCGGCTTCCAGTATGGTTTCTATGCCCATGTCTTCGAGCAGGTGGCGCACGTAGCGGCGGGAACTCAGGCTGTCGTCGACCAGCAGTACGCGCAATTCTTCTACGGCGGCGATGTCCAGAACTTCCGGCGGGGCGAGCAGGTCGATGACGGCGTACAGGGCGCGTGCCAGTTGTTCTTCGGTGAAGGGTTTGGCGACGATGCAGCAAGCGCCGGACTGACGCACGGGGTCAAGTACCTGCGGGCGGGTTTCGCTGGAAATCAGGATAAAGGGCACGCGTTCCAGGTCGTCTTCGCGGCGCATCGCCATAACCAGTTCGGTGCCCGACATGTCGGGCAGATACAGGCTGCTGATGACGGCGCTGGGGCGTATGTCACGCATGGCGGCCAGCGCCTCGTCCGCCTGTTCGCAGCGTCGCACACCGGAAACGCCGAGGCCGGACAACATGCGTTGTGTCAGTTCTGCCTGCATGTGCGATGGTTCTACCAGCAGGATGTGCAAATCACTCAGGGACATGCTGTTTGCCATGACGCGCCTCTTTTTATTCAAACTTGAAGCTGGAAATATAGCGCAAAAAAACCGGACGTATTCGTCCGGTTACTTGTTTGACTACCGTATTTCGCCGGGTTTATTTCAGGCGCAACAGTTGTTCCGCCACGCGCTGACCGAGTAGCGCGGCGGTTTTCAAGTCGGATTCCAACATGCCGTCTGCGCCCTGGTCGGCGTTCGCCTGGGCAATCGCGCCGCTGTAACCGCCCAGACGATTCAGGTCATTCACTGAACCTTTGCTGGAATTGTTGCCCGGCAAAACGCCCAGGCTAACCCAAATCATGCTGTGCTGACCGGCAAAAATCATCAGTTGTATCAGGGCGTTCAATTTGTCGCCGGATTGCGCGGCGGAGCAGGTGAAGCCTGCGGCAAACTTGTCTTTCCAGGTCTGGGCGAACCAGCGTTTGCTGGAGACTTCCATGAATTCCTTGAATTTGAAGGAGAGGCTGCCCATGTAGGTGGGTGCGCCGAAGATGATGGCGTCGGCGGCGTCGAGTTCGTTCCAGGCTACATCGTCGAGCGCCGTCACGTCATAAAGTTTGGCTTCAACGCCGGATCGGGAAGACGCGCCTTCCAGCACTGAGCTGGCTTGGCGGGCGGTGTGACCGTAGCCGCTATGGTAGGCAATGGCGATTTTTTTCATGCGCTGTTTCTCCTTTATAGGTGGGGTGATTGCGTCTGAACACCCTGAACAAGCCGCACGGCGCGGTGTTCGGCAAATGCCGCGAGCACGGCGTCTTCACCTTGCACCAGATTGACAACGCCTGCCGGAATACCGACACGCGCGGAGAGTTCGCAGAGCGCAAACACCGCGCCGGGGGATTGCGCGCAGGGTTTGACAATGATGACGCCGCCAGCATGAAGTATCGGAGCAATCAGATTAACGATGGCATCCAGTGCCAGTGGTGTGTTCCAGACACAAGCCACAATTTTACCCGCTTCGTTTTTTGCACACATTGCACTTTGTAACCCTGCCCGCAATGCAACAATGGCGGCGGCAACCTCATCCCCTGCGGCGGCTTCATCAACGTCGGTTTCTTCAGAAATCAGATGGGCAAAATGCGCGGCGTATTTTTCCAGCGCGTGAGACCATGCGATAAGGAAATTCTGGCGTTCCCCCGTCTGCAATGCCGTCCACGCGGGCAATGCTGCCTCTGCCCCGACGACAGCGATGGCCACTTCATCGGCGCCGCAGAGCGGTGTGCGGCGCAAGACTTTGCCTGCGGCATTTTTTACTTCGGCAAAACCGGCAGTCAGGCTCAAAAAAGCCCGTCCATTGATCCACGAAGGGAGGACGGGCACGGCGTCTTCAATTTTCAATTCTTGCATACGATCTTTCAAACAAAATCAGGCGCCTGTATTTTTTGGCGTATCGCCTTCCATCCAGCGTTTCACGCGGTTGGCGTCGCCGACGCGGGTCATTTTGCCGTTGGAATCCAGAAACACCATCACCACGGGCTTGCCCGCGACCCACGCCTGCATCACCAGGCAACGACCGGCTTCGGAGATGTAACCGGTCTTGGACAAGCCAATCTGCCATTGCGGATTTTTGACGAGGGCATTGGTATTCGTGAAATCCAGCACACGGTCGCCCATGTCGACTTTGGCAGCCGCCATCGTGGAGTATTCACGAATCAACGGATATTGATGCGCCGCCATCACCATGCGCGACAAATCACGTGCCGTGGATACATTGTTAAAGGAAAGTCCGGTCGGTTCTTCAAAGCGGGTCTGGGTCAGCCCCATTGCTTTCGCCTTGCGGTTCATGGCGGCGACAAAAGCCGGCAAGCCGCCCGGATAATGCCGCGCCAGCGCATTGGCGGCACGATTTTCGGATGACATCAAGGCCAGCAACAAGGCGGTGTCTCGCGTCATGCTGACGCCCACCGGCAGACGGGAGCGCGTGCCTTTCAGGTAATCCACGTCAGCGTCAGAAATGCTGATGACTTCCTCCATGTTCGGGCGCGAATCCAGCAGCACCATCGCGGTCATCAGTTTGGAAATGGAAGCGATGGGCAAAATCATGCCGGGATTTTTTTCGACCAGCGCCGCGCCCGTCATCTGGTCAAGCACCAGCGCCGAAGCCGAACCCAGCGTCAGCCGACCCTCCTTGTCGAACAGAAATTCGCTGTCCGCCGCCACGACCTTGCTGGCGACTGGTTTCTGTTTGGCTTTGGCGGTTTTCTGTCTGGCGGCGGCGTTTGTCTTGACGTTCTGTTTGGATGACCCGGTTGATTTTCCAGACGCCGCGCTCACCTCGGCGGGAAGGCTGACAAACACGGTCATGGCGGCAACCAGCGAATAGAGAAGGAATTTTTTCATGGCGATACCATCTGATAGGCGATAAATTCTAACCCAGTTTATCAGAAACGCTAATAATTTCAATGAAAATAAAGAGATAGAGGGTTAACTTGAAGTAAATTCAAAGGAAACAAAAAACGGCGCGGTCACAGGAATTTCCCTGTTACCGCGCCGTTTTGTTGATGTCGTCTTATTCCAATCCGCATTAAAAGCGATACTTTGTCGACTTCGCCTTGCCGTGCAAGAGCACTGTCTTCGGGCAGTCTTCGCGTCTCGCTTCTCATGCGAATCGGAATTACTTCTTCTCAAGCCATTTCAGCAGGTTCTGCCATTGCTCGATGTCGCGTTTGTTGCGGGCGCGCGGCGGGTCGAAAATGGTTTGCCCGCCCGCTGCCACATTCACGTAATTCTGCGTATTGCGCAGATAGGCGACGATGGGGATGTCAAAGTGTTTCAAAAATTCTTCCAACATGTTGGCGGCGCGGGTGCGCGGGTCAATCCGCATGGCGACGATGCCGATTTTTGCCATGCGTCCACTTAAATCCTGGCGCAGGGTGTTCAAAAAATCTTCCGTTGCCGCCATGTCGAAAATGGAAGGGACGATGGGAATCAAGACCCGATCCACCGCCCGCAGGTAATCATTTAACTTGTAGCCCTGAAAACCAGCCGGCGCGTCCAGCACCACCCAATCCGGCTCCTGCGGCAGATTGATGAGCATCTGGTTGCCGTTGAAATAACCGGTGATGGACGGCAATTCCGGGTCACGAAACGCGAGCCAGCGCAGCGAAGATTGCTGACGATCAAGGTCGCAAAGCGTGACGTTTTTCTTTTGATTGGCGAAATAACCGGCAAGATTGGTCGCCAGGGTTGTTTTGCCAGCCCCGCCCTTGGGATTGGCTACCATGACTGCGCGCATGAACGACTCCCTCGTTGTAAAAATTGGAATCCGGCGATTATAGAGCAGTCATGCGCCTGTGCGTTCGCTTATGCGCTGAATGCGCGGCATCAAACCTGATAATCCTCGCCCTCGCCTTCACCCTGCAAGGCGCTGTCGACTACCCATTTGTCCAGATGCGGCGCGAAGAAATGGATGAAGTCGTATTCAAAACGGCGCGGGAAAACGCCGCGACGCAGCGCCATGCGCGTGGTGTTGGACTCAAACAGATGGTCGGCGGAGATTGCCGTCAGCCCCACGTCGCGCGTCCTGTCAAACGCCATTGCGGCGATGATGCCCAGCCCCAAGCCCATGCTGACATAGGTTTTGATCACGTCGGCATCGAGGGCGGTGAGGACGATTTTGGGTTCGAGATTGTGGCGGGCAAACGCCTGATTGATGCGTGAACGTCCGGTGAAATCCGGGTCGTAGGTAATCAGCGGGTAGTGCGCGAGGTCGACTAACGACAGGGGTTTGATTTCTGTAATCGGATGGTTTTCGGTTGCGATAACACAATGTCGCCACTGGCAGACCGGCAGGCTGACAAGGCTGGGGCGGTTGTCCAGCGATTCGGTGGCGATGCCGATGTCGGCGTCGCCCTTTTCCACCCAGTCCGCGATTTGCGTGGGCGTGCCTTGCCGCAGGATCAACTGCACGGTCGGGTGCCGCGTCATGAATTCCTTGACCGCAGACGGCATGGCGTAGCGCGCCTGGGTGTGCGTGGCGGCAACCACCAGCGAACCGGTTTCGCCTCCGGCATAATCATGCCCCAAACGCACGAGATTTTCCGATTCTCGCAGGATGTGTGCGGCGCGCTCAAGAATCGCCCGCCCCGGCTCGGTGACGCCCGTGAAGCGTTTGCCGCTGCGCTCGAAAATCACCACGCCCAATTCGTCTTCCAGCAGCTTGATTTGCTTGGAAACGCCCGGTTGTGAGGTGTATAAAGCTTCCGCCGCTTCGGAGACATTCAGCCCCCGCCGCATCACCTCAACGATGTAACGCAGTTGTTGAAGTTTCATACGACTAACAATAAAAAGTTATAACAATGTAACCTTATATTCTTTTTCGTTAAAATTACAAGCCTTACCATGTGCCCTCGATTTTTTTGACGCCGAATTCCCATGTATAAATACAACGCTGACGACCTCGCCCTGATTCAGGAACGGGCGGCGCAGTTCCGCGATCAGGTAGCGCGCTGGAGCGCGGGCACGCTTGCCAACGACGACTTCCGTCCCCTGCGCCTGATGAACGGGGTGTACGTGCAACGTCACGCGCCTCTGCTGCGCGTCGCCGTGCCTTACGGCATGGTGTCTGCCGACCAGTTACGCACACTGGCGCGCATCTCCCGCCGCTACGACAAGGGCTACGGGCATTTCACCACCCGCCACAACCTGCAATTAAATTGGGTGCGCATCGAGGATGTGCCCGATATTCTTGATGAGCTGGCGAAAGTGGAAATGCACGCCATTCAGACTTCCGGCAACTGCATCCGTAACGTCAGTTCCGACCAGTTCGCGGGCGTCGCCCCGGATGAAGTCATCGATCCGCGTCCGCTCGCCGAAATCCTGCGTCAGTGGAGCACCTTCCACCCTGAATTCGCCTATCTGCCGCGCAAGTTCAAGATTGCCATTTCCGGCAGCGCGGATGACCGCACGTTGGGCTGGTATCACGACATTGGTCTGCAACTGGACAGCGCCGCAGGCGAACCCACCTTCACCGTGTTAGTCGGCGGCGGCCTGGGGCGCACGCCGTTACGCGCGCAGGTATTGAAAAAAAATCTGCCCTGGCGACACATCCTTTCCTATCTGGAAGCCATCGTGCGCGTCTTCAACCTGAATGGCAGGCGCGATAATCCCTACAAGGCGCGGCTGAAAATTCTGGTGCAAAGCCTGGGGCTGCGGGAATTTACCCGTCAGGTCGCTGCCGAATGGGCGGCGTTGAAAGATGGTCCCGCCACCTTGACCGACGCCGAATATCAACGGGTCGCCGCCTGTTTCGTCGCGCCGAACTACAAAACCCTGCCCGCGCAAGACAAGCAACTGGAAGCGCAAAAAACCGCCCATCCTGATTTTGCCCGTTGGCTTGCCCGCTCTTTGCATCCGCACAAAATCCCCGGCTATGCCGCCGTCACCCTGTCGTTGAAAGCCCCCGGTCAAGCCCCCGGCGACCTCACGGCAGACCAGATGGATGCCGTCGCCCTGCTCGCGGACACCTTCAGCTTCGGTGAAGCGCGCGTCGCGCACGAACAGAATCTGGTACTTGCCGATGTCGAACAGGGTCGCCTGTTTGAACTCTGGCAAGCCGCGCAAAAAGTCGGTTTGGCGACGCCGAACATCGGGCTGCTCACCGACATGATCTGCTGCCCTGGCGGCGCTTTGTGCGACCTTGCCAACGCCCAATCCGTCGCCATTGCCCAGGCGATTCAGGCGCGTTTTGACAATCTGGACACGCTCACCGACATCGGAGAACTTTCCCTCAATATCTCCGGCTGTATCAACGCCTGCGGTCATCACCATGTCGGCAACATCGGCATTTTGGGCGTCGACCGGCAGGGCGAGGAGTATTACCAGATTACCCTGGGCGGACGGCAAGGCAAAGACGCCCGCACCGGCAAGGTCATCGGTCCCGCCGTCGCCGCTGACCGCGTGCCCGACGTGGTGGAAAATATCATCAAGGTCTATACCCGTGAACGCCGCCCGCAGGAGAAATTTTCGGCAACCTTCGAGCGCATCGGCAGCGCCCAGTTCAAACCCTGCCTGAAGGAAAATTTCGCATGAGCGCATTGATCAAATACGTTGATGGCGGATTCAATCTCTCCGCCGATGATTGGCAAATCGCGCCGCGCGATGCCGCCCCGCAAACCCTGCCCGCTGGCAACTGGCTGTATCCGCTCGCCGTCTGGCAGGCGCATGAAAAAACCATCCGCGCCCAAAACAAACGCTTCGGCTTGTGGCTCGCGGCGGAAACCCTGCCCGCCGACCTGTCCAAACTAAAGGTGCAGGATTTTGCCGCCATCGCGCTCTCCTTCCCCAAATTCGCCGATGGTCGCGCCTACAGCCTCGCCCGTCTGCTGCGTGAGCGTCTTGTCTACACGGGTGAAATCCGCGCCGTGGGCGACGTACTGCCCGACCAACTGCTGTACATGTGGCGCACCGGCTTTACCGCCTGGGCGCTACGTGAAGACCAGAACGCCGACGCCGCCCTTGCCCTGCTCAAAAACGCCGCCGGACAACACATGTTGCGCCACGCCTACCAAGGCGCAATCATCCCGCCCGCGCCCCTGTTTCGCCGCAATGCCACGCAAACACCGCTACCGAATCAAACGCCATGAGTGATTTCACCCCGCTACCCCACCGCCAGAGCGTGCAAAATCCCGCCACCCACCCGGAATTAACGCCCGAACTGCTGCAATCGCTAAAAACCAAAACCGACGCGGCGCTGGCGCTCTTGAGGCGCATCGCCAGCGCATACGCCCCCGCCGTCTTCGCCAACAGTCTGGGCGCGGAAGACATGGTGCTGACCGACCTGATTCTGAACAACAAGTTGCCCCTCGGCATCTTCAGCCTGGATACGGGGCGTCTGCCCACGGAAACCTACGACCTCATGGCGGCGACCGAAAAACACTACAACACGCGTTTCGCCGTCTTCTACCCCGAACGTGCCGCGCTGGAAAATTTCGTGCACACGAACGGCATCAACGCCTTTTACGAATCGGTCGCCCTGCGCCAGACCTGTTGCCGCATCCGCAAGGTCGAACCCCTCGCCCGCGCCCTGGCGGGCAACAAGGCATGGATCACCGGAATGCGCGCCGCGCAATCCGGCACCCGCCAAAACCTCGCCGTACAAACCCGCGACGCCGAGCACGGACTCGAAAAATTCAACCCGCTCCTCGCATGGAGCGAACAGGAAGTCTGGGCCTACATCCGCAAGCATGACGTGCCCTATAACCCGCTACACGACCAGTTCTACCCCAGCATCGGCTGCGCCCCTTGCACCCGTTCTTTAAGCATCGGCGAAGACATCCGCGCCGGTCGCTGGTGGTGGGAAAACCCTGAAACCAGGGAATGCGGATTGCATGTGAAGCAAAGGTTGGCGGCATCAACGAACACGCCGTAGATTGACCAAACTGGGAGCGCCGGCGTCCTCGCCGGCGGGTTTGGTTCGGCGCGGAAGATGCTAAAACCGCCAGCGGGGACGCCGACGCTCCCAGTAACGGCGCTTTCTTCGATACCGCCCTACCATACTCCATACGGTATGATTTCCCCTTCGCCACTTGGCAACATCAAGGCTATTACATGAAAATCGCCATTATCGGCGGCGGCTGGGCGGGCATTGCGGCGGCGGTCGAACTCGCAGAACGCGCACCTGCTGCCGACCTCACGCTGTTTGAAGCCGGTCGTCGTCTGGGTGGACGGGCAAAACAGGCAGACGTTGCCGACGCGAAAAATCTGGATAACGGGCAGCACATCCTGCTTGGCGCGTATCGGGACACCCTCGCGCTGATGCAACGGGTAGGGGTTTCGCCGGAACAAAAACTCCAACGCCTCCCCCTGCAAGTCCGCGACAATCAAGGCTTTCGCCTTGCCCTGCCCCGCTTGTCCGCGCCGTTTAATCTGGCGTGGGGATTGCTCACCGCGCAGAGCGTCAATTTGAAGGAAAAATTCTCCTGCGCCTTGTGGATGCAGCGCCTCAAACGTCAGCAGTTCTGGCTGGAGCAGGATTGCAGCGTTGCCGAATGGTTAACCGCCGCTGGTCAAATCGGCGTACTGCGTCAGCGGCTTTGGGAACCGCTTTGTCTGGCGGCGCTCAACACGCCCGCCGAACGGGCTTCGGCGCAGGTGTTCGCGTATGTGCTGCGCGACAGTCTGGGCAGTGCTGAATCCGGCGCGACCGATTTGCTCTTGCCCCGCGATACGCTTTCCGCCTTGCTGCCCGAACCCGCCGCCGCGTGGCTACAGGCGCGGGAGGTGCAAATACGCACCCGCCAGCGCATCCGGCGTCTGCAACCCGTCGATAGCGTTTGGGATGTGGAAGGTGAGATTTTCAATCAGGTCATCGTCGCCGTCGCGCCGCAACACCTGTCGGCGCTCATTTCTCCGCTTGCGCCGACACTACCCTTCTCTGCCCAAGCCTTGCGCTTTGAACCCATCGCCACCATATATTTGCATTACCCGTCCAGCGTCGCCCTGCCCTTCCCGCTCATGTCCCTGCAATCCGGCGTCGGGCAATGGTTGGTCGACCGGGGGCAAGGCGTACTCGCCGCCAGCTTCTCCGCTCACAACGCATGGGAAACCTTAAAAGGAGATGAGCTGGCAGCCGTCTTGCACAAGGAAATCGCCAGTCTGCTCCCTGATTTGGCGAATACCTCGCCGCCGCCCCATCACCTCATCAAGGAACAACGCGCAACCTTCTCCTGCCTCCCCAACCTGCCCCGCTGCCCGCAGGCAACACCGTGGCATGGGCTGTTTATTGCGGGCGACCATACATGGAATGAGTATCCGGCAACGCTGGAAGGGGCGGTCAGAAGCGGTATTCAGGCGGCGCGATTGTGTTTTGCGAACGAGGCAAAGGCATTGAACACGTAGGTTGGGAAAGCGTAGCGCATCCCAACATCAAGCAGTTCAGCTTGTTCTATCGCCAATGTTGGGTTACGCCTTCGGCTTACCCAACCTACGCGCTGTTTATCTATTTTTCAAATATCATAAACTTTGACAAGGGTATTGGCGTTCCGACTATTTACGTTGCTATCCTTTTCTCGTTGATAGTTTGAGCTTCATTTGCAAAATTATTCGGAAACACACTCACGTTCTGCAACGCCTCACAATACTGACTCGCCAAAACGATGCCAATTTTTCTAAGATCTGCCTCGCACAGAAAGACCGCTCGCTCTCGGTCATCTCCTCTAGCGGTTGACCGAAACTCGAAACCCACAAGCTCTTCTCTATTGTTGATTGGGAAAACATTACGGGCATCTCCGTGGCAGCTTGCGTTGCGCAACCATTTCAGGAAACAAAAGGCAGAATATCCTTTGAAGTCAAAATCAGATGATTCCTGCCCTTTATTAACGTCCTTCTGCAAGCACCAAGGCGAAGACTCAATTTTTTGTTTTTTCAATTTTTTCATCAGAGAGACCGCAGTCCTGTCTTCCGGTGACTGCGCTTGTTCCTCTGTTGTTCGGATCCGTTGCATCACCCATGCCAGAATTGCCACGCACAACCCATAAGCCTGCGTTACGTTGTATTTCTTGTGGGGCTGCTCCTCAAGCATGGCTCGTAAGCGATCAACCACAGCCCATTCATGGTGTGCGTTGGTAATAGCTGTCATAGTTCGTACTCCTCAAACAGGAAAAACTGGGGGCTGCGCTCATCCCCTACAAAGGCGTCCGCTCGCTGCTGCGGGCGGATTGAAACCACCTCGCTCGCGGTTGGTCGGGCACGGCACGCCGTGCTCCTACATCATCGGTCGTTCTCCTACGATGCCCATTGAAAATCGGGTTCTCCCTACTTCTTCACCTTCTTAATATCTCTCCCCTTGCGCGCCCCCTGTTCTTGCAGAAAATCGGCAATCGTTGTGTTGCGCGCGCCAATCGCCCAGTCCAGCGCGGTTTTGCCGTTGGTGTCTTTCAGGTTGATGTCTGCGCCCAGCGCGGTCAGGCGTTTGGCGAGGTCGGCGTAGCCGCCGCGCGCGGCGGCCATCAGGGCGGTTATGCCGCTTTCGCTGATGGCGTTTACGTTTGCGCCTTTGGCGAGCAGGTATTCGACGACTTCGGCGTGTCCATTGAACGCGGCGTAAATCAGCGGCGTCCAGCCTTCCGTTTCGATTTGCGCGCCCGCTGCGACCAGATGTTGGACAATGATCAGCCTGCCTTCATAGGCGGCGAGGCGCAGGGCGGAGTCGCCGTGCATGTTGCGGGCGTTGATTTTGGCGCGTTGCAAAATGAACAGATCGACCAGTTCTGGATGGTTTTCGCGCACCGCCAGCATGAGCAGGGTGTTGCCTTCGATATCGCTGGTGTTTACGTCCATGCCCCGATTCAAAAGTTCGATGACGGCGCTTCGGTCGCCCAGTTTGACGGCGGTCATCATTTCATCATAGACGGCGGCTTCTGCAAGACAGGGGATGGCGAGCAGCAAGGCTGCCAGGGTATTACGAATGGATTTCATTTTGCGATTGCCTCGCGGGTTTGCGGAAAAAGAGTGAAAAAGTTTTCGCTGCTGGCGGCGGCGACTGCCGCAAAATCCAGTTCGCGCAGGCGGGCGATTTCTTCGGCAACGTAGCGAACATAGGCGGGTTGGTTTGTCTTGCCGCGATATGGGGTCGGCGCGAGATAGGGCGCGTCGGTTTCAACCAGAATGCGGTTTAACGGGACGCGCTTTGCAACTTCCTTGACGGCGGCGGCGTTTTTGAAAGTGACGATGCCGGAGAAGGAGATATAAAAACCCAGCGCCAGCGCCTTTTGCGCGATGTCCCAGTTTTCGGAAAAGCAGTGCATGATGCCACCCACCTGCTTTGCGCCCTCTTCTTCGAGAAGGGCGAGGGTGTCTTCCGCCGCCTCGCGGGTGTGAATGACCAATGGTTTTTGCGCGACGAGGGCAGCGCGGATGTGGGTGCGAAAACGCTGGCGCTGCCATTCGGGTTTGTCTTGATGCCAGTGATAATCGAGTCCGGTTTCGCCGATGGCGATGACTTTCGGGTGGCGGGCAAGCGCCGTCAGGCGGGCAATATCCGGTTCTTCGGCTTTCTCGTATTCGGGATGCACGCCGACGCTGGCAAAGAGGTGAGCGTGTTGTTCTGCCAGGGCGAGTACGCGGGGAAAGTCTTCCAGATTCACGCCGATGCACACCGCGCCCCGCACGTCGTTTTGCCGCATGGCGTCCAATAGCTGCGGCAACTGGCTGGATAAATCGGGAAAATCCAGATGACAATGTGAATCTATGAGCATCGTCAGAGTGTGTGGGTGGGACGCGAGGAATTCAGCACGCCTGCCAGAATGCCCTCAATTTTGCGCTTGGCTTCGACGCCGCTTTCGTCGGCGTTGAACTGGATGCCGATGCCTTGCGGATGGTTGTTTTGCGCGTTCGCGGGCGTTATCCACGCGACTTTGCCGACGATGGGCAGCTTGGCGGGTTCGTCCATCAGGGAAAGCAGCATGAACACTTCGTCCCCCAGGGCATAAATACGCGGCGTGGGAATGAAAATACCGCCATTTTTAAGCATGGGCATGAACGCCGCGTAAAGCGCGGATTTGGAATTGATGCTCAGCGAGAGCACGCTGGGGCGGGCGGTAGGCGGTTTGATTGGCATGGTGGCTTATGACTCCACAAACAGGGCGCGGTAACGGAAAAAAAACTGTTCCAGAAAGAGCCGCAGGTTCAAGGGATGCTCGCTTTCGCGCCGTAATTGCAACAACTGGCGATAAAAACGGGTTAATTTCACGGGCTGGCTTTTTTGGGCAAGCGCCTCGATTTTAGCGCGTTGTGCGAGATAAAAGCGAATGGGTAGATGCTGCACGGCTAAATTCAGGTCAACCAGCCACTTTTGCGTCCAATCCATGAACATTGGCAGGGGATTTTCGCCCTTAACCGCTTTCAGCGCTTTTTCCAGATTCGCGGCGGTGGCGATGACTTCCAGCCGGTCGCCGCGTTGCAGGGCATCGGTCAGCGGGGCTGCCCAATCGGTGGTTTTGGCGGCAAGCTGTATCGCCAGCCCCGGCGCACCGCCCGCCAGCGCCAGCCAGGTCGCCGCCTCATTCAAGCCGGAAGCTCCAAGAAAGGCGGCGGCTTCGCGCGCGTCGGGCAGCGGCACGGCGAGATTCTGGCAACGGCTACGCAAGGTGGGCAGCAGGCGCATCGGCTCGTTGGAAACCAGTAAAAACAGGGTATTGGCGGGCGGCTCTTCCAGCACTTTCAGGATGGCATTCGCCGCTGCCGCATTCAGACTTTCCGCCGGATAAATCAAGATGATGCGCGACTTTTGCCGGTGTGAGCCGACGGCGAAAAATTCGTCCAGTTCGCGTACCCGGTCGATGATGATTTCCTGACCGCTGCGATTGGATTTCTCTTCTTTTTCGTCTTTGTCGGTTGATACGCCTGCTTTAACGGACTTTTCTTTATCCATCGCCTTCATCGAGACTTCTTTTGTGAGCATACGGAAATCTGGATGATTGCCCTGCTCGAACCAGTGGCAAGCGGCGCATTCACCACAGGCAGAACCGTTTATTTGCAAAGACTCACAGAGCAGACTCGCGGCAAATGCCCGCGCCAAATCCTGTTTGCCCAAACCGCGCGCGCCGGAGAGGAGCAAGGCATGAGGCAAGCGCGCGCGCCAAGCCTGCAAACGTTGCCAGCTTGCTGCATGGAGTTCTGTCGTGCTCCGCAACTGCCGCCAGATTTCAGCGTGGCGTTTTTCTTCTTCTGCCGTCTTCATGCGCCAAAATCCATGAGGATTTTTTCCAACTGCGCCCGCACCGCATCCAGGCTCGCCTCGCCATCCAGCACACGAAAACGCCCCGGAAATTTTTGCGCCCTGTCCAGATAGGCGTGACGCACACGGTCGTGAAACTGCGCTTCTTCCTGCTCGAAGCGGTCGAGATGCCGCCCTGCCAGCACGATGCGCTGACGCGCCACTTCGCAGGGCACGTCGAACAGCAGGGTCAAATCCGGCTCGCAGGGCTGGCTGCTGCCTTCGCCATGCACCCATTGCTCCAGGGCGCTCAAACGCCGCCGATCCAGCCGCTTGCCGCCGCCTTGATAGGCGTGACTGGCGTCCGAAAAACGGTCGCAGATCACCCAGTCGCCACGCGCCAGCGCAGGATAAATGAGCTGCGCGATGTGTTCGCGGCGGGCGGCGAACATCAGCAGGGTTTCCGTTTCCGCGTGCATGGCTTCGGAGAGCAGGCTTTCCCGCAATTTTTCGCCCAGCGGCGTGCCGCCCGGCTCACGGGTAGACAACACGGTTTTGCCGCGCGTGTGTAAAAAATCGGCAAGCCAGGTGACGTGGCTGCTCTTGCCCGCGCCGTCGATGCCTTCCAGCGTGATGAATTTGCCTCGCGTTGTATCGTTCATGCGTTTCTTCCTTAACTGCGCCCGCGCCGTTGATAGCGGTTCACCGCCTGATTGTGTTCTTCCAGCGTGGCGGAAAAATGGCTGCTGCCATCGCCTCGCGCCACAAAATAAAACGCCCTGGTCGCCGCCGGATGCAGCGCCGCCTTGAGCGAAGCCAGCCCCGGCATGGTAATCGGCGTTGGCGGTAAACCGGCGCGGGTATAGCTGTTGTAAGGCGTATCCGTCAGCAAATCCACCCGCCGCAGATTGCCGTCGAAACGCTCGCCCAGACCGTAGATGACTGTGGGGTCGGTTTGCAGGCGCATCCCGATCCGCAGACGATTCACGAATACGCCCGCGACCAAGGGGCGGTCGGCCTCCGTTCCGGTTTCCTTCTCCACGATGGACGCCATGATGAGCGCCTCGTAAGGGTTGCGATAGGGCAGATTCGCGTCGCGCCCCTCCCATTCCCGATCAAGATGTTTTTGCATGGCGCGGGCGGCGAGCGCGAAAAGTTCCAGATCGGAAGAATACTTGTCGACCCGATAGGTGTCGGGGAAAAACAGCCCTTCCGGGGCTTGTCCCGACAATCCGATGCGGCGCATCAATTCGGATTCGGAAAGCGCGTCGGTCACATGTTCCAGCCCCGGATGCGCGGCAACGCGCGCGCGCCACTGGCGAAACGTCCACCCCTCGATGAGTTGGGCATCCACCTGCAAGACCTTGCCCGCCGTCAACATCGTGAGCAGGCTTTGCGGCGTCGCCCCCGGCGCAATGCCGTAAGTCCCCACCCGTATCGCCCGCGCCTTGCCCGTCAAACGCGCCGCCAGCGCCAGCAGATTCGGTTCTATCGCCACGCCCGCCTGATTCAACACCTTTGCCACGCCGCGCAAACCCGCGCCCGGCGGCACGCGAAATTCCACACTTTGCGTCAATGCCAAGGGGCGCGTAAACCAGAAATACCCCCCCCCGCCGCCGCCGCGCCGAACAGAAGCGCGAGCATCACGAGGAAGCGTAGAAAACCCATGCGGCCTCCAGAATGAAAATGGAATCGGTGATGACCTTGATGTGTGGCAAGCAAACGCCGCCTGACCAACCCAGTCAGCGCCGGATAATACGCTGGCGCGCGATTTCAGCCAAGTGTGGCGTGGAGAGCGTGTCACGCGTTTTGAATCTGTCCGGTTTTGTAGCCAATGAAATGTCCGGTCGTCATATTGTTCAATTTTCCTGTGAGGAGGCTGGAGATGAGGCGAACGGAATTGCTACAGGAGTTACGGAAGATGAGATTCGAAGAAGCGTATGAAAGCTGGAATAGAGGATGGCTGATGCAGGAAGAAGCTGGGGGTAAGCGAGCGGACATTCCGGCGCTCCCTCAGAAGCTGTTTTAAAATCAGCAAGTCGCTTGACGAGCAAGCGGATCATGGCGAGTTGTATCATGGACTCGGACTGCCGGGGGATGATTTCGTAGTCGCGGCAGAGCGCCAGCCAGGCGAAGGTTCTTTCAACGATCCATCGCTTGGGCAAGACGACGAACTTTCCGGCATCGCTTCGTTTGACGATTTCCAGCGTTGCGGCAAACATGTCCGCTGTCCAGCCGATCAATTTGCCGGTGTCGCCGCCATCGGCAAAAACCTTCTGAATATTCGGCAGCCAGCGAAACAGCCGGGTCAGTACGGCGCGAGCGCCGATACGATCCTGTCGAAATACCGGCTGAGTGGACGATAACGGCAAGCACAAATCCCATCGTATCTACCGCGATATGCTGCTTTCCCCCCTTGGTTTTCCTGCCTTCTGCCGCGCGGCTTCGCGCAGGGCGTTCATGGCGCGCGCCCAACGTCCCTCCAGTCGCCAGCGTCGGAAGCATCCATACACGGTTTGCCAGGGCGGAAAATCCTTCGGCAACATCCGCCACTGATTCCGATTCGCATTAGAAGCGATACTTTGTCGACTTCGCCTTGCCGTGCAACAGCACTGTCTTCGGGCAGTCTTCGTGTCTCGCTTCTAATGCGAACCGGAATTATGCAGTATTACGACGCCTTGCCCTGCCTCGACCTGACGCCGCTTTCGGCACAAACGCTGCTTGAAGCGGCACGGCGCATCGAGCGCCTGCGGGAACAGGGCGAGGTGTTGGTCGCCTGCGCGCTCGGTTATTCCCGTAGCGCGGCAGCCGTTGCCGTCTGGCTCTGCTGGAGCGGACGGACGGACAGCATGGATGCGGCGCTGACTTTGTTGCATCAACAACGCCCGCAAGTCGTGCTGGGTGCCATCTGGCGGCAACGCTTGCAAGAAGCGGAACGCCTGATACAAGAAGCCCGGCATGAAAACTGAAACCAGCCCCCACGCCACCGAACAGCTTGCCATCATCGGCGTGGCGCTGTGTGAAACCAGCCGCGCGCTGGATGGCTGGAGCCGCCTCCTGACTGGAGTGGCGCTGGTGGATATTTTGTTCCGTTTGTCGCTGCTGTGGATGGCGATGCCCGCCAGAGAATTTTGCCTTACCCCGTTGATGGTCATTTTTGGGTTCATTCAGGCGTATTACGCCTTGCGTCTGGCATTTGACCGTCCGGTATTCGCGGCATGGGCGGCACATCCCGAAAACGCGACGCCGGAAAAATCCCTGCAAGCCTTTGATGCCATGCAAAAGCCGACATCGGAATCAACACGCCCCTTGAGCGAACGTGTCGCGGGAACGCGCCGCCTGTTGCATCGACAGCTTGCTTGCTTTGCGGCGCAGGTTTTTTTGCTGCTCGTGATCACGCTGTGGATGTTCTGGTCATCCGCAGCAGACTTTCTGCGGTAAATCGCCATGCTGGAAAAATTGCTTGCGTCCGCCTTTTGCCGCGCCATCAAACTGATGACCGGCGTGCGTGCCCTGTGGCGGGAGAATCAGCCCAAGGCACAGCCCACCGTCTATTTCGCCAATCATCGCAGTCACGGCGATTTTCTGCTCATCTGGGCGTGCCTGCCGTCCGCGCTGCGCGCGCGCACCCGCCCCGTGGCGGCGGCGGATTACTGGCTACGCGGCGCGTTTCGCCACTACCTGATTGAGCGGGTTTTTCGTGGGGTACTGCTTGACCGCCACATCAAACGCGGCGACGACCCCATCGCCGTCATGGGCGCTCCGCTGCTGGCGGGCGAATCGCTGATTCTTTTTCCCGAAGGCACGCGCAATCAGGAGGATGGCTTGCTCCCGTTCAAAAGCGGCATTCACCATCTGGCAGAGGCGCACCCGCAGACGGAATTTGTGCCCGTGTGGATTGAAAATCTGGGACGCGCCATGCCCAAAGGCGGGCTGATTCCCGTCCCGCTCCTCTGCTCCCTGACCTTTGGCGCGCCCCTCACCCTGCTGCCCGATGAGCGCCGCGCCGATTTTCTGGCGCGTTGCCGCACCGCGCTGCTCGCCCTTGCCGCCTTAAGCGACTAAACAATGATCATAAAAATACCTGACCCGCAAACCACCCTCGTGTTGATTTTTTCCGCCCTCGCCGGACTGCTCTTCATCGCCAGCGCCATTGGCGCGGCGCTGCGCTGGCGTCTGGCACGCGGTCAGGCGAATCCGGTCATCGACAACCTGATTGCCCGCATCAACGCCTGGTGGGTGATGGTGATTCTGTTCGCGCTGACCTTCTGGATCGGCAACACGGGCGTGATTCTGCTGTTCGCCTTCATCTCTTTTCAGGCTTTGCGCGAATTCATTTCCGTCACCTATACCCGCAGGGGCGACTATCGCGCCCTGCTGTGGTGCTTCTTTTTCTTCCTGCCGTTGCAATACTGGCTGATTGCCACCCATTGGTACGGCTTGTTTGCCATCCTGATTCCGGTCTATGCCTTTTTGCTGCTGCCCATATCCGCCGCATTGTGCGCCGACACCACCCGCTTTCTGGAGCGTGCCGCCAAAGTGCAATGGGGACTGATGATTTGCGTCTATTGCCTCTCCTACGTGCCCGCCCTACTGATGCTGAACATCCCCGGCTTTAGCGGACGCAACCTGCAACTGGCGCTGTTTCTGGTCATCACAGTACAAACCAGCGATGTCTGCCAATACATCTGGGGCAAACTCTGCGGCAAACACAAACTGGCGCCGGAGATTTCGCCCTCAAAAACGCTGGAAGGTCTGGTCGGCGGCGTACTGACCTCAACCGCCGTCGGCGCGGCGCTGTGGTGGATGACCCCCTTTGCCCCCTGGCAAGCCGCCCTGATTGCGCTGATCATCAACATGCTCGGCTTTTTCGGGGGCTTCGTCCTCTCCGCCATCAAACGCGACCGGGGACTGAAAGACTGGGGTTCCATGATTGAAGGACACGGCGGCATACTGGATCGCGTCGATTCCCTGAGTTTTTCCGCCCCCATCTTTTCCATATCGTGCGGTACTGGTGGGGAGCATGAATCAGTTCCGCAGGTCGGGCATGGTTTCACATGCAGGGCATCAGGGGTGTGTAGGGGCACGGCGCGCCGTGCCCCTACCCCTGCATATAAAGCCATGCCCGGCCTACGAGAAACTAAAGGGGTAACCTTTGTCAAAAATCTGGAATGTGGGTAAACCTCAGCCCACAAGGGCGAGGGGTAATAAATGATTGAGAATATGAAAATGGTCTTCAAACATCCGCGTTTCCAGCGCGGGTAATTCGGCAAGCGGAATCCAGCGCGCTTCAGAGGCGTCGTCCGCGCCTTGAATTTCGGGCAGGGTTTCCATCGAATCACCCAAATCAAACCAGTGCGCGTGCGTGATGATGCGCGCGCGCTGGCTGCGGTCGGGATGGTCGAAGACGGCGACCTTACGCAGAGTGGTTTCCGGTACGTCCAGTCCGGTTTCTTCTTTCAGTTCCCGCAACGCGCCACGCAACAGCCGTTCCCGAACTTCGAGAAAACCGCCGGGCAATGCCCAAAGCCCCTGCCCCGGCGGGTTGCCGCGCCGAATCAGCAACACATGGGCTGCCACCGTCACCACCGCGTCTACGGTGACGAAAATGCCATTGCCCCAGCGTTGCCGATATTGCAAGAGGGTCTGCTGGTCGCGGCAGAGGGCGGCATAGTCCGCAGAGTGCGCCCAGTCTTGCAGAAAGCGGGCGACAACATCCGGCAGCAAGGCGGCGAGCGCGTTCGTCGCCCCATCCGCAAAATAAAGCTGGCGCACACGGCTCGCGTCGATGTCGCCCTGCCGGTGTACGGCGTGAAACGCCCAATGCGGAAACAGGTTCAGATAATAGGTGGAAGCGTCCTTGTCAAAACCCGTCAGCACAATGCGCTTCGCATCCGTGTTTTCATATTGGGCAGCCGCTTCGCGCACACCCTGCGCCACCGCCGCCGACCAACGCCGGTCGTCGTAATAATCCCGCATCGGCACAAACGCCACCCGCGCCCGCAGGTCGGCAGGCAGCGTATCGGCAATCATCGCCGCCCGTTCTTCCCAGAAAAACGGATTCTTCGGCGTGCGCGCCTGATGCGCCGAACCCACCACCACCAACACCCGCCCCGCCAGTTTCAACGCCTGCCGCAACACTGCGGCATGCCCGTTGTGAAAGGGCTGAAAGCGACCTATTAGAACGGCGATGTCGTAGAGGTTATCGGACATGAGGACTTCTCTTACGCATACTTCGCCGCAATCGGCATTTGCCGCCCGCTGCCGAAGGCGCGGGGGCGCAGGCGCAGAATCGGCGGGGCCTGGCGGCGTTTGTATTCGTTCTTGTAAATCATGCGACGGATGCGGGCGACGAGGGCTGCGCCTTCTGCGCCAGCGGTGAGGCGTTGGTACTCCGCGAATACCGGATCGTGTTCTTCTGCGGAGAGACGCTCGCCTTCAATCAACACTTTCAGGAGGGTATCCAGTACCGGATAAGGCGGCAGGCTGTCGGTGTCTTTCTGGTTGGGCGCGAGTTCGGCGGAAGGCGGTTTGTCGATGATGGCAGCGGGAATCAACTCACGTCCGGCAACTTCATTCAGGTAGCGCGAGAGCGCGAAAACTTCTGTCTTGTAAAGGTCGCCAATCAATCCTAGACCCCCATTGGTGTCGCCGTACAGGGTACAGTAGCCGACGGAAATTTCGCTCTTGTTGCCGGTGGTGAGCAAGAGGTCGCCGAAGTGGTTGGAGTATTCCATCAGCACCGTACCGCGCGCGCGCGCTTGCAGGTTTTCCAGCGCCAGACCTTGCAGGGGCAAGCCGAAGGCATCGGCAAAGCCCTGTTCGTAAGTCGTGACCAGATCGCGGATGGGATGCGTCAACAGGCGCACGCCCAGATTGGCGCAGAGGGTGACGGAATCCTCGACGCTGCCCGCGCTGGAAAAACGCGAAGGCAGAGTGACGGCGGTGACGTTCTCCGCCCCTAATGCTTCGGCAGCCAACGCCAGCGTCAGGGCGCTGTCGATGCCGCCGGATGAGCCGACGAGCACACGCTGGAAACCGCAGCGACGGGCGTAATCGGTCAGCCCCAACACAATCTGACGATGGTAAAACGCCATCACCGACAGCCCCTCGGCGGGTACGCGCGCAAGTTCCTGCCCGGCGGCATCCAGAAACGCGCCGTCCGCAAAAGTGAGCGTCACCACCGCCTCGGCAAAACGCGGCGCTTCAAAGACCACGCCCCTCTGCGGCGTCACCGCAAAAGACGCGCCGTCGAACACCAGTTGGTCGTGCCCGCCGACCTGATTGACGTAGAGCAGCGGCAGATTGTGGCGACGGCTGGCGGCGGCGAACAGGGCGTGTCGCTGCCCGCGCTTGCCGATGTCGGACGGGCTGGCGTTCAAGGTGACCACGAAATCCGGCGCGGCAGCCGCCATTTGCGTAAAAGGGTTGACCGGATAATCGCGCCCCGCGTCGTTCCAGGCATCCTCGCAAATCATGAAACCGATGCGCGTGTCGCCCAAGGTCAAGATCGGCGCAAGCTCCGCCCCCGGCTCGAAATAACGCCGTTCGTCGAACACGTTATAAGTCGGCAACAGTTGCTTGGCATAACGCAAAACCACCTGCCCATCCTTGATCACCAGTAACCCGTTCTCCAGCGCCTTCCCCGCCCCCGTGCGACCAAGCGGCACGCCGACCACCCAATGCAAGCCGGGCGTAGCAAGGGTTGCCGCCAACAAATCGGCAAGCGCGCTTTCGATACGCGCAAGAAAACCCGCTTCGTAGAGCAAGTCGCCGGGCGGATAGCCGGTAAGCGAAAGTTCCGAAAACACCACCATCGCCGCCCCCTCCGCCGCTGCTTTTTGGGCGGCAGCCGTCATCAAGGCAATGTTGCCGGAGAGGTCGCCGATGGTGAAATTCTGTTGCGCGAGGGAGATTTTCAAGAGGGGCATGGGGTGTGTCTATCCAATGCGAAATACCGCATTGTCCGTCAATTCAGCCAGAATTTCACGGATGACGCAGCAGAGTCAGGGCAATCGCATGAATGCTGAAATCACCCTTCTCCCCTTGTGGGGTGAGACGGGAATGCTCGAAGCGAATGCTTCGAGCCGTCGAACGCCCAATTCCATGCAGGGAATTGGGCGGGGCGCGGAGGCGAGGTGCCCCGCGAATTTACGTAAAAGCGCGGAAGAGGGGTATGGTTCAGCATGTGCAGGCGTAATTCCGTACTGAATCGCTGCCACCCCTCTCCCCAGCCCTCTCCCACAAGGGGAGTAGGGGCACGGCGCGCCGTGCCCCTACTCCCGTGCCTCACGAAAAGCGGTATTGGTGATTTCATTAGCATTCATGCAATTGCCCTGCCGCATTCCGCAATCCCCCATAAGAGCACGGCTTGAAACGGTATAATCGCGGATTCCCGTTTTCCCCCGATGGTTTTTCTCATGGCTGATTTCCTCTTTTTGCGCGGCGCTGCCGCTTTTTCCGCGTTTCGTCTGCAAGGTTTTCAGACCCGTTTGCAACAGGTTTTGCCGGAACTGACGGCGGTGAGCGCCGAATACTGGCATGTTGTGGCGTTGAATGCGGCGTTGTCGGATGACAAACGTGCGCGTTTGGGGGCGTTGCTGGAAGAGGTCGCGCCGGAACTTAAGCCTGCGGATTTCGCAGAAGGGGAGTCCGCGTTTTTCGTTGTGCCGCGCATGGGCACGATTTCGCCCTGGTCGTCGAAGGCGACGGACATTGCCAGACATTGCGCTCTGGAAGCGGTTGAGCGCATCGAACGCGGGGTTTTGTTTCGGGTGTTCGCAAAAAACGTGACGCCGGAACAGCGTGAAAATGTCGCCGCCCTGTTGCATGACCGCATGACGGAATCGGTGTTGGCGAAGGTTTCGGACGCGGCGCAACTTTTTCGGCATTTTCCGCCGCGACCGCTTGCCACGGTGGATGTGCGCTCGGGCGGGCGGGATGCGCTGGTCGCGGCGAATGGCAATCTGGGGCTGGCGCTGTCGGAAGATGAAATCGACTATCTGCTGGAAATTTTCATCAAGGCGGCGCGTAATCCGACCGACGTGGAATTGATGATGTTCGCCCAGGCGAATTCCGAGCATTGTCGGCACAAGATTTTTAACGCCGCATGGGTGATTGACGGCAAACCCGCCGACAAAACCCTGTTCGGCATGATTCGGGAAACGCACGCGGCGCATCCGCAGGGCACGGTGGTGGCGTATGCCGACAATTCATCCATCATTGAAGGCGCGAAAATCCCGAAGTTTTACCCGGATTCGCAAGGGCATTACGGCTACCGCGACGAGTTGACGCATATTCTCGCCAAGGTGGAAACGCACAATCATCCCACCGCCATTTCGCCTTTCCCCGGCGCGGCGACGGGTTCGGGTGGGGAAATCCGCGACGAGGGCGCGACCGGCAGAGGCTCGAAGCCCAAGGCGGGTTTGTGTGGCTTCACGGTTTCCAATCTGCATATTCCGGGCGCGGCGCAACCCTGGGAAACAGACGCAGGGCGTCCGGGACGCATGGCGTCGGCGCTTGCCATCATGCTGGAAGGTCCGATTGGCGCGGCGGCGTTCAATAACGAATTCGGGCGTCCCAATCTCACGGGCTATTTCCGTACCTACGAACAGTCGATAGGCGACACGGTGCGGGGCTATGTCAAACCCATCATGATTGCGGGCGGTCTGGGCAACATTCAGGCGGAGCAGTCGTTCAAAGCAGCGCGTTTTCCGGTCGGCACGCGCCTTGTGCAACTGGGCGGCCCCGGCATGTTGATTGGTCTGGGCGGCGGCGCGGCGTCTTCGATGAGCGCCGGGGCAAACAGCGAAGACCTCGATTTCGCCTCCGTGCAGCGCGGCAACCCGGAGATTCAACGGCGGGCGCAGGAAGTCATCGACCGCTGCTGGCAGCTTGGCGGAAAAAATCCCGTGCTGTCGATTCACGATGTGGGCGCGGGCGGCATTTCCAACGCCTTCCCCGAACTCGCCCATTCCGGCGAATCCGGCGCGCATTTCGAGTTGCGCGAGGCGCCGATTCTTGAGGCGGGCATGAGTCCCGCCGAAATCTGGTCGAACGAGGCGCAGGAACGTTACGTGCTGGCGATTGCCGCCGAACGCATGGACGACTTCGCCGCCCTCTGCGCGCGCGAACGCTGCCCCTTCGCCGTGGTGGGAGAAACCACGGCGGACGGGCATTTGACGGTTGCCGACCGGCATTTTGGCAACAAGCCCGTGGATATGTCGATGGACGCGCTCCTGGGCAAGCCGCCGCGCATGACCCGCACGGTGACGCATGTTCCCGTCACAACGCTGCCTTTCGCGGCGGATTCGGTCGATTTGCAGGAAGCCGTCCATCGCTTACTGCGCCTGCCCGCGATTGCCGACAAGACCTTTTTGATTGCCATCGGCGACCGCTCCGTGGGCGGCATGACCGCCCGCGACCAGATGGTGGGGCCGTGGCAGGTTCCCGTCGCCGATGTCGCCGTCACCAGCATGAGTTTTCAGGGCTATCCGGGCGAAGCCTTTGCGATGGGCGAGCGCACGCCGATGGCAGTGCTGGACGCGCCCGCATCGGGGCGCATGGCGATTGCCGAGGCGCTCACCAATCTGGCGGCGGCGGATGTCGCCGATTTGGGCGATGTCAAACTCTCCGCCAACTGGATGGCGGCGTGCGGCTATCCCGGCGAGGACGCCCGTCTGTTCGACACGGTGGCCGCCGTATCCCGATTGTGTCAGGACATCGGCTTGTCGATTCCGGTGGGCAAGGATTCGCTCTCCATGCGGACGGCGTGGGCGGAGCGGGGCGTAGAACACAAAGAAGTGGTGTCGCCCGTGTCGCTCATCATCACCGCCTTTGCGCCGGTGGGCGACGTGCGCCGGACGCTCACGCCGCAGTTGCGTACCGACGCGGGCGAAACGGAATTGCTGCTGCTCGATTTGGGGCAAGGACGCCTGGGCGGTTCGGCGCTGGCGCAGGTGTTCAACGCGACGGGCGAAGCCGCGCCGGACATCGACCATCCCGCGCAATTGAAAGCCCTGTTCGACGCGGTGCAACGCCTGAACCGCGAAAACCTGTTGCTCGCCTATCATGACCGTTCCGACGGCGGCTTGTTCGTCACCGCGACCGAAATGGCGTTCGCCGGGCATGTCGGCGTGACGCTGGACATGGATGGCTTGTGCTTTGACGCGCTGACACTGGATGTCGACGGCGCGGAAAAGCGCCCCGACCTGCTCGCCGGACGCGACCACGAACGCCTCGTGCGCGCCCTGTTCAACGAAGAAGCAGGCGCGCTCATCCAGATTCGCCGCGCCGACCGTGAAAAAGTCACCGCCCTGCTGCGCGCATACAAAACGCCGTATTGCTTCGTGGGCTACCCCAACGTGAGCGACGAAATCCGCGTCGTGCGAAACGCCAAACGGGTGTTTCAGGCAACGCGCACCGAGTTGCGCCGCGCCTGGTCGGAAACCAGTTTTCATTTGCAAAGCCTGCGCGACAATCCGCACTGTGTCGCGCAGGAATATGACGCGCTGCTGGATAAGGATGACCCCGGTCTCACGCCCAAACTCACCTTTGACCCGCAAGCGGATTTTTCGGCCTTCATCAATGTCAAGGCAAAGCCGCGCATGGCGATTTTGCGCGAACAGGGCGTGAACAGTCATTACGAAATGGCAGCGGCCTTTGACCGCGCCGGTTTCGAGGCGGTGGATGTGCATATGAGCGACCTGCTCGCCGGACACTTGAGCCTCAAGGATTTCAAGGGCTTGGCGGCTTGCGGCGGCTTTTCCTATGGCGACGTGCTGGGCGCGGGCCTGGGCTGGGCGCGTACCATTTTGATGAATGCCCGTTGCCGGGATGAATTTGGCGCCTTCTTCCAGCGCGCCGACAGCTTTGCGCTCGGTGTCTGCAATGGCTGCCAGATGATGAGCGCCTTGAAGGAACTCATCCCCGGCGCAAAAAACTGGCCTGCCTTTCGCAGGAATCTCGTCGAGCAGTTCGAGGCGCGTTTCGTGCAGGTGGAAATTCTGGATTCGCCCTCGCTCTTTTTCAGGGATATGGCGGGTTCCGTGCTGCCCGTCGTGGTGTCGCACGGTGAAGGTCGCGCCGTGTTTGAATCGGAGACGCCCGAATCGGTCATCGCCACGCTGCGCTACGTCGACCATCGGGGCGCGCCCACGGAAACCTATCCATTGAATCCCAACGGTTCGCCCGGCGGTTTGACCGGCGTGACCACTGCCGACGGTCGCTTCACCATCATGATGCCGCACCCGGAACGGGTGTTTCGTACCGTGCAAATGTCATGGCATCCGGCAAAGTGGGGCGCAGAGGGCAACGATGACAGCCCCTGGTTCACCCTGTTCAAAAATGCTGGTGACGGCGACATCGGCGACGGGAACCTGCCACGGCCCCACCATCTGGTCGCGGGCGGTCATGCCGCCCACGGAGCGGTCGCCGATGGCAATCAAAAAGGTCTTGTCGGCAA